>JBBIOE010000063.1:0-34159 GCA_037443525.1 Archangiaceae bacterium | reverse complement strand
GACGCGAACATGAACTTCCGTACGACGACGTCGTCGTACTCGATGCGTTGAGTCTGCATGTCCTGCACTCCAGGGCTACGAATTGCGTGCTGGTTGTGACTGCGAGGGCGCCCCCGATTCCGCTCCGGACGGCTTGGGCGGGTTCCTGGGCGCAACCACATCATCCTCGAGCGGAACGAGGGCCAGCCGGTCGGAATGCTCGAGAGTTCGCGCCTTCACCGTGTAGATGAAGAGCACGACCGAGCCGGCTACGAGCATCAAGCTGACGAAGACCTGCAACACGAGCACGTTCATCAGCGTCCCTCTGCGACATTCGACGAGTTCTTTGAGTCCTTGAGGCTGGCGACCGTGATCCCGAGCAACGTCAGCGTCGACAGCGGCATGCTGATCGCGGCCGTCAGAGGCGTCATGTGCCCGAGCAGGCACGAGGCAACGGCGAAGACGTTGTAGGCAAGAGACACGGTGAGCACTCGTCGGACGACGACGCGCAGATGCTCCGATCGAGCGAGCGCGGCCTTGATTTGAGACAACCCTTCGCCGACGAGGAAGAAGGCGGAGCGCCCCGGCATCACCGGGCGATCGATGGCGGGGGTGCCGGCGGCGAGCGAGCGCTCGAAGGCCAGCGCGTCGTTGACGCCGTCGCCGAGGTAGAGCGTGTCCTGGCGGTCGAGCAGCTCGACCTGTCTGGCCTTGTCCTCGGGGCGGAGCTGGCCAATGGCGCGCTCAGTGGGGATGGAGAGCTTCTCGGCCAGGGCGCGCACCCGGTCGTTGGAGTCGCCGGAGAGGAGCCACACCTCGTAGCCGTGGCTCATCAGGCGGGAGAGCTCCTTCTTCGCGTCGGGGCGCAGCACCTCGGCGGTGAGGAAGGAGGCGAGCTCGAGGCCGTCCTTGGCGAGCGCGGTGCGGCGGGGCGCGGCGAGCGGCGCGGCCCACTCGCTCCGGCCGAGGCGCCAGAGGGCGCCGCCACTCTTCCACTCCATGCCCTTGCCCTGCACCTCGGTGACCTGGGCGGAGGCGTCGTAGCGGGCGCCCTGCTTCGCCAGCTCGCGGGCCACCAGCGAGGAGACGGGGTGCGAGGAGCGGACGGCGAGGTTGTAGGCCACGTCGCGGGTGGCGGGGTCCAAGGCGAGCAGCTCCTCGGGGCGGGTGAGCTCGAGGCGGCCGAGGGTCAGGGTGCCGGTCTTGTCGAAGACGAGCTTCTTCACCCGGGTGAGGCGGTCGAGGAGGTCGGGCGAGCGGGCGAAGAAGCCCAGGCGGCGCAGGCGGGTGAGGGTGAGCTCGTAGGCCAGGGGAATCGACAGGCCGATGGCGCACGGGCAGGTGACGACCAGGAGCGCGGCGGCCACGTTCATCGCGGGCAAGAAGCCCTTCGGCAGCCAGAGCAGAAAGCCGGCGGCGGCGAGGGTGAGCACGCCGATCACCCAGCCCTTGGCGAGCACGTTCCACAGCTTCTGGTGACCCGGCTCGTCGGGGGTGGTGGCGCGCGGGGCGGCGCGCAGCATCGAGACCAGCTGCGAGCGCTCGAAGTCGGTCTTCGCCACCACGTGGAAGGCGGTGGTGCCGGCGTTGAAGCTGCCGGCCTCGACGTCGGCGCCGCTCGACAGCTCGCGCGGGGTCGGCTCGCCGGTGATCCAGTCGGTGCTGACGGCGGCCTTCGGCTCGACCAGCGTGGCGTCGACGGGCACCAGATCGCCCGGGGCGACCAGGAGCAGGTCCTCGGCCTTGATGAGCGGCGCGGCGATGGAGACCAGGCGCTCGCCCTCGACCCTGCGGGCCACGATGGAGTCGGCGCCGTCGTCCTCGAGGAGGTAGCGGCGGTTCTTCTCCACCACGCGCTCCTGGAGGAAGCGGCCGAGCAGCATCAGGGTGATGAAGGTGTTGAGGGTGTCGAAGTAGGCGAGATCGCCCCGCCCGCTGGCGCCGACCTGCACCATGCAGGCGGAGTAGACGAGCACGATGCCCACCGCGATCGGCAGGTCGAGGTGCAGCACGCGGCTCTTCAGGCCTCGCCAGGCGGCGACGAAGAAGGGCCAGCCGCCGATGAGCACCACCGCGGTGGTGAGCGCCACCGACAGCCAGGTGAAGAGGGTGAAGGCCTCGTTCTCCGCCGAGGCGAGCCCGAAGTAGAAGCTCAACGAGAACAGCATCACGTTGAGGGTGAGCGCCGCCGAGAGGCCGAGGCGCAGCGGCAGATCGATGGAGCGCCGGGTGGCCTTCTTGCGCGCCGGCCCGAACTGGTAGCCGAAGGCCTCGACCCGCCGCACCCACCCCGCGAGATCGGCCTCTCCCTTCTTCCACAACAGGCGCACCTTCCCCAGCGCGGGGTTGACGGTGATCTCCACCGCGCCCTGCTCGCGCTTGAAGGTCTCGTTCATCAGCCACACGCAGGCGGCGCAGTGAATGCCCTGGACGTCGACGGAGAGGGAGCAGACGTTCTGCCCCTGCCCTTCCGCCCGCTCCACCAGAGGGGAGAGCCAGGTGAGGCTGCGCGAGGCGCCGGGCGTCGCGGCCGGGCTGACCTGGGTCCCCGCCAGGTCGTAGTAGCGCGTCAGCCCCTGGGCGGTGAGAAGACCGTGCACGGCTTCACAGCCGTGACAGCAGAACTCCGGGTTCGCCGCGCCCTCCGGCACCGGGCTCTTGCAGTGGACGCACTTCCCTGGCGCCATGCGCGGCGCGGGCGACGGAGACGCAGTTTGGGTGGCGTTGAGGTCGGTCATTCGGAACTATTCTGCATGTAACTGATACACGGACAGACTCGCATGAATTGCTTTGAACTCGTCACTGGCTCGACGGCCACCCTCATTGCCGGCGCTACTGGGAGCCTCCATTGCGCGCTCATGTGTGGGCCGCTGGCCTGCGCCGTCCCGCCCGCGGGAGGAGGGAGCGGCCTACCAGTTTCGCTGGCGTGGCAGGGCGGGCGGGCGAGTGCGTACGCGCTCGTGGGCCTCGTGCTCGGCGCGGCCGGCAGCGGGCTGGCGCGGGTGCTGACGGTCGACGTGCAGCGGGCGCTGCCGTGGGTGATGGCGTTGGGGCTGGTGATGAGCGCGTTCGAGCTCGGGCGCCACCTGAAGCCGCTGCCCGGGGTGGCGCGGGTGTCGGGCGTGTTGGCGCGGGCGGGGGCGCGGCTGCCGCCGTGGGGGCGGGCCCTGCTCCTGGGCGCGGCGACGCCCTTCCTGCCCTGCGGGCTGCTCTACGGCTTCTTCGTCTCGGCGATGGCCTCGGGCTCGGGGCTCAACGGGGCGGTGCTGATGCTGGCCTTCGCGCTGGGCAGCGGGCCGGCGCTCTTCGCGGTGCAGCTCGGGGCGAACGCCTGGGCGCGCTGGCCGAAGGCGACGGCCCTGCTTCGCCGGACGGTGCCGCTGGTGGCAGCGATCGTGATCGTCGCCCGCGCGCTGATGGCGCCGGAGACCCAGGGCGCCGACTGCGGGTGAGGCGAAGCTCCGCTCTTTCGTTCAGGGCGAACGACGGGAACGGCGGGGTCGGCTAGGGTCCGTCCTCCGATGAATTTCTTCGACGCCTGGTGGAGCGAGGCCCAGCTGGCCCGTACGGCTTGGCTGTTGGGCCTGTTCGCGCTGACCCTGTTCCTCGGCCGGGCCATGGGCACCAAGTCCTTCCGCTTCCGGACGCTGGCCTTCTTCCTGTCGATGCACCTCATCCTGGTGACGGTGGCGGCGGCGATGGAGGCCCAGGGTTCACCGGTCGCGAGCGACGTGCGCACGCCCTCGCTCATCTTCGCGGCGGTCTGCTTCGTGGGAGCGGGGGCGGCGCTCTTGTTCGACGTGCTGCTCCCGAGGGTGCGCCTCACGGTGCCGCGCATCGTGGAGGACGTCATCGTGGCGCTCCTGTCCGTCGGCATCGGCGTCACGGTGGCCAGCCGCCAGGGCGTGAACCTCTCGGGCATCATCGCCACCAGCGCCGTCTTCACCGCGGTGCTCGGCTTCTCCCTGCAGGACGTGATCAGCAACGTGGCGGGCGGCCTCGCCCTGCAGATCGACAACTCCGTCGAGGTCGGCGACTGGATCAAGACCGGCGACATCACCGGGCGGGTGGTCGACATTCGCTGGCGCTACACCAGCGTGGAGACGCGCAACTGGGAGACGGTGCTGGTCCCCAACTCGATGCTGATGAAGAACCAGGTGACGGTGCTGGGGCGGCGGCAGGGGCAGCCCAAGCTGTGGCGCCGCTGGGTGTACTTCAGCGTCGACTACCGCCACCAGCCGAGCGACGTCATCGAGGCGGTGCAGAACGCGTTCCGCGGGGTGAAGATCGAGCGCGTGGCGACCGACCCGGCGCCCAACTGCGTCTTCATGGAGATGACGGAGTCGGCCGGGAAGTACGCGATGCGCTACTGGCTGACGGATCTGGCGGCCGACGACCCGACGGACTCCGAGGTGCGCACCCGCATCTTCTTCGCGCTCCACCGCACCGGCATGAAGCCGGCCATTCCCGCGCACGCCGTGTTCGTGCACCAGGACGACGCCGCGCACCAGCAGGAGAAGGCCCAGCGCGACAACGCGCGGCGCAGGGCGCTCCTCGAGCAGATCGATCTGTTCCAGAGCCTGTCGGGGCAGGAGCGCGAGGCCTTGGCGCCCCTGCTCAAGTACGCGCCCTTCACCCGCGGCGAGACCATCACCAAGCAGGGCGCCGAGGCGCACTGGCTCTACATCGTGGAGGACGGCACGGCGTCGATTCGCGTCACCGACGGCGAACTGCAGAAGGAGGTCGCGAAGCTGCGCAACCAGACCTTCTTCGGCGAGATGGGCCTTCTGACCGGCGCGCCGCGCTCGGCGACCGTGGTGGCGGAGACCGACGTGGAGTGCTTCCGCCTCGACAAGGAGGCCTTCCGGAAGATCCTCGAGGCCCGGCCCGAGCTGGCGCGGCACCTCGCCGAGCTCCTGGCCAAGCGGCAGGTGGAGCTGCTCGCGGTGAAGGAAGGCCTCGACGCCGAGGGGGCGAAGCTGCGGCAGGCCAACGCGTCGGCGGATCTGGTGAAGCGCATCCGCTCGTTCTTCAGCCTGA
This sequence comes from Archangiaceae bacterium, assembly GCA_037443525.1. Lineage (GTDB taxonomy): Bacteria > Myxococcota > Myxococcia > Myxococcales > Myxococcaceae > JBBIOE01. The sequence goes on along the minus strand of JBBIOE010000063.1, from coordinate 29,140 downwards.
GCTGAGCGCGTGAGCTCCGCTCCAGTCCGAGGGCGCGCCAGCGGCGTCACCCGCCTTCCCCGCCGCCCTGCCGGGTGGGTGCCTCCGGGCCCGAAGCCGCGGGGCGCGGACGGCCGACCCGAGCTCGAGCCGGGCGAGGGCGAAGACCTCTGCTACCTCTCGGGCGAGTGGCGCATCTTCCAGTTCCTCAAGGGCCACCGCTGGAGCGTCGACGATCTGCTCGCGGCGTGGGTGGGCGCGGCCGCGGGCGAGGCCATTGGAGCGAAGACGCACCTCGATCTCGGCACCGGCCTGGGGAGCGTGCTCTTGATGATCGCCTGGAGGCTCCCGGCGGTGCGATCGGTGGGGCTCGAGGCCCAGGCGGAGCGCGCGGCGCTGGCGCGGCGCTCCATCGCGTGGAACGGCGTGGAGGAGCGGTGCCGGGTGGTGGAGGGAGATCTGCGCGATGCGAGGGCGCTGGAGGCGCGCGGTCTCGAGGGGCCGAGCTTCGATCTCATCACCGGCACCCCGCCCTACTTCCCCCGCGGCTCCGGCACGGAGTCGCCCGAGGACGGCATCGCCCACAGCCGCTTCGAGCACCACGGCGGCGTGGAGGCGTACCTCGAGGCCGCCTCGCGCTGGCTGGCCCCGGCCGGCGTCATGGTGCTGGAGGCGAACGCGCTGGTCGGCCCGCGCATCGCTCCGGCGGCGCGCGCGGTGGGGCTCTCGCACGAGCGCTGGATCGACGTGGTGCCCCGCGAGGGGAAGCCGGTGCTGCTGCGCCTGGACACCTTCCGCAAAGGGCCGCCGCGCGAGCCCGCGCGCGAGACCCTCACGGTGCGCGATCGAGCCGGGCAGTGGACGCCTGAGTTCTCCCGCATTCGCGCCGAGCTGGGGCTGCCGCCGGTCCCGCCGCGGAGCACGCCACCCGCCGGCTGAAATACGCCGAGGGGTTTGCACTCGGGGCGGGGTTTGGGTGTAAGCCATCTGGCCCCCTCTTTCCCGAGAGCACACGACATGCGCGCACTTCGACTGACCCTCTTCCTCACCGCGGCGATGGTCCTCGCGGCCTGCGGCAGCCCGCCGAGCAACGGTACCGGAGGCGGCCAGGGCGGCGGCACCGGCGGTGCCTCTGGCGCCTGCGGCCCCGACACCTGCGCCGGCTGTTGCTTGAACGGCCAGTGCATCACGCCGCCCAACAACGGGCTCAACGCGGTGTGCGGTGGCAAGGGCGCGGCCTGCGTCGACTGCACCGTCACCGGCCAGTTCTGCGGCGCGATGCTCACCTGCGTGGGCACCGTCACCGGCGGCGGCGCTGGCGGCGGCACCGGTGGCGCGATGGGCGGTGGCACCGGCGGCGGAGCGACGGGCGGCGGAGCGACGGGCGGCGGAGCGACGGGCGGCGGAGCGACGGGCGGCGGCGCGACGGGCGGCGGCACCGGCGGTGGGTCCGGCTGCGTGGATCTCTGCTCCCTCGGCGTCTCCATCTGCGACACCGGCGGCGTGCGCACCTGCATCCGGGACACCGGCTCGGGCTGCACCGTCTTCGGGGTGGCCAACACCTGCGGCGCGCAGACCTGCTCCGGCGGGGTGTGCCAGGCCTCCTGCGTCGATCAGTGCACGCTCAACGCGACCCAGTGCGCCTCCTCGGGCGCGCCGGTGAAGTGCCAGACGCTCGCCAGCGGCTGCACCGACTGGGTGCTCCAGGCGTCGTGCGGCGCGGGAACGGCCTGCAGCGGCGGCACCTGCGTCACCACCTCGTCCTGCACCAACCAGTGCACGGTGGGCCAGACGCGCTGCACCTCCGGCGGCCAGCAGCAGACCTGCGTGACGCTCGGCTCGGGCTGCACCGACTGGTCGCTCCCGGTGGCCTGCACCGGCGGCCAGACCTGCGCCGCTCCGGCGACGGCCTGCGGCGTGGCCAAGTGCGCGGCCGGCGCGAAGCGCTGCTCGGCCTCGACCCCCGCGGTGGAGACCTGCGACGCCAACGGCAACTGGTACACGACGTCCTTGTGCCCGCAAGCGTGCAGCAACGGGGCGTGCACCGCCGCGGCCGCGTGCAGCGCCGGCACCGTGCGCTGCAACGGCGCGAACATCGAGATCTGCAACGCCTCGGGCACCGCGTGGCTCTACAACCAGACCTGCCCCGTCTCCTGCAGCGCGGGCGTGTGCACCGGTCCCTGCACCGCGGGCGCGACGCGCTGCAACGGCAACGTGCCGGAGGCCTGCACCTCGACCGGCTCGGGCTGGGACGCGGGCGTGAGCTGCCTGTACGAGTGCTACAAGGGAGCCTGCACCCAGAACGACCTGGTCATCGACGGCACGACGCAGACGCTGGAGGGTGATCTCAAGTACTCGAACTCGGTCACGGTGAGGAACCTGGGCCAGCTCAAGGTCGGCCCCACCGGCATCCTGAAGCTCCGCGCCAAGACCATCACCCTCGACTCGAACACCAACATCAACGCCAACGACCTCGGCACGGACACCCGCGGGCAGGGCAGCACGAGCGGCTCGAGCTGTTGCAGCTACTTGAGCGGCAGCACCTGCTACTGCACGGTCACGGGCGGCTCCGGCTCGGGCTCGTCGTACGGGACCAGCGGTGCGTCCTACTCGGGCACGAGCGCCTCGGCCTACTGCAGCTGGTGGGGCGGCACGCGCAGCTGCACGCTCTCGAGCCAGAGCGCCGGGTCCATCTACGATCGCGACGACGATCTCTCCATCAGCATGGGCAGCCAGTGGACCTCCAGCAACAAGGGCGGCGGCCTGGTGCAGCTCATCGCGGACACGGTCACCGTCAACGGGCAGATCACCTCGAACTCCACCGGCGCAGGCGCGTCGGGCGGCGGCGTGCTCATCGCGGCCAATCAGATCTCGGGCACCGGGGTGATTCAGGCCTCGGGCGCGGGCGCCTCTCCCACCGGCGGCAACGGGCGGGTGAAGCTCTTGCGCGGCACCACCAACCAGTTCTTCTCCGGCACCATCGCCGGCAACTCGCGCACCTCGCCGATGCCGCCCCTCGATCTGGTCTCCGGCAGCCACCCCGAGCAGACCAAGTGGTACAACGACGGGCTGGGCGACTGGTTCCTCGCCTGGAGCAAGCCCTTCCCCTCGCTGGTGGGCTACTACTGGAAGCTCTCCACCAGCGCGTCGACCCTGCCGTCTTCGGCCGCCGGCAACGGCACCTTGATTCAGGCGGAGACGATTCAGGTGCCCGCCGCGCAGCTCGGGCAGGGCGCGAACTACGTCCACATCGTGTCGGTGGACTCGGCCTTCAACGTGGGCACGGTGAAGGCCACGCAGGTGGTGCTGGTGAACACGCTGGCGCCCACCATCGCCTCGCCCAGCCACCCGACGCAGAAGAGCTGGGGAGGCACCCCGGCGATCGCGCTGAACTGGACCAACCCGCAGGCCGACTCGAACTTCTCGGGCTACTACTTCGTGCTCGATCACTACGCCGACACGGTGCCGGTGGTGAACCCCAACAACTTCACCTCGAACAAGCAGGTGATCCTCTCCAACACGCCCGACGGCATCTGGGCCTTCCACCTGGTCAACGCCGACACGCGGGGCGCCATCACCAAGGCGGCGGCGCACTACATCGTCTACATCGGGGCGAACCCGGGGTCGGGCAACGTCTCCGGCAGCGTGTTCGACGGCTCGAACAACAACGCGCCGATGGCGAACGTGGCCCTCAGCATCAACCACGGCCTGTTCATGACCACCACGGCGGCCAACGGCACCTACACCTTCAGCAACACGCTGCCCGCGGGCACCTGGGAGATCACCGCCTCGAAGGCCGGCTACAAGCCGGTGACGCAGTCGGTGACCGTGGCGGCCTCGGGCTCGGTGAACCAGAACTTCACGCTCACGCCGTGACGGCACGGAAGTCCTGAGCGGAATCGGTCTTGGTGGGGCGCGCGGCGAGACCTACGCTGCGCGCCCTTCTCATGTCCGACGCCGCCACCTCGCCCGCCGACACCGCCGCGCCCGTCCAGCCCGCCGCCGGCTCCGGACCGCCCCAAAACAGCCCGGTCACCGCCCGCGCGGTTGCCGCCGGACTGGTGTTGTCGGTGATGCTGTGCGCGATGAACTCCTACCTGACGCTCTCCTTCGGCGTGATCGAGGAGGGGCCGACCATCGCCGCGCTGGTCTTCTTCGCCTTCTTCTTCTGGACCACGACGAAGATCACCGTGGGCGAGATGGTGGTGGTCTCCACCATGGGCTCGGCGGGCGGCAGCTTCGGCTTCATCGCCAACTTCTACGCCGCCAAGTCGATGACCGGCGCGCCGTACACCTTCTGGCAGATGGTGGCCTTCGGGCTGGTGTCGAGCCTGGTGGGCATGGTGATGGTGGTGCCGCTGCGGCGCATGCTGATCCTGCGCGACACCCTGCCCTGGCCCGGCTCGAAGGCGGTGCAGAGCGTGATCACCGCGCTGGTGGAGCACGGCGACCCGAAGCAGCCGAAGTACCTGCTCGTCACCTTCCTCTCCATGGTGATCGTGGTCATCGGCAACGACGACCAGGGCTTCGCGTGGTGGCCAGCGGAGATCCCCATCGCCGGGCTCACCGCCTGGGGCGCGAGCATCGCCTGGTCGTCGCCGTTCTCGGTCGGCGGCTCGTACCTGATGGGCCTGCGCACCTGCGTGGGCTTCCTCTTCGGCGCGATCGCGTTGATGGCGCTGGGCATGACGGGCGTGGCCCCGGAGGCGGACGCGCCGCACCACTATTACTGGCCGGGCCTGGGCTTCCTGGTCGCCTCGGGCCTGACCTCCATCGTGTTGAACGGCAAGACGATGATCGAGGCGCTGCGCTCGCTCATGTCGTTGGGGGAGAGCGGCGCGGGCGACGACGACCCGATGCTGTCGTCGAAGGCCACGGCGATCTTCGGCGTGGTGACCGTGGTGGCCGGGACCGCGGTGCTGGTGACGGTGTTCGATCTCTCGCTGGTGTTGGTGGTGATCCTCATCGCCATCGGCGGGCTGGTGCAGAACGTCATCGCGACACGCGCGGCGGCGCAGACGGCGTTCAACCCGGCGCGGGTGATGGGCATTCTGCTCCAGGGGCTGTGCGCGGCCTTCGGCGGCAGCGCGGCGGCGATGAACCTGGCCGGCGCGGGCTTCGTCGCGGGCAGCGGGGCGCAGGCGGGCCTGCTCACCGGCGACCTCGTCTACGGGCGCTGGCTCAAGGTACCCTCGCGCTACCAGTTCTGGACGCAGATCCTCACCATCGTGCCGGCGGTGCTGGTCTCGGCGTGGGTCTTCCAGCACATCGACACGCCCGGGGCGCTGTCGCTCACCGGAGGCCACCACGCGGCGCCGGTGGCGAAGATGTGGGCGCAGAGCGCGCTGATGTTCGAGAAGGGCATGGCGGCGTTGCCGGCGGGCGCGCTGACCTGGCTGCTCATCGGCGCGGCGGTGGGCGTCGCCTACACGCTGGCGGAGCGGGTGCCGGCGCTGGTGAAGGTCCTCCCCGACTCCATCGGCGTGGGCCTCGGCATGGTGCTCTCCGTCTCCACCGGCATCACCTTCTTCCTCGGCGGGGTGCTGATGTGGATCGTGCTGCCGAAGCTCTTCAAGACCGGCGAGACGACGCTCACCACCATCGCGGTGGGCAGCATCGTGGCCGAGGGCATCGGCGGAGTGCTCAAGCCGGCGCTGATCGGCATCGGCCTCATCCCCGCGCACTGACGGCGGGAAACCCTTCTCGCGCCTCTGGACCTGGGACCCACGTGGACGGGTGACGACGTTTCCCGCTAATGGGTCCGCCGTGCTCCTCCGCGCCCTCGCCTTCACCCTCGTCCTGGCCGCCGTCGCCTGCGGCCCCGCGCCCCAGAAGGATCCCGATCTGCTGCCGTTCCCCGCGGCGGGCCCCGATGCCGCGCCCGATCCCTCCAAGCCCGGGCCCTACCCCGTGGGCGTGCGCACGGTGATCTACGAAGACACCGGGCGGCGAAAGCCCGATGGCGGCGCGCGGCAGATCGTCACCGAGATCTGGTACCCGGCGACCCAGGCCACGCGCGGCGGCCCGGGCGTGGACTACGACATCCTCTCGTACTTCCCCCCCGAGCAGCGGGCGGCGATCGCCGACGCCGGCACCAACTTCCCGCTCATGCACACCGACGCGGTGCGCGACGCAGAGCCCGCGAAGAGCCACGGACCCTTCCCCGTCGTGGTCTTCAGCCACGGGCAGGCCGCGCTGCGCTGGCAGTCGACCTATTACACGGTGCCGCTGGCGAGCCACGGCTACGTCGTGCTCGCGCCCGACCACGAGGAGGGCACGCTCGGCGACGTGGTGCGCAACCAGCTCCAGAACACGGCCGAGGGCATCGTCGATCGCCCGGCCGACGTGCTCTACCTCTTGAACCGCCTCCACCACTTGAGGAGCGACGACTTCCTCGTGGGCCTCGTGGACGCGGAGCGCTTCGGCGTCACCGGTCACTCCTTCGGCGGGCTGACCTCGCTGCGCGTGGCGGCGATGGACAGCCGGGTGAAGGTCATCGTGCCGCAGGCGCCGACGTCGACCGACATCGCGTGGCTCGGGCTCGCCGACGCGGGGGTCGGCATTCCGGTGATGCTGCAGGCGGCGCACGAAGACAAGACGCTGGACTGGGACACCAACGCCGCGATCGCCTGGAAGGCGCTCCAGCGGCCGCGCTGGCTCTTCGACGTCACGCACGGCGGGCACTTCACCTTCTCGGTGCTCTGCGAGCTCGACCTCGCCGCCCTGGCGAAGACGGCCCAGTTCTCGATTCCGGGGACGAACCTCGACAGCGTGCTCAACGACGGCTGCGGCCCCACGGCGCCGAAGGCACAGGTGGCCGAGCCGCTCATCAACCACTTCGCCATCGGCACCTTCAACGCCGTGTTGCGAAACAGCCCGGGCTCGCAGGCGCTGCTCGATCAGGCGCACGCCGACCAGCTCACGCCGGGCGTGGTGCAGATCACCGCCGATCCGTGAGCTGAATTCGGCACCCTTCGACTCCGCTCAGCGCGAGCGGAAGTCGCTCACATGCCCCAGCGAATGCCGAGGGTGCCCATGACGAACCAGCCGCTGCGGCTGGGCGCGCCGGAGGTGCCGACATCGCTCTGCAGGCCGCCGAAGAGGTCGACGATGATGACCTCGCGCGAGATCTCGAGATCGCCGCAGACGCGGCTGTAGTCGGTGGTGCTGCCGATGGGCAGCCACATGGCGTTCAGCGACACGCGCCCGTGCGGCGTGTCGAGCATCTGGATGCCGATGGTGGGGCCGAAGGCGGGCCGGGTCGACGATTGCGCCGTGCTGCCGAGCGTCGTGTCGTAGAGGCGGAACTCGCCCGCCGCGCCGATGCCCAGGGGCCCGGCGAAGTAGCGCAGGGTGGCGGCGGCCTCGATCTCCTTCATGGTGCCGCCGGTGACGAGCTGCATGTAGTGGCCGGTGACGCGGAACTCGAGGCCGTTGGCGATGCCCGACGCCGGCGCGGTACCCCAGAACCCGAGGTGACCGACGAGGCGGCCGCCGACGACGACGCCCGAGGCCGAGCCGTCGCTGGAGGAGATCGACGAGTAGCCCGCGCCGCCCGCCACCGCGAGGCTCGCCCGCGAGCGCTCGTCCTCGTCGGGCACCGCGATACCCTCGGCCTTGCGGCGCAGGTCCCGCGCGCGCTTGGCGGCGGCGTCCTTGGACGCGGCCTCTTCCTCGGCGAACTGGTGCAGGAGCTTCTGGCGGCGGATCTCGGCGGCCTCCTCCTCCGACTTCCCCTGCTCCTCGGCCTGCGAGAGCATCTGCTCCTTCTGGGCGCGCAGCGCGGCCTTGCGATCCTCGCGCTCCTTCACCGCGCGGTCCTCGGCCTCGCGGCGAGCGCGCTCCTCGGCGGTCAGGCGGGCGCGCTCCTGGGCCTCGGCGTTCTTCCGCGCGGCCTCCTCCTGCTGCTTCTTCGCCTCCTCGATGGCCTCGCGCTGCTTCTTCGCCTGCGCCTCCTGGGCCTCCCTCACCCGGCGCGCCTCCTCCTCGGCCTTCTTCTTCTTGTCCTCCTCGGCCTGCTTGCGCGCCTCTTCGGCGGACTTGGCGGCGGTGGCCGCGGCGGCGAGCTTCTCGGCGTCGGCCTTGGCCTTCTCGGCCCGGGCCTCCTCGGCGGCCGCGTTGGCCTTGCACACCGCCACCTGGTCGTTCGCCCACTTCGCGAACTTCGGGTACTCGTTGAGGATCGCGGAGCGGCGCTCGGCCTGCAGCATGCGGCGGTTGCCCGCGTCGGTGAGCCCCTTCACGTCGAGCGCGCAGGAGACGTCGGTGAGCGGCGCGGAGGGGGCGAACGGCTGCGACGCCGTGTAGGTGCGCCCGGCGTACGGGAGCATCATGTCGCGAATCCACCAGCCCTCGTCGAAGTTCACCTGGCCGTTGAGCGTGTCGCTGAGCGCGGTGGTGCAGTTGGCCTTGGCCTGATCGCAGTCGCCGTGGCCGGCGCAGGCCTGCGCGGCGGCGATGAACGCCTGGCCGAGGGCCCGGTCCTGGTTGATGGCCTTCATGAGCGGCGCGACGTCGCGGACGTGCGGTGGCTCGCAGGGATCGGCGGCCAAAGCGAAGGTGGAGGTGAGAACGGCGGTGGCGAGGACGGTTCGCAGGGCGCGCATCGCCTGGTGCTTTTAGCCTCAGACGTACGTGCAGTCGATCGTCGGTGAAGGTGTGGCCCTTCGAAAGCTTCCGGGGTCGAGGCCGTCGGGCCGTCGTTTGACCTTCCGCAGGCTCGGGGGTTTCGCGGGCGGCCCGAGGAGACGTCATGAACCCGATGCGCGTGGTGACCGTGGTTCCCCTGCTGGTGCTGCTCAACTGTGCCTCGGCGCGCCTGGTCGAGGCCCGCGATGCTCGCTCCTACGGCGAGTCGGACGTCCGGCGCGGCGGCGGTCAGGTCGAGTTCGTCTACGAGGGCCTGCCCTCGGTGATCGCCGCTCGAAGGGCCGATGCCTACGCGAAGATGCACGCGCAGTGCGGCAGGGCGTTCTGCATCGCGAAGGAGTCGACCATCGCGATGGGCGGCGCACCGGTCGGCGTCGGCGTCGGCGTGCCCGTGGGCGGCGTGACGGTGGCGACCGTCGCCAGCTCCGACACGAAGTTCATGCAGATCGACTTCCGCTGCGCGCCCGACGAGGTGGTCGACGCGCGGCAGTGCCGGTGAGGGCTCAGAGCCTGTGAGGGTATCGCCGGACCGAGCGGGAACGGCGAGGCGCGAGCCGCCCAAGGCGCATCCCCGAAGGCGCAGTTCGTGCTGCGTCGAGGGGTTGCGACGCCGGCCGGCGACGCGCATCGGCGTTCTCCGCGACGGGAGGCGGTATCTTCACAGGCTCTCAGCGCGACTGGTGGCTCTGCGCCCACTCGACGGTCTGCGCGAGGCCGCGCTCCACGTCGTACTTCGGCGTCCACCCGAGCTCGGCCTTGGCCTTCGCGGGGGAGAGGACGCTCTGGCGCTGCTCTCCGGGCTTCCCGGGCGCGAGGCGCGCGGGCGTGACGACCTTGGCGGCCTTGGCGAGCAGCTCGTAGACGCGGGAGATCGACGTCTCCACCCCGGTGGCGACGTTCACGCCGCCCGAGAAGGGGGTGGTGAGCGCCCTCACGTTCGCGTCGACCACGTCGTACACGTGCACGAAGTCGCGCGTCTGGCCGCCGTCGCCGTAGATGACGCACTCCTTCGAGGCGAGCAGGCGGTCGGTGAAGATCGCCACCACTCCGGCCTCGCCGTGCGGGTTCTGCCGCGGGCCGTAGACGTTGGCGTAGCGAAGGGCGACGAAGTGCAGGCCGTAGAGCGCCCGCCAGCAGCCCAGGTAGAGCTCGAAGGCGGCCTTGGAGACGCCGTACGGAGAGACCGGAGCCGGCGGCGCGCCCTCCGACGTCGGCAGGGGCGCCACGTCGCCGTACATCGAGCCGCCCGAGGCCGCGTAGACGACGCGAGAGAGCGCCCCGCCGCGCCGCGCCGCCTCCACGCAGTTGAGCCCGCCGAGCACGTTCACCTCGGCGTCGAGGCGCGGGTCGGCCACCGAGCGGCGGACGTCGATCTGCGCCGCGTGCACGTTGAGCACCTCGGGCCGGAAGCGCTCGATGGCCTCGGCCGCCGCGGGGCTCCGCACGTCGGCGCGCACCAGCGTCGCGCCCCTCGGCACGTTCGACTCCCGGCCCGAGGAGAGATCGTCGACGACGAGCAGCTCGTGGCCGAGCGCCTGGTACGCGTCGGCGACGTTGGAGGCGATGAAGCCGGCGCCGCCGGTGATGGCGATCCTCATGGCGCCTTCCCGTGACGCTCGAGGTAGTAGCCGACCGCGAGATCGAGCCCCTGCGGCACGGTGTGGGTGGGGGCGTAGCCGAGCAGCGCGCAGGCGCGGGAGACGTCGGCCTGCGAGTCCTTGATGTCGCCGGCGCGGAACGGCCGGAACGTCGGCTCGAGGGTCGAAACCTTCGGCACGGCGCGGGCGATGCGGTCGCGGATCAGGCGATAGAGCTCGAGGAGGCTCGTCTTGTCGCCCACCGCCACGTTGTAGACCTGATCGGTCGCGCCGCTCTCGGTGGTGAGCGCCGCGCGCAGGTTGGCCTGGGCGACGTTGGCGACGAAGCAGAAGTCGCGGCTCGTCGAACCGTCGCCGTTGAGCTCGCAGGGCTCTCCTTTGGCCAGCGCGGCCATCCACCTGGGGATCACCGCGGCGTAGGCGCCGTTCGGGTCCTGCCGGGGCCCGAACACGTTGAAGTAGCGCAGGCCGACGGTCTCGAGGCCGTAGGTGCGCTGGAAGACCTTGGCGTACAGCTCGTTGATGGCCTTGGTGGCGGCGTAGGGCGAGAGCACGCGACCGGTCTCGTCCTCGCGCTTGGGCAGCCGCGGGTCGTCGCCGTAGACCGAGCTCGACGAGGCGTAGACGAAGCGCTTCACCTTCGCGTCGCGCGCCGCCACCAGCATGTTCATGAAGCCGTCGACGTTGGCCCGGTGGCTCGCGAGCGGGTCGGCGATGCTGCGCGGCACGCTGCCGAGCGCCGCCTGGTGCAAGACGTAGTCGGCGCCCTCGCAGCCGGCCCGGCAGTCGTCGAGGCGCGTCACGTCCCTCTCGAGGAACCGGAAGCGCTCGCCGGCGCCCTTCCCCGCGCGCGCGACCGCGTCCTCGAGGTTGGCCCTGAAGCCGGTGACGAAGTTGTCGAGGCCCACCACGCGCTGGCCCGCCGAGAGCAGGCGCTCCACCAGGTGCGAGCCGATGAAGCCCGCCGCCCCGGTGACCAGCCACGTCTTCGCTTCAGCCTCGAGCCGCGCGTCGAGATCCCACGGCATCACAGGCACCAGTAGCTGACGCGTCCCTTCGGGAGCTTCGCGGGGTCGAGCGCGCTCTTCACGTCGACCAGCACGCCGCCCGGCTTCACGCGCGCCACCAGCTTCTCCGGCGGCACGTCGAGGAACTGGCGATGCGACACCGCGAGCACCAGGGCGTCGAGGCCGGTCAGCTCCTCGTCACGAGACAGGGTGAGCCCGTACTCGTGCTTCGTCTCCGCGGGGTCGGCCCAGGGATCGTGGATCATCGCGTCGATGCCGAACTCCTTCAGCTCGCGCAGGATGTCCGGCACCTTGGAGTTGCGGATGTCGGCCACGTTCTCCTTGAAGGTGAGGCCGAGCACGCCGACCCGGGCCCCCTTCACGGGGATGTTCTGGTGCACGAGCAGCTTCACCAGCCGCTGCGCGACGTAAGGCCCGACGTTGTTGTTGATGCGACGCCCGGCGAGGATGACCTCGGGCTGGTACCCGAGCTGCTCGGCCTTGGTGGTGAGGTAGTACGGGTCGACGCCGATGCAGTGGCCACCGACCAGGCCCGGCTGGAACTTGAGGAAGTTCCACTTGGTGCCCGCCGCGGCCAGCACGTCGCGGGTGCGAATGCCCATGCGATCGAAGATGAAGGCGAGCTCGTTCATCAGCGCGATGTTCAGGTCGCGCTGCGTGTTCTCGATGACCTTCGCGGCCTCGGCGACCTTGATGCTGGTGGCGCGAAACACGCCGGCGTCGATGATCGCGCCGTAGGTCTTGGCCACGCGCTCGAGCGTCTCCTCGTCCTCGCCCGAGACCACCTTGGTGATGCGCTCCAGGGTGTGCAGCTTGTCGCCGGGGTTGATGCGCTCGGGCGAGTAGCCGAGCTTGAAGTCCACGCCCTGCTTCAGCCCCGACAGCTTGGCGAGGATGGGGCCGCAGACGTCCTCGGTGACGCCCGGGTAGACGGTCGACTCGTAGACCACCACGGCGCCCTTCTTGAGCGCCTTTCCGACGGTCTCGCTCGCCTTCACCACCGGAGTGAGATCGGGGCGATTGTCGACGTCCACCGGCGTGGGCACGGCGACGACGAAGAAGGTCGCCTGCTCCAGCTCCTTGGGATCCGACGTCATGAAGAGCTTGGCGGCCTCGAGCTCCTCCTTGGAGATCTCGCCGGTGCGATCGACGCCCTCGTTCAGGGACTTCACCTTCTCGACGTTGATGTCGAAGCCGATGGTGCCGGGGAACTTCTTGGCGAAGCCCAGCGCGACGGGCAGGCCCACGTACCCCAGGCCGATGACGGCGATCCGCTCACTCATGTGCTGCCTCCTCTGACGGGGCCGGCTCTACTTGAAAACGGCGTCCGGCGCGACGCCTGTTCGACGCCGGGTCAGGGGGGCCACCGCCCCGCAACCGCCCGGAGCTCCAAGACTCGAGCCACCTCGTCATGAAGCGGTTTGTTCCCCTGGCGGCCCCTGGAATTCACGGCCACCGGAACGTCCAGGCGGCCACCCAGGAGCACCGCCACCAGGAAGGAGACCACCTCGAGCGGCAGCCAGGAGAGGGTCAGGAAGTCCTGAGTGAAGAAGGCCCGGAGCACCAGCGCGGGCACCAGGAACACGCAGAGCAGGACGATGAGGCCGCAGGCCGTGGCCCACGCCCTCGAGACGACCGGCTCGACGTAGTAGAGCGCGTGCCGGAACAGCCACGCCAACGCCTGGGGGCCGAGCTGGGCCTCGAGCGACGGGCGGGCGGGCAGGAGGCGCCTTCGGGCCTCACGCTGCTTGCCGGCGATGGAGAGCACCACCAACAGCACCAGGGCCGCGAAGGCCGGGCCGCCCCACTCGGGCACGGCGACCCAGGTGATGGCGGCGAAGACGAGCAGGACCTCGAGGGTGCGGACGTGCACTCAGCCGGCCTCCGCCAGGCGCCGGCGACGGGGCGGTGGCGCGAAGAGCCGCTGGGCGACGGTGGACTTCGTCGCCTCGAGCACGACTCCGAGCGCTTCGAGCCGGCGGGCCGCGCGCCCCTTCCCCTCGGGCAGCGTGGCGCCGAGCTTCGTGGCGATGGTCTCGACGCTCCCGGGCCGCCCGCGCGCGGCCTGGGCCAGCACGGCGCGAAGATCGATGAAGGGGCGCGGCGGAAAGGCCTCGGCCTCGAGGAGCTCGACGCAGAAGCGCCCCCACCCCACGAGCACGGCGTCAGGGCCGAGAAAGGCGTCGAGGCGCGAGAGGGCCTGAGCGCGGGGTGAGCCCTGCCCGAGCGCGGCCGGCGAGAGGTCCAAGTGGAAGGCGACGGTGGGCGAGAGCGGGCGCCTGGGCAGCAGCAGGGCCTCGAAGCGCTCGCCGGTGGAGGGCCGCTCGGCGACGATCTGAATCAGCTCCGCCTCGTCGGGCGACGGGCGATCGGGCGCGTCGAGAGGCCAGGCGTTGGCCTCGCCGAAGAGCGTGACCAGCCGCGGGCCGGCGTCGTGGAGCGGCCGCGCTGGATCGACGGGCACGGAGTTCCTCACCTTGAAGCGCCGGTGCCGCGAGGCGTCGCCGTTCTTCGCGATGTAGTCGAGCTGCCGCTCCACCATGGCGTCGAAGGCGGAGAGCATCGGCGAGAAGCGGCCGGGGCTCTTCTCCAGGTGCTCGAGCACGAAGGCCACCGCCTCGATGGTCGACACGCAGTGCGCCTCGGGCTCCTTGCGGATGCGGTAGTTACCGGGCTTGTCGGGCGTGAAGGCCACCCGCGGCACCTTCTTGAGCACCGGGCACTTCTCCACCACCTTCTTGGCGTTCGACCAGGTGCCGTCGACGACGATGAGCGTCTTGGGCGGCGTCGCCAGCTCGCGGACGTCGACCGCCCCCTCGGAGGGGAAGAGCACGGCGGTCCCCTCCTGGCGGCAGAGGTCCTCGAGGCGCGGCACGCCCTGGGCGCCGAGCCCGATGTGCAGCTCGGAGTTGGGCAAAGACAGGTGCGCCATGCGACAGGTGGACACCGGCACGCGGCTCTCGCGCGGGTGTTGAATGAAGACCACGCGCGTCTGGCTCTCGACGTGGGTGACGTCGCCGCACCAGCAGACGGACGCGGGCCGGCGGCAGCGCAGGCAGAGCTCGCGGTGAGCGGGGAGGACGTCTTCCACGAGCTCACGCGTACACGGTCTCGCGGACGCGTGCCACTCGGCGTGACGGATGGGGTAGAGGCGCTGGCCGTGAACCTCTTGCTCCTCCAGCCGAACGAGGTGGGCGCCGACGGCGTGGCGGTGCTGGCCGGCCGAAGGCTGGAGCACGCCCGCGAGGTGCTCCGGGTGCAGCACGGCGAGACCCTCAAGGTGGGCGTGAAGGGCGCTCAGGTGGGCACGGCGACGGTGCTGGAGGGCCCGGCCGAGACGCTGCGCCTTCGGGTGATGCTCGACGCCCCGCCGCCGCCCCGCGCTGGGATCTCGCTGGTGCTGGCGATTCCCCGCCCCAAGGCGCTCAAGCGCGTCTTGCCGGCGGTGGCCTCCTTGGGCGTCGATCGCGTCGTCTTGGTGAACGCGGCGAAGGTGGAGAAGAGCTACTTCGACTCCAAGGTGCTGGCGCCGGAGTTCATCGAGGGCTTGCTCGAGCTGGGCCTCGAGCAGGCGCGCGACACGGTTCCGCCCAGGGTCGAGGTGCGCGAGCGCTTCCGGCCCTTCGTGGAAGACGAGCTCGGCGCCTGGGCCGGCCCGGGGAGGCGCCTGGTGCCCCACCCCACCGCCGAGTCGGGCGTGCCGCGCGTGCCGGCCAAAGAGCCGCTGGTGGTGGCCATCGGCCCCGACGGCGGGTGGACGGACTTCGAGGTCGAGCTGCTCGCGAAGCAGGGCTTCACGCCGATCTCGCTGGGGCCGCGCATCCTCCGCGTGGAGGTGGCGGTGCCGGCGATCATCGGGGCGCTGCGCTTCCCCTAGAGCACGAGGTCGTGCCCGACGCCCCACACGTCTTTGGGGCCGCTGCCCCAGAGACCGGTTCAGAGCTGGCGGTGCCCTTGGCGTCCCTCGGCGACACTACGGTGCGCAGGCGCGCTCGACGGCACCGACTTGTTGATGGCTGGTTGGAGGAGGCTCCCGAAGAGGCCTGGGGCCGGTCAGCGGAGATCCAGCGCCAGGCGGAGCCCGTCGTCGAGCGCCTGCATGACGCGACGGGAGAGCACCGCGACCCGCTCGGTGAGCAGGCCCTTGTCGAGGGTGATGACCTGGCACACGAGCGCGACCGACTCCTTGCGGAGGCCCGAGGCCGCGGTGGGCAGCAAGACGTTCCCGACCGCCTCCGCGCGGACGAGGTTCGTCGTCAGGGGCACGACCATCACCGTGCCGAGGCGGCTCTGGGTGAGGAGATCGTCCTGGACGACGACGACTGGACGCCGATGCCCCGGCGCCGAGCCCCTTGGCTCGTCCAGATCGGCCCACCACACCTCGCCCCGCCTCACGCGTCGTCCCACTCGACGGCGGAGAGCTCGCGCCGCGCCGCGGCGCGCCGGAACCGTGCGTCCGCCGTGGACTCCGGCTCGGCGAAGGCCTTGTCGTACGAGGCGCGAATCGCGTCCCCATCGAACGACTCGACCAGGCGCTGGACCGCGCGCGTGTACAGCTCGCTCCGCGACACTCCGAGGCGTTTCGCCACGCGCTCCGCCTCGCGGAAGATCTTGTCCGGCACCGAGATCGCCGTCTTCATGGCCCGAGTATAACTCCAGTCATACTCACGGCCTCAACCGGACGGACGGCCCGGGACCTACGTTCACCTACGCACGCCGACCGGGCACGAATCCCGCGCGCCGATCCCGGTTACACTCGCCCGAAGATGTCGCTCCTGCTCGCTCTCCTCGTGGCCGCGTCGCCGCCCCCCGCCGAGCGCCCGAGCCGCCCTGCCCCGCCGCCGCCCCCTCCGGTGAAGAAGGCCCCGCCGCCCTACTGCACCGGGACCTACGCCGACGACTTCGCCGCGCTGTCCAAGGCCGCGGCCGAGCTCGAGGCCAAGCCCGAGGGGCAGTTCACCCAGTGCGTGCGGACCACCGCGGTCTACGAGTGCCTCTCCTACGGCGGCGACGGCGCCATCAAGCGCACCAAGCAGAGCACCACCGCGCACGGCACCTCCTTCGCCTTCAAGCGGCAGGGCGCGGAGACGCTGCTCCTCACCAACTTCCACGTCACCGAGTGGCCGGCCGTCACCGACGACGATCACACCGTCTCCGGCGTCCCCAGCGGCTGCAAGCGCATCTCCGACACCCTGCGCATCGTCGACAACGAGAAGGACAGCTTCGAGGCCGACGACATTCAGCTCTCGCGCGTGGTGACCGACCCGGTGCTCGACATGGCGGTGGTGAAGGCCAAGGCCCCGCTCACGGTGATGCCGTGGAAGGTCGGGCGCAGCGCGGCCCTGCGCGATCGCAACGTGGTCGAGGTGCGCGGCTTCCCGCTCGGCGCGTTCAAGGCCACCGTCGAGGGGCGCGTCACCTCGACCTACGATCACGACGACTACAAGGACTGGGATCACGACGACTTCGTGGTCGACGCGCAGCTCTCCAAGGGCAACTCCGGCTCGCCGGTGCTGGCGGTGAACTGCGCCACCGGGGAGTACGAGCTGGTGGGCGTCTTCCACGCCGACTACGCGCGCGGCAACTCGCTCAACGTCGTGGTGCACATCGATCAGGTGCGCGAGCTGATGACGACCCTGAAGCGCACCACGGTGTCGCACCCCGACCAGACGGTCATCAACTCCCAGAGCCGCAAGCGCCTGATGGAGGACACCGCCGAGCTCGGCCAGCTCTTCGTGCCCTTCGGCCCGCTGGCGGTCGAGCTTCGCCAGCGGGAGGACGGCGCGCTGGTCTACTCCTTCTTCGGCAAGGACTTCCCCACGTCGAGCTGGCCGATCGCGGTGATCGAGGATCTCGACGACTCCATGGCCGGCAGCTTCGGGCACCCGGGGCGGGCGTGGTTCGGCAACGCGCGGGGCCTGAAGCTGCTCGACCTCACCCGCGCCGAGGAGAGCGAGCTGCTCACCGTCGAGAAGACCATCGACACCATCCGGCGCATGGCGCTGCTCGCGTCGACCTACCGGCACTCCACCGCGCGGGCGAGCGCGTCCCGCGAGGCCACCCAGGACGTCGACCGGCTGGAGAAGGAGATGCGGCGGCTCACCGCGCAGGCGAGGGACATGGCGCAGGCGCTGCTCGAGCTCTCCGACAAACACGCGCCGGTGGCGAGCGACATTCCCGTTCCACCGTCGCGGCCGTTCATGCATCCTTCGGAGGCCGAGCCACCACCCCTCCTCTCCAGCGACCGACCGACGCCATGACGTTTCAACGCGAGAAGCCCACGCCCCGGGAGACCGTCAACCCGAAGAAGCTGCTCGAGTTCATGATGACGCGGTGGAAGCCGCAGGGAGGCGCCCTCCCGCCGCCGCTCCCGAACGCCCAGACCTTCGCCCGCCGCCGGAGGCTCTTGTCGCGCGAGTTCAAGGGGCAGGTGCTGGTCATCCCCACCGGGCACGAGAAGGTCCGGGCCAACGACACCGTCTACCGCTTCCGGCCGGGCTCCGACTTCTTCTGGCTCACCGGCAACCTCGAGCCCGACTGCGTGCTGGCGCTGGTGCCGAAGGGCAACGGCCACGAGGCGCACCTCTTCGTCGAGCCGAACCCCGGGCGGAAGGACAAGACCTTCTTCACCGACCGCCACAAGGGCGAGCTGTGGGTCGGGCCCAGACTGGGCGTCGAGCAGAGCCGCGCCCGCTACGGCGTCGAGGTCTGCGCGCCGCTGTCCGAGCTCAAGGCCTTCCTGAAGAAGCGCCGCGCGGCCCGGGTGGTGCGGGGGCTGTCGGACGTCGTCGACCGCCTGGCGCCGCGCCGTCCCAAGAAGGACACCCGCGACGCGGGGCTCGCCGCCACGCTCTCCGAGCTGCGCCTGCAGAAGGACGCGCTGGAGATCGAGGAGCTCGAGGCCGCCGTCGAGTCCACCCGCAAGGGCTTCGAGGACGTCATCCGCGCCCTGCCCGCCATTCGCAGCGAGCGCGAGGTCGAGGGCCGCTTCAACCTGCGCGCCCGCGTCGACGGCAACGACGTCGGCTACGGCACCATCGCGGCGGCCGGCGCGCACGCCTGCATCCTCCACTGGACGCACAACGACGGCGCGGTGAAGAAGGGCGACCTGTTGCTCCTCGACGCCGGCGTGGAGGGCCGCTCGCTCTACACCGCCGACATCACGCGCACCCTGCCCGTCTCCGGCCGCTTCACCGAGGCGCAAAGAGAGATCTACACGCTGGTGTGGAAGGCCCAGGCCGCGGCGATGAAGCAGGTGCGCCCCGGCGCGGAGTACCTCGCACCCCACCGCGCCGCCATGCGCGTGCTCGCACGAGGGCTGGAGGCGATGGGCATTCTCGCCTCGGCCGACGATGCCCTGAAGGACGAGCACCAGTTCTACAAGCGCTACACGCTCCACGGCACGAGCCATATGCTGGGCCTCGACGTGCACGACTGCGCCAAGGCCCGCGAGGAGCTCTACCGCTACGGCGTGCTCCTCGAGGGCATGGTGCTCACCGTCGAGCCCGGCTTGTACTTCCAGGTCGACGATCTCACCGTGCCAGCGCGCTACCGGGGCATCGGCGTCCGCATCGAGGACGACGTCTTGGTGACGAAGACGGGCTTCCGGAACCTCTCGGCGAGCATCCCCTCGGAGCCGCGCGCGGTGGAGAAGTGGATGGCGCGGACACGCGGGTCGAAGACGACGTTGTCGGGCTGACGCAGTTCACACGCAGTCGATCGAATCACGGGGGATGGACTTGCAATCACGAGCACTGGTCAGCGAGCTTCGCCACATGATCTCACCCTTTCTCCGCGCCGGAGCGATCTTCGCCGTGCTGTTCCTCGTCGCGGGCTGTGACGGCGCAGGCGGCGACGGAACGGACGGCGGGGCAGGCGGAGGCGGAGGTGGAGGGAACGGAGGCGGCGGAGGCGCGAACCTCCCCGCCCCGAGCCCCGGCCTCACCGGCACGCGCGAGACCTGGCGCGAGGTCTCGTTCATCACTCCGCCGGGCATGACGAAGACCGCCCGCACCGATGGTCTTCAGTTCCAGGACGCGAACAACTGCGCCTTCTACGTGCTGCCAGAGCGCCCCCCGGAGGCGGACCTCGCGGCGCAGGCAAGCAGCGTGCTCTTCGCCCTGGTCGGCTCGGGGTTCATCGGTCTCCACGACGAGTTCGGCGGCACGAACGGCTTCGCCAACTGGCGCGGCCTCACGCCCGAGGGCTTCCCGTACCTCATCGTCCGCGGATACCTCGTCAACACCGCGGGCAAGGACACCGCCTGGGCGCGCAGCATGCTGGTGAACCTGGGCTCGACCGTGGTGCCGATCGTCGGCTTGGGCGAAAAGGTCTGCTTCGAGGACACGATCTCGGGAACGCGCCTGGACTTCGACTGGTTCTACCACTCGCTCCAGTTCCCCAACGCCACGCCGCCGGCGAGCCCTTCCCTGCCGAGCCAGCTCATCGGCAAGTGGCGCATCTGGGGCAGCAACTACTTCATCGGCAAGACGTTCGCGGCGAACGGGCACTACGCCAACGCGACGGGGTCCCAGACCTACTCGCAGGTCAGCTCCACCGAAGTCTTGCAGACGACCACCACCTTCTTCGGTGACGGCACCTACGAGGCGCACCAGGACCGGCTGACGCGGACGCCGGCGTCGGGACCAAAGGCGGGAGTCACGGAGACGCACCTGTTCAACATCATCGAGGAGGAGAACTCCGCCAATCCGACCGGCTGGTTGCCGTCCCTCCACGAGATCAGCACCACCATCGACGGGGCGACCTACTCGAGCATGCTGCGGCGCGACTCGACCTGAGCTACCAGCAAAGGCCCGCGGTCACGACCGCTCCGCCCCGCACCGGCGCCACGCTCACTGCTGGGAGCGCTCGGAACTTCGCGCGGTGCGTGTGCTCTGCCACCACCACGGCCACGGCCGGCGAGCCGAGCAGCTCGATCGCCCCGCCCGCCTGCACGAAGCCCTCGGCGATGGCGCGCTGGTCCGCCGGCAGGAGGAGCCCGGTGACGGTGAGCGCCGCGCCGACGGCGGCGGTGAGCGCGGTGAAGAGCAGCATCGTGCCGAGGTTCGCCTGGCCGCCCGCGAGGCGATCGCCGGCCCACGCGCCGAGCGCCGGGAAGATCGCCGTGGCCGCGAAGGCCAAGCCCATGAGCGTCCACCCCTGCGCCGGCGGGCAGTCGAGCGCGAACTCGCACACTCCGTGGGTTGCCAGCACCTGCACGCCGGTCGCGGCCGCGTAGCCTCCGACGATGCCCACCAGCGCGCCGCCGATGGTCGCGGCGATGCGCACGCCGGGCGTCGACGCGTCCACCATCGCCGCGTCATCCCCCGCCGGTGATGCCGGCGCCGCCGGCGTTTCGAGCAGCACGAGCGCCACGAGCACGGTCGACGCGAGCATGCGCGGACCTCCCTTCTCGGGCGGAACATAAGCAGCGCCCCGGGGCGCGCCACTTGACCCGCGACATTCGAGAGGACGCGCTACGGAATGCCCGGCCCCGGGCCTGGGCACGGGCGCCCGTCGGAGCCGCCGCACATCGGGGTGGTGCGATCGTCCAGAGGCTGCAACTGCGGTGGCTCGAAGCGCCGCCGGAGGAGCTGCTCGCCCTGCGCCTGAGCCTTCGCCTCGTCGGCCTTCCGCTTCTCCTCGCGCGCGCGCTCGTTGGCCGCCGCCTCCGCCGCGGCGCGCCGGCCCAGCTCCGAGCTGGAGCTCACCCGCTTCACGCACTCCTCCGCGGAGAGCCCGGCGCAGCGGCGGTCCGGGCCTTCGGCTGGGCTCGGGGTGAACCGGTACGGCCCGGCTCGCGGCGCCACCGCCGCGGCAGGCGTCGTGGTGACGTCACCGCCCTGCGTTCGGGTCGCGCGCGACCGGAACTTCGGCGGCACGTCCTGCATCGACGCGACGTAGTGCACGCCGTCTTCGTCCTCCCAGGTCACGAAGCCCGGGCTCTCGGACGCCGGCGCGGGCGGCGGCTTCGCCGGTGGTGGAGCCTCCTGCTTCACGGACGGAGCCCCCGTGACGTGCGCGCTGCGCGTGCGCAGCCACGCGTCGATGCCTGCGGCGTCGAAGGGGACCGCGTGGTGCGACCCGTCGAGGACGTCGAGCTCGACGGCCCCGCCGTCGGGCGTGAGCACCGGCTCCTTGCCGCCCTCCCCCAGCACGCCGGCGAGCCAGTAGACGTGGGTGCGCGAGGGACGCACCTTGGACGGGTCGGAGATGAGCGCGCCCGCGGAGATAGCGCCGGCCCGCCCCTCGCGCGTGTAGAGGTCGACCGCCTCGGCCGTCGCGAGCGACTCACTCACCTTCGGGAAGGTGTGCACCACCAGCAGCCGCTCGCCGTCGTCGGAGACGAAGACGACGTCCTGCTTCTCCGCCACGCAGCGCCTGGCCGACCACAGCTCGACGCCGCGCCGCACGACCTGCACCGTACAGTCGGCTTCGAGCCTCGCCTCGCGCGCCGTCGACGCGCCGTCCGCCGAGCGGACGCTCCACTGCAGCGCCCCGGGAGGGAGCTCGACGGGGGAAGGGGCCGGCTTGGGGGGCGCTGTCTGCGGCGGTGGCTGATCGGACCGTCGAGCGCAGCCGGCGAGGAGAACGACCGCGATCCAACCGAGAGACCAGCGCATGGCACCCCCGAAGCGGTGAGCGCGCCGACGCTAGTCGCGCTCTTCGTCGAGCGCCACCGTCACCGGCTCGGCCGACAACTTCACGTCGAAGGTCTCGCGCCCGATCTCCCGAGCGTCGGCGGTGAGGACGCGCACGCGGTAGGTGCCGGCGCGAGACGGCGTGGTGTTCGCGAAGGTCCGGAAGCCCTCCTCGTTGCCGCCGGAGAGCGCGGTGGAGAAGGGCTTGCCCCAGGGTATCCACCCCTTCTGCGGGTCGTCGAAGTCCCACGCGAAGGTCACGTCGTCTTGGAAGCGCGCGGGGGCGAAGATGCGCACGAAGGCCCAGGCCTTGTCCTGCGGCCCGACGAGCAGCTCGTCGCGCGTCTTGGCCCAGAACTTCCAGAACGGCGCCTTCTGGAACTTGAGCAGGTAGTGGCGCCTGCCCGGCTCGCTCTTGTCCACCTCCACGCCGTAGTACACGCCGATGTGCTTCACCGACAGCGGCACCGGCGGAATGACCTCGGCGAAGTAGAGCACCAGCAACAGGCCCTGCACCACGAGCCCCGGCACCACCGCGCGCTGCACCGTCCACCCCGGGTCCTCGGTGAAGCGGCGGAACACGCGCCACAGGCCGTACGTCGCCAAGGAGCCGAGCAGCACCGCCACCAGGTACTGCCAAGGCCGCAGCTTCCCCACCAGCACCGGCAACAGGTACGCGAGGTACGAGGTGATGGAGAACGACAGGAGCGCCACCCGCACCACCGGCCCCCGGCTCCTGAACTGCGGGAGCTCGTTGGCGACGATGACCGCCGCCAGCACGCAGATGAACACCAGGCCGTAGAAGCCGCTCGAGGCGCGGAAATAGAAGACGATGAAGGCGTTGAGCAGCGTGCCGAGGAAGAAGTGCATCACCCACAGCCGGTAGCTCGCCACCTTGCCCCAGAAGCCCTCCGGCTCCTTGCCGCGAGAGGTGATGCGGTGGTCGACGAACACCAGGAGCGAGGTGAGCACCAGGTACGAGCCCTGGTGAATCAGCAAGGGCGTCGAGTCGATGCGGTGCAAGAGGACGACGTCGAAGAGGAAGCCGGCGAAGAAGAACGCCACCTCGAAGGCCAGGTGGTGCCGGTGGCGGAAGGCCTGGAAGCGCGCGCCGAGCGACTTGGGCTCAGGCGTAGCGGTCGTCTCGCCAGGGGTGTGCGGAGTTGCTGTATCCACGGACCTCCCAGAATCCTTTCCGGTCTTCGGTCAGTACCTCGATCCGATTGACCCACTTCGCGCCCTTCCACGCGTAGAGCTGCGGCGTGATGACGCGCACCGGGCCACCGTGCTCCCTGGGCAGGGGCGCGCCGTTCCAGGTGTGTACCAGAAGCACGTCGTCCTTGAGCGCCTCCTCGAGCGGGAAGTTCGTGCTGTAGCCGTCGAAGGCATGGGTCATCACGTGCGCTGCTTCGGCCTTGGGGCGGGCCAGGGCCAGCGCCACCGAGAGCTGCACGCCGCCCCAGGTGGAGTCCATCAGGCTCCAGGTGGTGACGCAGTGGAAGTCGCTCTCGTCCACCACCTGCGGCAGTGCCTGGAAGGCCGCCCAGTCGAGCGTCACCGGCTCCTCCACCGCCCCGTCGATGGTGAGCCGCCAGTCTTCAAGCGGCACCTCGGGCTGGAGGCCCAGGTCCAGCACCGGCCAGGCGCGGGTGACGTTCTGGCCCGCCGGGAGCTTGGGCATGCCGTGCCGGTTGGGCGCGCCCGTGCCCTGGGGCGCTCCGTCGGCGCGGCCGGGCGAGGCCTCCATCTTCCTGAACCAGCGCTCGCGCAGCTTGAGCCGCGCCTCGATGATGCGCCGCTGCTTGTCGTCGGCCATCGCGGGGAGACCGGGCGCTAGCCCTTGACCAGCTTCTCGAGCTCACCCTTGGCGGCGAGCTCGGCGACGATGTCGCTGCCGCCGACGAGCTGCCCGCGAATGAAGACCTGGGGCAGCGTCGGCCAGTTGGAGAACTCCTTGATGGCGTCGCGCACCACGGGCTCCGCCAGCACGTCGACGGAGTAGATCGGGCCGAAGGGCTTCAGGGTCTCCACCGCGCGGGCCGAGAAGCCGCAGCGCGGGAAGAGCTGGTTGCCCTTCATGTAGATGACCACCGGGTGCTCGGCGATCTCCTTCTCGAAACGGGCCTTCAACTCGGGAGTCAACGCGCTCATTTTCCGTTCGCCTTCGCCCACTGCTCGGTGGTGTACGTCTTCAGCGCCAGGGCGTGCAGCTCGCCGGTGGCCAGCTTCTCCTTCAGGCTCGCGTAGACGAGCTGGTGCTGCTGCACGAGCGACTTGCCGGTGAAGGCGTCGCTCACCACCCGGGCCTCGAAGTGATCGCCGGTGCCGGTGGTGTCCTTCACCTGCACCTCGGCGCCGGGCAACGCGCCGCGAATGCGCTCGGTGATGAACTCTTCGCTCAGCATCAGTTCACGCCTCCTGTGGTCACCAGCCAGCCGGGGTTCACCCCCATGCCTGAAAGGACCTCGTTCCATAACCCCTGGGTCGGCGCGCGCAACACGCGTTCCGCGGTGGCCTCGGTGAACAGCCAGCTGCCAGCGCCGATCTCCCGCTCCACCTGCCCCGGGCCCCAGCCGGAGTAGCCCAGGCAAAAGCGCAGGTGAGCGGTGGGGTCGGCGAGCAGGCGGGAGAGCGCGGTGCCGGTCACCGAGAGGTAGAGCCCGGGCAGCACCTCGGTCTTCTCCTCGACCCCGTCGGAGTCGTGGAGGACGAAGCCCTTGAACTGCTCGACCGGCCCGCCGATGTAGAGCGCGTCGTTCCGGCGCGAGGGCGCCACGGTCAGCGCCTGGTTCTTGGCCAGCTCGGTGAGCGTCAGCGGCGCCTGGTGGTTGATGACCAGGCCCATCGAACCGGTGGGCGCGTGCTCGATCATCAGCACCACCGACTTCTCGAAGTTCGGGTCCAGGAGCTGCGGCATCGCGATGAGGAATCCGGGAGCAAGCGCCTTCACGCGGGGCAGTATAGGGGGCTACCTCCCCTTCTTCTCCAGCTCCCGATCGATCACCTTGCGGAAGGCCTCCTCGGGCTGCGCCCCGGAGAGCTCGGTGCCGTTGATGAAGAAGGCGGGCGTGCCGGTGATGCCGAGCCTCTTCCCCACCTCCATGTCGCGCTCCACGGCCTTCTTCGCCCGCCCCGACGAGAGGCACGCCGTGAACTTGGCCGCGTCGAGGCCGGCGGTGAGCGCGTGGGCCTGCAGGTCGGAGGCCTCCAGCGCGTCCTGATGGTCGAAGAGCACGTCGTGGTAGGCCCAGAAGCGGCCCTGCTCGTCGGCGCACGCGGCGGCCTCGGCGGCGAGCGGCGCCTTCTCGTGGAAGCTCAAGGGGAAGTGGCGGAACACCAGCCGAACCTGCCCCGAGTACGCGGTCAGCACCCCGTCCACCGTGTGCGCGGCGCGGCTGCAGTAGGGGCACTGGAAGTCGGCGAACTCGACGATGGTCACGCGCGCGCCGGCGGGCCCACGCGAAGGCCCGGTGGCGTCGACCTCCTTCTTGGGGTGGCTCGGCTCGGCGAGGATCACCTCGTAGCCGGCGTGCTTCAGGATCTCCTTGAACAGCTCCCGCGCCCGGTTGCCGCGCGCCTCGCGCTGCAGGGCCGCCTTGAGCTGCGGCTTCACGTCGTCGTAGCCCGCGCCCGGCGGCACCTTCGACTTCACCTTCTCGAAGAGCGTCTGCATCTCGTCCTCGGTGGGCGCGTGCAGGCCGGTCTCGATGCGCGTCTCGAGCCACTGCTCCTCGGTCACGCCCTCCTTCTTGGCGGAGTCGGCGACGATGGCCTCGAGCGCGATGCGCTCCGCGGTCTGGGTGCGCAGCTCGTAGAGCTCGTCGGCGAGCTTGGCGAAGTCGTCACCGGCCTTCGCCTCGACGTCGGCCTGGGTGATGACCCGGGAGCCGAACCTCGCGATGGGCTGCGCCGCGTCGGCCGCGGGCTTCGGCGCCGTGGCCGCCGAGGGAGTGACGCACGCGGCGGCACCGAAGACGATTGCGAGAGCGTGGAGGCGCATGGAGGGGCGGCACCATGGCACCTCCGCTGCCCCTTGGCACTCGCGTACGCAGTCAGCTCGCGACCGGCGCGGGCGCGCCCATGGCGGCGGCATTGCGGAAGAAGGTCTCGGGCTTCTCCAGCGCCAGCGCCTCGAGCAGCACCGCGTCGACGTCGTCCACCAGCACGATCTTCAGCTTCTTCAGGATCTTCTTGGGGATCTCCTTGAGATCCTTCCTGTTGTCGCGCGGGACGATGATGGTCTTGATGCCCAGGCGGTGGGCGGCGAGGCACTTCTCCTTGAGGCCGCCGATGGGCGTCACGCGGCCGCGCAGGGTGATCTCTCCGGTCATCGCCACGTCCTTGCGCACCGGGATCTTGGTGATGGCCGAGACCAGCGCCGTGGCCATGGTCACGCCCGCCGACGGCCCGTCCTTGGGGAAGGCGCCGGGGAAGTGAATGTGCATGTCGTTCTTCTCGAAGAACGCGTCGTCGATGCCGAGCCGCCGGGCGCGCGAGCGCACCCAGGTGACCGCGGCCTGCGCCGACTCCTTCATCACTTCCTTCAAGACGCCGGTGACGATCAGCTTGCCCTTGCCGGGCATGGTGGTGGCCTCGGTGGTGAGCACCTCGCCGCCGAACTCCGTCCACGCGAGCCCGTTCACCATGCCGACCTGATCGACCTTCTCGTTGCGATCCCTCGGCACGCGGGTGACGCCCAGGTACTTGAGCACCTGCTTGCGATCGACGGTGACCGGCTGCTTGCCGTTCTTCACCACCTCGCGGGCCACCTTGCGGAAGACGCTGGCGATCTCGCGCTCGAGGCTGCGCACGCCGGCCTCGCGGGTGTAGCGGCGAATGATGGTCTTGAGCGCCAGGTCGGTGAGCGCGACCTCGACGTCGGCGAGCCCGTTCGCCTCGCGCTGCTTGGGCACCAGGTACTTGCGCGCGATGGCCAGCTTCTCGGCCTCGGTGTACCCGGCGAGGCGAATGATCTCCATGCGGTCCTGCAGCGGCTGGGGGATCGTGTGCAGCGAGTTCGCCGTGCAGATGAACATCACCTTCGACAGGTCGTAGTCGAGGTCGAGGTAGTGATCGTTGAAGGTCGCGTTCTGCTCCGGGTCGAGCACCTCGAGCATCGCGCTCGACGGATCGCCCCGGAAGTCCGACGACATCTTGTCGATCTCGTCGAGGAGGAAGACGGGGTTCGTCGACTCCGCCTTCTTCAAGCTCTGAATGAGCTTGCCCGGCATCGCGCCGATGTAGGTGCGGCGGTGGCCGCGAATCTCCGCCTCGTCGCGCACGCCGCCCAGCGAGATGCGCACGAACTTGCGCTCGAGCGCCCGCGCGATGGAGCGGCCGAGCGAGGTCTTGCCCACGCCCGGAGGCCCCACGAAGCACAGGATCGGGCCTTTGATCTTCCCGACCAACTGCTGCACTGCGAGGTACTCGAGGATGCGCTCCTTCACCTTGTCCAGGCCGTGGTGGTCGTCGTCGAGCACCTTCTCCGCGTCGACCAGATCCAGGTGGTCCTTGGTCTCCTCGCCCCAGGGCAGCGAGAGCACCCAGTCGATGTAGTTGCGCACGACGGTCGCTTCCGCGCTCATCGGGCCCATCGACTTGAGCTTCTTGATCTCCTTCTTCACCCGCAGGCCGGCTTCCTTCGACAGCCGCTTGGTCTTCAGCTTGTCCTCGAGCTCCTGGATCTCGCTCTTGCCCTCGTCCTTGTCCCCCAGCTCGCGCTGAATGGCCTGCATCTGCTCATTCAGGTAGTACTCCTTCTGGGTGCGCTCCATCTGCTTCTTCACCCGGGAGCGGATCTTCTTCTCCACCTTCAAGATCTCGATCTCGCCCTGCATCAGCTCGTAGAGCTTCTCCAGGCGCTTGGTGGTCGACTCGGTCTCCAGCAAGGCCTGCTTCTCGGGCAGCTTGAGGCCCATCTTCTCCGCCACCACGTCGGAGAGCTGCGACGGGTCGGTGAGCGCCTCCACCTGCGACAACAGCTCCGGCGGCACGCGCTTGTTGAGCTCGACGTAGGCCTTGAAGGTCGTCTGCACCGCGCGGATCAGCGCCTCGATCTCCACCGTGGAGTCGAGCTGATCGGGCACCGGCTCCCACTCGCAGAGGAAGTAGGCGTCGTTGGGGAGGAACTTGGTGAGCTTGGCGCGCGAGATGCCCTCGACCAGCACCTTCACCGTGCCGTCGGGCAGGGGCAGCAGCTGCACCACCTGCCCCAGCGTGGCGGCGTGGAAGACCTCGTCGGGCGTCGGGTCCTGCGTCTTCGCCTTCTTCTGGGCGGAGAGCAGCAAGAGCGCCTTCCCGTCGGCGCCCTTCTTCGCCATCGCCTCCTTCAGCGCGGCGATCGACTTCTCGCGGCCGACGAACAGCGGCCTGACCTCGTGAGGGAACAGGACGATGTCCCTGAGGGGAAGAAGGGGCAGCGCCATGGTCTCTCGCTTCTCGTCTTTGTTGAAGAACATGCCTGTCATGAGGTGTAGCGAGTTCTACCCCAGCCTCGCCATCACTTCGAATTCGCGGCCGGCGGCGGAACGCGCAGGGTGTGGAACAAGAACGCCAGCTGATCGACCGAGGACTCGATCGACTTGGCGACCTGATCGCTGCCCCCGTGGCCGGCGTGGGCCTCGATGCGCAGCCAGGTGGTCTCGCTGGTGCGATCGGCCTTCTGCACCTGGGCCACGAACTTCCGCGCGTGGAAGGGGTCGACGCGATCGTCGTGATCGGCCGACATCATCAACAGCGGCGGGTACTTGGTGCCGTCCTTCACGCGGTGGTACGGCGAGTAGGCGGCGAGCACGGGCAGATCGTTGGCCTTCTCCGGATCACCGTACTCCGGCACCCAGGTCTTCCCCGAGCCGTAGAGGTGGTAGCGGGCCATGTCGAGGAGCGGCACGGCGCAGATCACGCCTCCGAACAGGTCGGGCCTTTGGGTCATCGCGGCCCCCACCAACAGGCCGCCGTTGCTGCCTCCTCGAATGGCGAGGCGATCGGGCGTGGTCCACTTCTCGTTCACCAGGTACTCGGCGGCGGCGAGGAAGTCGTCGAAGACGTTCTGCTTCGAGGCGCCCTTCCCCGCGTCGTGCCAGGCCTTGCCGTACTCTCCGCCGCCGCGCAGGTTGGGCACCGCGTACACCCCGCCCGCCTCCAGCCACGGGTAGATGAAGCTGGTGAAGGCGCTGGTGAGCGAGATGTCGAAGCCGCCGTAGCCGTAGAGCAGCACCGGGTTCTTGCCGTCGAGCTGCGCCTTCTT
>JBBIOE010000062.1:0-34189 GCA_037443525.1 Archangiaceae bacterium | reverse complement strand
CTCAAGATCGCCCGCCCCGGCGACATCATCATCGTCAACCACCAGGGCAACGACACCTCCGACGGCGGCCACACCCGCATCGTGGTGGGCAACAGCTACGAGTCGAACGGCACCGTGGACTGCGCCCAGGCCTCGAGCGACCAGGCGAAGATTCGCGGCGAGTCGCTCGGCAGCTTCACCGGCGAGGAGGCCTTCTACCTCCTGCGCCCCGCCGTCGCGCGCTGACGAGCCCCCCGAAACGCACCGAGCGGCGCGTGGGCTCTCCTTCGAGCTCCTCGCGCCGCTCAGTTTTTTCAAGCGAACGTCGGCGGCGATTACTTCTTCGCGGGCGGCGCCATCTTGGCGTCGACCATCGCGTGCATCTTCTTCACCATCTCGGGGTCGGTGGACATCATCGAGTGCGTCCACACCATGCCGTCGTGGCCCATGCCGTCCATCACCTTGCCGGCCTTCATCGCCGCCATGTGACCCTGGCACTCCTCGCAGAGCTTCGCCTTGCCGGACTCGACGTCCTTCATCGAGGTCTCCATCGCGGCCATGGCCTTGGTGACCGCCGGCTCGCTCTTCTTGTCGGCGGTGATGATGCCGGTCCAGCCGTTGTTCAGCTTGACCATCTCCATCTTCGCCTTGGAGGCCATGACGTCCTTCATCATCTGGCCCTGGGCCTTGTGCATGTCACAGTCGGCCTCGACCACCTTGGCCGCCGCCGCCGGAGCCGCCGCGGGAGCCGCCGCGGGAGCCGCCGCCACCTTGGCCGCGGGAGCCGCCGCCGGAGCCGCCGCGGGCGCCTTGGCCGGCTCGGCCGCGAGAACGAGAGACGAGAACAGGACGGCACCGACGATCATCGATCGCATCATGTGTGGTTCCTTCCCGCGAAGTCGCGGGCGTGAATCGGGTTGATGCTGGCCCCTCCAGGGTGTCAGCGGGGGCTGCCTTAGCACCGATGCGCGAGGCGCTGAACACCCTTGCCGACGAAGGTCATCGAGCCCTGCCTTCGCCCTCGGCTAGGGTGCAGGCCCCGTGCTCTCCCTCGTGCTCGCCCTCGCCGTCGCCGCCGCGCCCGCCTCCGATGAGCGCAAGGAGGCCGGCGCGCACTACCAACGCGCCGTCGCCTTCTACAAGGAGGGCGACTTTCGCGCCGCCCTCACCGAGTTCCGCGCCGCCTACGACGTGCTCCCGAGCTTCGAGGTGCTCTTCAACATCGCGCTCTGCGAGCGGCGGCTCTTCAACTACGCGCGGGCCATGCGCACGCTCGATCAGTACCTGATGGAGGGCGGCAGCAAGGTCCCCGCCGAGCGCCGCGAGGCCGTGGCCCGCGAGCTTCAGGCCATCAAGGTGCTCACCGCGCCGGTGGCGGTCATCGTCGAGGGCCAGCCGGCCACCGTGCTCGTCGACGGCGAGAAGGTGGGCGAGACGCCGCTCTCCGAGCTCCTGGTGCTCTCGGTGGGCAAGCACGTGGTGCGAGCGGAGCGGGCCGGCTGCTCGCCCGACGAGGTGCGCGTGGAGGTGAAGAGCGGCCAGGCGCAGTCCGTCACCCTCTCGCCTGCCTCGCTCACCGCGCCGGTGGAGGTGGCGGTGGAGTGCAGCGCGCCCAAGACGGCGCTCAGCGTCGACGGGGCGGCGCCGGTGCCGTGCCCCGCCACGCTCCCGCTCGCGCCGGGGAGCCACGAGCTGGTGGGGCGCGCCGTGGGCTTCATCGATCAGCGCACCGAGGTGCTGGTGCAGCCGGGCCAGGCGCGGAAGGTCTCCTTGAGCCTGGTGGCGCTGCCGCCCACGCCCAAGCCCTTCCCCACCCTGGCGGTGTCGCTGCTCGGCGGCGGGGTGGTGGCCGGCGGCGCCGGCGTCTTCTTCGCCTCGATGGCCTCGCAGAACGCGCAGCGCACCAGCGCCACCGTCCGCGCCGGCGGCCCGTGGGACGCGGCGGCGGTGGCGAACCAGGACGCCGGGAAGCGCAACGCAACCCTGGGGTGGGCCTTCCTCGGGGTGGGCGCGGGCGCGCTGGCCGCCGGAGCCGCCGCGCTGGTGGTGCACGTGAAGGCGCCGGCCGAGGCCGAGGTGGCCTTCGTCGTTCAGCCGGGAGGGCTCGCCGCATGCGGTACCTTCTGAGCCTCGGGGTCGCCCTCGCCGGCTGCTCCTTCTACCAACCGGACCTGGTCGACTGCGCCCTGCCCTGCGCCGACGGCGGCGTGTGCCCCGACGGGCTCACCTGCACCCAGGGCCTGTGCCGCCCGCCCGGCAAGACGACTCCCTGCGAGTGCCTGGTCGGCGCGTCGCGGCCCTGCGGCACCAACGTGGGCGTCTGCAAGCAGGGCTTCCAGGAGTGCACCACCGAGGGCAGCTGGGGCGCCTGCACCGGCGGCATCGAGCCCTCGCCCGAGCTCTGCGACGGCAAGGACAACGACTGCGACGGCTACACCGACTACCAGCCGTCGAAGCTGGTGGTGAGCGATCGCGCGCCCTACACCACCTACTCCACGCGGCTGTTGGGCTTCGACGGCGGCTTCTTCGTCTACCACTACAGCGTGCAGGCCGACGGCGGCGACTCGTTCCTCGTGCACCGCTTTGACCGCGGCTTCGCCGAGCAGGGCGAGCCGGCGCTGGTCTGGGACCAGTACACCGAGCGCAGCTACGTCGCGGAGGCGCCCGGCGGCATGGTGATGGCCTTCGCCGCGGGCACCGACCTGCCGGTCGAGGTGCGCACCGCCTCGCCTTCGCCCGACACGCCCTCGGTGCGCCTCGCTCAGCTCACCGACACGCACTACTACCGGCGCATCCACGTCGCGGCGATGCCCGGGGCGGTGCGGGTGGGCTGGGGGACCAGCGACGAGGTGGTGCGGCTCACCGACGTGCCCTGGGACGGCGGCGCGCCCACCGTCTTCGAGCTGCCTCGCGTCACCGACGGCGGCACGCTCACCGACTTCACCCTCTCCTCCGACGGCCGCTACAGCATCTGGCAGATGGGCGTCGACGACGGCTCGGGCGGCACCACCTACGTCGACTTCCTCGCCGACAACCAGAGCAAGACGGTGCTGCGCACCGGCCTCAACCAGGACGGCGGGGTGGACTACGTCTTCACCCGCGGCCGCCAGCCGCTGCTCTCGCGGGGCCCGCAGCTCGCCTACCTGAGCGACTGGACCGACCCCACCGGCGTCACCCGCATGACCTTCACCTACGACTACCTCAAGGACGACGAGACCTACGAGGTGCTCCCGCCGGGAGCGTGGGCGGAGAGCGACGTGGTGCTGACGCCGTCGGGCGGGCTCTTGGGCGTGGTCTCCAACCCCCGCCAGCAGTCGCTGGTGCTGATGGGCGTGACCGGCACCTCCTTCTACGACGTCGAGGTGACCCTGCGGAACCTGCCCGACAACTCCGGCTTCGGGCCGCCCTCGCTCGCGCTCTGTGGCGGGGAGATGGTGGGCGTCACCTGGACGACGTCCAGAGGCATCATGGGCCGGCTGGTGTGCCCGCCGCGCGTGGGCGACTGAGGGCGGTGAGCACCCGCCTCACTCGCGGGTGAAGGTCGCCGCCACCCGCTTGGAGTTGAGGAAGTAGGCGATCCACAGCACCGCGAAGAAGACGGAGCGCCCCAGCCCGACGCCGTTGAAGTCGTCCTTCGGGGAGCCGACCAGCTCGAGCACCCACGCCTCGGTCCCGGTGAGGGCGAGCGAGACCGCGATGCCCGCGACGTACCACGCGACGCAGAGCGGAACGGCGCGGCGCTTGCGCCCGAAGAACGCCACCGCCACCACGATGGAGAAGATGACCGAGGCCAGGCGGATGACCACGTCGACGACCAGCGGCGCGACCAGGGGAGCGGCGACGCGCCCCCAAAGGACGTTCACCGTCTGGACCAGGCCGACGGTGACCAGCAGCGGCTGGGCGACGAGCTGGAGCCCGGGCAGCACCAGCCACCCGTTCAGCTGCACGTCGCCCTGGCCGCGCTGGCGGCAGGCGGGACAGAGCCCGGGGCCTGCGTCGAGCAGCGCCGGCGCGTCGCGCTCGCACTGGGCGCAGAAGAAGGAGCCGCAGCGGGTGCAGGTGCCGGTGACTGGCCACCGGGCGTGAGTCGGGCACGGGTTGGCCGGCGCCGCGGCCTGAGGGGCCGGCGCGGGCGCGTCCTCGCCGCGGGAAGGCGCGGCGACGGGCGGCTCGATCCCCTCGATGGGCTGGCCCGACGCTCCGAACGCGGCGCTGGTGGCGATGGTGGCGCTCTCCGCGTCCATGCCCTCGGCCACCAGCGTCTTCCGCACCTGCGCCGCGGTGAAGCCCTGCGCGGCCATCGACTGCGCCCGCTGGTACGGCGTCTCGGTCGTCACGGCGTCGTCGGCCATCGGCTCCCCCTGACGCGGACGAGCCTAGCCCAGCCGGCCCAGCGCCACGGCCCACACGGCGCGACCTACCTCCGGCGATAGGTGAACGCCTTCACCCCGGTCCAGCTCGAGGAGAAGGGGACCACCGCGCAGGTGTAGGTGACGAAGAGCTCCGTGCCGTGGCGCGACACGCCCCAGCTCCCGATGCCGTTGTCGTGGTCCACGCCACCGAGCTCGGCCGCGCGCGTGGGCGAGGCGGGGTCGGACACGTCGAGCACCTCGAGGTCGCTCTTGCCCGCGGAGACGAAGAGCAGGCGCTGCTCGCGGTCGAGCGCCACCTCGTTGGCCCAGCCGTCGCTGGAGAACCAGCTGAGCCCGCCGCGCTCGCAGCGCCAGGGGTTCCACCAGCCCACCGGCTTGATGTCGGCGGGGTTCGCGACGTCGACCACCTCCACGCCGCAGTAGTCGAAGCCCAGGTAGGCGGTGGTCCCGTCGAGCACCACGTTGTTGTAGGCGCGAGGCTTGCCGTTCATCGCCGGGTTCGACCAGCGGCCGAGCTCGCTGGGGTGCGCCGCGTCGCTCACGTCGATGACCCTGAAGCCGCCCGCGTCGTCGCAGAGGTAGACGGTGTCGCCCACCACCGCCAGCCCGCGGGCGTTGATCTTCGCCGCGTCGAACTTCGCGTCCGGAAAGTCGAGCGGGGGCACGAAGCGGGAGCGCTCCCTGGGGTTCGCCGCGTCGGTCGCGTCGAAGACGATGAGGCCCTGGCCCATGGCGCCCAGGAAGACGCGGGTGCCGTCGAGGACCGCGATGCCCGTGCCGCTGGTGACGGCGTCGTCGAACCACAGCCCGCGCACCGCCGGGCGCTTCGGGTCGGAGACGTCCACCAGCGCCAGGCCGGGCGCCTGCACCGCCGTGCCGAAGGTGTTGCCGAGCGCGAGCGCCAGCGTGGTGCCTTGCTGGGAGAAGTTCATCACCTGCAGGCCGTGGAGCGCGTCGATGCCGACCGTGGCGACCAGGGCCGGCTCGCCGCTCACGTCGTAGACCTTCAGGCCGCCCTCCTTCGCCGCCACATAGAGGAAGGGCCGGTCGCCCACGTCCCTCTGGGCGCTGAGCGTGATCTCCTTGCAGGTCGAGGCGAGGTCCCACTCGTGCGTCAGCGCCACCGTGTCGGCCGGACGGGGCGCGCCACAGGCCACCAGGAGCGCCGCCCCCGCCAGGGCCACGACCAGGGACTCTCGCCGCGGGCTCACGCCGCCCCCCTCCAGCCTGGGCTGGCGACCGCGGCCAGGCGTCGCACCGCCCATCGGACGTCCGCGACGTGAGGCGGTGCGAGGAGGCGTCGGCGCCGAGGCTGTGAAGAAGCTGACGGTCATGAGCCCCTCCAGACGCGCAGAGGGTAGCGCGCCCGGGGCCGCTCCTCGTGGCCGCACCGTCATTTCTCCGCAGAATCTGCGGCTCCCGCCGGGCGCTTCGCGCACGAGTGGAGCGCGCCGCTGATCCGCCGGAGTGCGGCGATGTCGGTTCACGCGCTGCGCCACCCGTGTTCTCACGGAGTAGGCGCGGCGCTCCGCTCGACCCGAGGCGGTCCGAGTCCTCCTGCCCGGTCGCGCGGGCCCGGCGTTTCGTTTGCAACGCTGGCGCGCCATGCCCTTGGCTGCCGGCGCTCGCCACCCCGACCTCCTCTCCACGCAGCTGCACTTCCACCCGCCGCCTCGCCTGCGCGACTACCGCGCGACCTGGGCGCGCTTCTCCTGGGAGGAGGCCCGCAATCACCTCGACTGGCTGCCGGGGGGCGCGCTCAACATCGCGCACGAGGCGGTCGATCGGCACCTGAAGGCCCGCGGCGAAGGCACGGCGCTGCGCTCCATCGCGCGCTCCGGCCGCCGGCGCGACGTCAGCTACGAGGAGCTCGCCCAGCTCACCTCGCGCTTCGCCGACGCGCTCTCCCAGCTCGGCCTCGGGACCGGCGCGCGGGTGGCGTCGCTGCTCGGCCAGGGGCCGGAGCACGTCGTCGCCGCCCTGGGCACGCTCAAGCTGGGCGCGGTCTTCGTCCCGCTCTCGCCGAGCCAGGGTCAGGCCTCGCTGGCGGCGCAGCTCGCGCTGGGGCGGGCGTCGGCGCTCGTCACCACGCCCGCCCACTACGAGGCCCTGGTGCGGCCGCGCCGCGCTTCGCTGCCGGCCCTGGAGCGGGTGCTGCTCGTCCGCGGGCCGAACGACGCCGCGCCGCCGGAGGGCACCCTCGACCTCGCGGCGCTCCTGGAGAGCGCGTCGCCGCGCCGCCGCTGCCTGCCGACGCGACCCGACGACCCGGCGTTCCTCCACTTCACCCGCGGCACCACCGGCGCGCCCAAGGCCACGCTGCACAGCCACCGGAGCGTCCTGCACCACCACGTCGCCGGCGCCTTCGCGCTCGACCTCCACTCCAGCGACGTCCTCTGGTGCACCGCCGACGTGGCCTCGATGGCCGGCACCGGCGCGGGCCTGGTGGCGCCGCTCTCCCACGGAGCCACGGTGCTGCTCGACGAGAGCGAGCTCGACGCCCAGCGCTTCGTCCACGTGGTGGAGGAGCAGCGGGTGACCATCGCCGCCCTCACCCCGGCCGTGGTGCGCGAGCTGATGGCCCACGACGAGGAGCGGCCGCCGCTCGCCGAGACCTCGTGCCTGCGCTTCGTGTCCAGCGTCGGCGAGCCGCTCGAGCCCGAGGCCGTGCTGTGGTCGGTGCGCGCGCTCGGCCACCCCATTCACGACGGCTGGGGCCAGACCGAGACCGGCGGGGTGATGATCGCCAACTACCGCGGCATGCCGGTGCGCCCGGGCTCGATGGGCAAGCCCCTGCCCGGCGTCGACGTGGCCCTGGTGGTGCGGCGCGACGACGGCAGCGTGGTGCCCTTCACCACGCCGGGCGTCACCGGCGAGCTCGCCCTGAGGCCCGGCTGGCCGGCGATGTTCATGGGGTACCTCGACGACGAGCCCGCCACCCGGCGGTGCTTCGACGACGGCTGGTACTTCACCGGCGACCTCGCGCAGGTCGACGCCGACGGCTACTTCTGGTTCGTGGGCCGCGCCGACGACGACCAGGCGCTGGCGGCGGAGCCGCGGCGGTCGACGGGCGAGCGCAAGGCCAAAGAGCAAAGACCCCTCGCCGCCGTGGCCGAAGCGAGCCCGTGAGGCCGGCCGTCGCCTGATCAGCGTCACGCGCTCGAGCGTGTCGACGAAGGTCCCACCGCCCCATCGACCAGGGAGCGCCGGCGCCGCGATTCGCTTCGCGCCGCGTGCGTGTCGTACCGTCGGGCTTCCGTGATCGCCCGCCTCGTCTTTGCCCTCGTCCTCGCGTCGTCTCTCGCCCTCCTCTCCTCCTGCGGTGGCGCCGCCAAGAGCACTGGGCCCGACATCGTCTACTCGCCCTGCGGGAAGGTGGTGCTGATGCTCGGCGCGGACACCACGCCCGACGAGCGCGCCGCCACCGTCGCCGCCATCGAGCTGTGGAAGGCGGTGGGCCTGGACGCGCTCACCCTCGACGAGGTGCCGGGCGCGGAGCACGTGCCGCTGACGTTCAAGGAGGGCCCGGCGCCCTTCTACGGCGTCTACGAGCCGCAGATCGGCGTGGTCTTCGTGAACCGCGGCCTCACCGGCGAGGGGCGCGAGATCACCGTCGCGCACGAGGTCGGGCATGCCATCGGCCTGCCGCACATCTCCCTCGAGACGCGCAAGTCGGTGATGAACCCGGCCAACCTCCACGTCGTCCCCACGAACGACGACGACGGGGCACTCCGCGCACGCTGGAGTTGCCCCGCCGTCCCCTGATGGGTCTCACGTCGAGTCGGAACTAGAACTCGAAGCCGACCTTCGCGGCCACGCCCCAGGTGCTCAGGTTGGTGTTGGGGATGAGGTCGTTGCTGAACGCGTTGTTGTAGTTGAAGCGCACGTCAGCGATGAAGCCCTGCACGCGGTACGCGATACCGGCCGCGACGGGGATCTCGCTCACGTTGTCGGCGTTCAGAATGCTCGAGGTGTTCACCGACGAGTTCTGAATGGTGTACCGACGGAAGATGTAACCCGCGGCGACGTACGGCTGCCAATCGCCGGTGAGCAGGTTGAAGCGCAGGTCGCCCTCGACGCCGTTGGAGACGAGGACCGCGGAGTCGGACAGGCCGAGCGCGGTCATGCCGTTCGCGCTGCCGACGTACGCCGCTTCACCGGCCAGGTGGCTGCGCGTTCCGAAGATCAGGCGCGCCGTCCAGCTCCCGCCGATGTTGGTGACGCTGGTCGCGCCGGAGTGAACGAAGTCCTGCACGCCACCGCCGATCTCGGCATCCATGCCCAGGCCACTCACCAGGTGTGGCTCTCCGGGCGGCATCGGCTCATCGGCGAACGCTGCTGTCGTGAACAGAGAGACTGCGAAGACTGCGCACGCGAGAAGTGACTTCATGACGGTTCTCCTTGTTCCTCGGCGAAGCGCCGAGCGCCAGTTGGCGCTATCCGTGGTGTGCATCGGCCACACCAACCCCTACCTCTCGGAAGCCAGCGAACCCCACGCGTACGCGCGTCCGCGCTCGCAACCCTGCGCGAAGACGACGCCCACGCGGCTCGGGGCCACGGATCGGGCCTCCGAAGCCCGGCATCAGTCAGCCCTCGTACGCGCATGAGTGGAGAAGCGAGCGCAGGTCGTGCCCGACCAGCGAAGGCGTTCGGGCGCGCCCCCAAGGCCTGACGCTCCGCCCGGCACGCCCTGCGTCGGCGAGGCGGCGGTGTCGCCGGCGACGTCGAGCCAGGAAGCACGGGGTGAAGGTGGCGTCGGTGGAGGCGCCCGTGCCGCAGACGCCAAAGCGCGCCTGAGCGAGGCGCGCGGTGTCCTTCGAAGGCAGTCTCGGTTCCCCTCGGGAGCTCCGGCGGCGTCCCCGCGCCCAGCCACCGGCTGAGCGCAGGGGACCTGCCTCGCAGTCTCCCGGTGGGCCTCACGTCGGCTGGAGTCAGAACTCGAAGCCGACCTTCGCGCTCACGCCGTAGGTGCTCAGGTTGGTGTCGGGGATGAGCTTGCTGTTGAAGGCGTTGTTGTAGTTGAAGCGCAGGTCGCCGACGAAGCCCTGCGCGCGGTACGCGATGCCGACCGCGAGGGGGATCTCGCTCACGTTGTCGGCGTTCAGGACGCTCGAGGTGTTCACCGCGGAGTTCTGAATGGTGTACCGGCGGAACGTGTACCCCGCGAGGGCGTACGGCTGCCAATCGCCGGTGAGCACGTTGAAGCGCAGGGCGCCCTCGACGCCGTTGGAGACGAGCACCGCGGTGTCGGAGAGGCCGAGCACGTTCATGCCCATCGCGCTGCCGACGTACGCCGCCTCACCCGCGAGGTGGCTGCGCGTCCCGAGAATCAGGCGCGCCGTCCAGTTGCCGGCGATGTTGGTGATGCCGGTGGCGCCGCGATCGATGAAGTCCTGCACGCCGCCGCCGATCTCGGCATCCATGCCCATGCCGCTGATCAGCTGCGTCTGGCCGGTCGGCATCGGATCGTCGGCGAGCGCCGCCGTCGTGAACAGAGAGACTGCGAAGAATGCGCACGCGAGAAGAGACTTCATGACGGTTCTCCTTGTTCCTCGGCGAAAGCGCCGAGCGCCAATTGGCGCCAACCGAGGTGTGCATCGGCCGAACCAAGGCTCGCCCTTCGGAAGCAAGTGAAACCCACGCGTACGCGCGCTCTTCTCGCAACCCTACGCGAACACGGCGGCGGCGCGGCCCGGGGGCGCCGGTGGGGGCTGGGGAGGTCGACGTCGATCAACCCTCCGACGCGCAGCCGTGGAGCCTCGAGCGCAGGTCGTGCCGAGCAGCGAAGTGCCGCGCGCGCGTACGCCGCGCGACGGCGCCTCACTCGGCGCGCAATTCGTCCGTCAGGCGTTTTGCGCCGTAGACGACGTCGAGGGCCTCGAGCAACGCGGTGGCCGTCACCGCCACCGCGCGATTGGTGCCCTCCTCGAAGCCGTATTCCCCGCCGAGCGACTGCAGGTTGCCGTCGAAGGCGAGGCCCACCACGCGGGCGCTCTGATCGACGAGCGGCGAGCCGGAGTTGCCGCCGACGATGTCGTTGTCGGTGACGACGTTGAAGGGGAAGTCCAGGTGCAGCTTCTGCCTCGCGTCGAGCCAGGACCTGGGCAGCGCGAAGGGCTCTTGTCCGGTGTGGCGCTCGAAGGCGCCCCGGAAGGTGGTGAAGGGCGCGACCGGGCGGCCGTGCTCGACGTAGCCGCGCACCGCGCCATAGGAGAGCCGCAAGGTGAAGGTGGCGTCGGGGGCGGCGCCGGTGCCGTACACGGCGAAGCGCGCCTGGGCGAGGAGCTCGGCGGCCTTCTGGAGCGGCCCGTCGACCTCGGCCTCCTCCTGCTTGCGAATGGCGCGGGCCTCGGCGTCGAAGGACCGCACCAAGGCGAGGAGCGGGTCCTGGCTGGCGCCGACCTTCGCCCTGCCGCCGTCGAAGAGGGCGAGCCGTGCCTTGGGGTCCTCGAGCGTCGTCCCCTTCACCAGCTTCGCCGCCAGCGCCTCGGGCGAG
Source organism: Archangiaceae bacterium (assembly GCA_037443525.1). Classification (GTDB taxonomy): domain Bacteria; phylum Myxococcota; class Myxococcia; order Myxococcales; family Myxococcaceae; genus JBBIOE01. Next base: position 23,341 of record JBBIOE010000062.1, on the reverse strand, counting down.
CTCTTCTGGAAGAGGCGGCGCACCACCGGGTGGTCGGCGCCCAGCTCCTCGCGCAGGTGCACCAGCGCGTGCGCGAGCTGAAACGTCTCCAGCTCGTCGAAGAGCGGGGTCTTCGCGCCCACCCACTGCCTCAGCGCCGGGAGCTGCGCGTCGGCGTACTCGGCCAGGCGCTCGGGGTTCGGCTTCTCCCGCTCGTCGGCGAGGCGCACCAGGGTGCGCGCCAGGGAGAAGAGGCTGCCGGTGAGGCCGCGCTCGAGCGCCAGCTCCTGGTGCAGCTCGCGGCGGCGGGCCAGGGCCTTCGCCTGCTCGTCCCAAGCGGCGCCGAAGCGCTGCTTCCACTCCGGGTTGGCCTCCACCTTCGCCCGGAGCGCCTTCTCCCGGGCCACCGCCTGCTGGAAGAAGGCCCGGTCGGCCAGCGCCTGGTGCTCGCCCGTCACCGACTTGATGGCGTTCTCCAGCTCGAAGGGGAGCTCGGTGGAGTGCCGCTTCTGCTCCGGCCCGCGGTGTTGGTACTCGGTGACCAGGCCGCGCCACTCCGAGAGCCGGGCGAGCTGGCGCGGGAGCTCGACGTCGCGGTCCTCCTCCAGCTCGGCCACGGTGTCGAGGCGGCTGGTGCCACCGGGATGGCCGGAGGTGAAGGTGAGCTGACCTTCTTGGAGTGGGGTGGTGGAGAAGCGTAGGTGCTCGGGCGTCTCGAGCGGCTTGCCGTCGCGGCCGTAGACTCGGAGGAAGCCGACGTCCAGGTCGTAGCGGGGGAACATGAAGTTGTCGGGGTCGCCGCCGAAGAAGGCGGCCGCGTCCTCGGGGGCGAACACCAGCCGCACGTCCTGGTAGCGCCGGTAGCGGTAGAGGTCGTACCGGCCACCGTGCCAGAGGGAGACCACCTCGCAGCGCAGCTCGTCGGAGGTCTGGCACTCCTTCTCCAGCCGGGACACTTGCCCCTTCTGCGCCTCGGCGAAGGCCTTGGCCTCGAGCCCCTGGGTCGCCGCGGTCATCGCGGGGGTGACGTCGGTGATGCGCTCGAGCTGGTCGAGCTCGAAGGTCTCGCAGCGCAGCTCTTCCTTCCTCGTCTTGGCGAAGAAGCCGCTCTTCACCAGGTCGGTCTTCTTCACGCCCGACAGCTCCTGCACGCAGTCGCGCACGCAGTGGTGGTTGGTCATCACCAGGCCGTCCTTGGAGACGAGCGAGGCGGAGCAGCCGCCGGCCAGGCGCACCGAGGCGAGCCGCACCCGGTCGAGCCAGGCCTGGTCGGGCGCGAAGCCGTACTTGGCCTTCACCTTCGCGGCGGGGAAGTCGTTGAAGGTCCACATGCCCTCGTCGGCCAGCGCGGGCAGGGCGAGGAGGAGGACCAAGAGCGGGCGGCGCATCGGCGCTTCTTACCCCGAAGCTCCGTTCACCCTGCGCGGAGTCGAGGGGTGCCGAACTCTGGTAGAGCACCTGCATGTCCACCGACGCGCAGCCCGGCCTGGGCCAGTGGCCGCTCACCCTCGAGCTCCCGGTGCAGTGGGGCGACATGGACGCCTTCGCCCACGTGAACAACACCGTCTACCTGCGCTGGTTCGAGACCGGCCGCATCGCCTACTTCGAGAAGACCGGCGTGGCGAAAGATCCCACCGGGTCGGGCCCCAAGCCCCTGCTCGCCCGGTCCGAGGTCGACTACCTCGCCCCGGTGACCTACCCCGACACGGTGACGGTGAAGACCACCGTGTTCAAGCTGGGGAACACCTCGTTCGTGATGGGGTACCAGGTGCACAGCGCGAAGCTCGGCGCGGTGGCGGCGCGGGGCGAGGGCGTCATCGTGATGGTCGACGCGGCGGGGAAGAAGGCGCCGCTCCCGCCGGCGTTGCGCGACGCCATCGCCGCCCTGGAGGCCGGCGCTCCCGCTCAGGGATAGCCGCCGTAGCCCGCGCAGGCGCTGCCGCAGGTCGCGCTGAGCGAGTCGCAGGCGCCGTTGGTGCAGCTCTGGCTGCTGACGATGGTGCCGTCGTGGCAGGCGCAGTCGAGCATCGGGCAGTCGCTGCCGTTGACGCAGCCGCCCGAGCCGCCGCCCGCTCCCGTGCCGCCGCCCGTCCCCGTGCCCCCGCCCGTCCCCGTGCCCCCGCCCGAGCCAGCGCCTCCGCCGGTGCCGCTCGTGCTCGGCCCTCCGCCGAAGGCGCCGGTCCACGAGCCGTGGTTGAACTTGGCGCAGGCGTCCGGGCAGATGGCCGAGGCCTCGGTGCAGTAGCCCTGGGCGCAGTAGGCCGCGTTCACCACCATCGAGTCGGCGCAGCGGCAGTACCAGTAGGCGCAGCCGGCGCTCGACGCGCACGCCACGCTGGTGAGCGGCGGCGGCGCGCTGGAGGTGGAGCCACTTCCCCCGCCCGTGCCGCCCCCTCCGGTGCTCCCGGTGGAGGAAGGCGTGTAGCTCTGGGTGCCCTGGGTCACCGTGCCGTCCTTCTTCCCCTGGGTGGGGAGCTGGATGCAGCAGGCAGTGCCGGCGACCGAGATCACGGCGGCGAATCCGAGAAAGCGCATTCTCATCGGGGTTCTCCAGAACATGCAGCGTAGCGGGCGCACCGTAGGTGTCCGTTCACCCCGGCGGAAGCGTTGCCGTCGCGCACGGCGAAGCGTGGCGCGATCTGCACAGCATGTTGGCGCGAGAGGTCGGCCGGGAGGATTCAACCCAGCGCTACTTCCTGAGCAAGAGCCCCTCGAACGAGAAGGCCAGCGCCGCCACCACCAACAGCCACGTCCAGGCCGGCGTCTTTCGCTCCGGCCCAGAGCCGCTGGCGGTGCGCACCGTCTCCTCGCCGAACCAGCCGCCCACGTCCTCGAGCTTGAGCCTCGAGGTGTCGCTCGCCGCCGGGTCCAGCGTGGCCGCGAAGGTGAGCGCGTCGACGGGCTTGCCCGCGCCGTCGAGCACCGCGTAGCGCCCGGGCTCGGGCAGCGGCCCCACCGTCACCTGGGTGGCGTTGGGCACCGTCTGGGCCACCAGCTCCGCGCCCGAGGGCGCGCGCGCCGCCGAGACCTTCACCCCGGCCTCCGGCGTCAGGCCGACCGTCTGCCCCACCCGGGCCTTCACCTCGTCGCGCTCGTCGAGCCCGCCGGTGAGCCACGCCGCCAGGCGCTGCGCCAGCGGCAGGAAGCCGGTGCGAATGGGCAGGTCGCACCAGTCGGCGTCGAAGGTGGAGGCGAACACGAAGACCCGCCCCTTGCCGTGCCGCGCGGTGAGGAAGGCCGGCGCCCCGTCGTCGAGCGTGCCCAAGACCTCGGTGCCCGGCTGAGAGTCGCTCTCGAACAACAGGTAGCGGGAGAAGCGCGTGGACAAGAGGCCCTCGCGCGCGCGGCCGGTGAAGGGCGCGAACACCGCGTGGTCGGTGACGATGTGGGCGAGCCGGGCGGACCGGGTCTGCGCGTCGGGCGCGCCGGGCTCCACCGCCGTCTTCACCACCCGCACCTTCTTCGGCAACAGCGCCCCCAGCGACGCGTTCCAGGCGTCGGCCTCCACCCGGTCTCCCGCGCTCACGAAGAGCCCGCCGCCCTTGGTGACGAAGGCTTCCAGGCGCGCGGCCACCTCCGGCGGCGGCGCGGCCACGTTGAGCAGCGCCACCACGTCGTAGCCCGAGAAGTCCTCGTGCCAGGCAGCGTCGGCGTCGCGCACCAAAGCGCGCACCGGGCTGCCGGAGGCCGAGAGCGCCGCGTCGAAGAAGAAGGCCTCGTCCCGGTGCTTCTGCGGGGAGGGGCTCCCGTTCACCAACAGCGCCTTCGCCACCTTGGGCACCGAGACCGCCAGGGTGCGCACGTCGTCCTCCGGCAAGGCGTCGGGCGAGAGCGCGCCCTCCACGGTGAAGACGCCGCCCTGGGGAAAGCGGTGCACCAGGGTCTTCTGCGCGGTGCCGTGCGCGGGCAGGTCGACGAAGCCCTTGGCCACCGCGGCGCCGTCGACCTTGAGCTGCAGCGGCAGGTCCTTCGCCGGCGCCTTCCCGAAGTTCTTCACCGTGAAGGTGAACTGCCAGGCCCCCGGGCCGGCCTGCGGCGCCGGCTCCGCGCGGGCCTCGAGGAGCGCGCGGTTGGGAAGCTCGTCTTCGCCGCTCGCCACGTCGCGCAGCACCACCAGAGGCTTCACCGGCTCGCCCTTGGGCCCCGGCGCCGTCGGCGGGGGAATCTCCAGGTGCAGCGAGGCCTGCGCGAAGGCGCTCACCAGCACCAGGCGGCGCGCGGCCAGCGGGCTCTCCGCCAGCGCCCGGGCCCCGGCCTCCAGGCAGCGGTTCAGGTCGGCCACCTCGAAGGAGGGCTTCACGTCGTCCACCAGAGCGATGAGGCGCGCCCGCTCGAAGGACAGCGGCGAGAGCGGCTGGGGCGAGCGGGTGCAGGCCACCACGGTGGCGGGCTCCTCGGGCGAGAGCTCGGCGAGCGCGGCCTTGGCCTGCGCGCGGGCCTCGTCGAAGAGCGGCTTGTTGCCGGCCTTCCACCGCAGGGCGAAGGAGGTGTCGACGAGCACCGCGGTGGCGGCGGCGCCGTGGGTGGCGGCGGCGGCCTGGGCCTGGGAGAGCTCGGGCCGGGCCAGCGCGATGGGTACCGCGAGCAGGAAGAGCGTACGCAGGAGGTAGAGGACGAGGCGCTTGAGGCGCAGGCGGGAGGCGGTGCGCTTCTGCGAGCGCAAGACGAAGGCCAGGGCCCCGAAGGGCACCGAGCGCGGGCGCCGCCGATCGAAGAGGTGAATGAGCAGGGGGATCAGCGCCGCCGTCGTCCCCCAGAGCATGAGCGGGTTGGCGAAGGTCACAGCCGCCCTCCGCCCCGCCGCGCCAGGAAGCGCAACAGCACCGTGTCCAGCGGCTCGTCGGTCTTCACCAGCTCGTAGTCGACGTCCGCCGCCATGCAGGTCTCGCGCGTCTCGTCGAGGAAGCGCTTGAACTCCTCGAGGTACGAGGCCCGAATCTCCCGCGGGTTCACCTCCACCCGCTGCTCGTCCTCCATCGAGAGGAAGAGGGTCGGGTCCTCGAAGGGGAAGGTGAGCTCGGCCGGGTCCACCAGGTGGAAGACGGCCACGTCGTGCTTGCGCGAGCGCAGGGCCACGATGCGCCTCAGGGCGTCACGGTCCTCGTCGAAGAAGTCCGAGAACACGCAGACCAGGCTCCGGCGCGGCAGCCGCTCGGCGAGCCAGTCGGCGGTGGTGACGAGGTTGGTCGGCCCTTCGGGCTTCGCGGCCTCCAGCGTCTCCAGCAAAGGCGTCAGGTGGCCCGGCGAGGCGTGAGGCGGAATCTCGGTGTGCGCCGCGCCCGCCACCAGCGCCAGGCCCGCCGCGTCCTGCTGCCGGAGCAACAGGTGCCCCAGGGTCGCCGCCAGCACCTTGGCCACGTCGAGCTTGGTGAGCGGCACCGAGCCGTAGCCCATCGAGCCCGAGGTATCGACCACCAGCATCGCCCGGAGGTTGGTCTCGTGCTCGAAGCGCTTCACGTAGTAGCGGTCGAGCTTGCCGAAGGCCTTCCAGTCGAGGTGCTTGAGCTCGTCGCCGGGCGCGTACTCCTTGTGCTCGGCGAACTCGACCGACTGGCCCTGGTGCGGCGACTTGTGGAGGCCCGCCAGCACGCCCTCCACCACGGCGCGGGCGCGCACCTTCACCCCGGTGAGGCGGGAGAGCGTGTGGGCGTCGAGGAGTGCCATCCCGCTCAGGCCTTCACGCGCTCCAGCACCATGTCCACCAGCTTCACGCTGGTCATGCCCTCGCTCTCGGCGGTGAAGTTCGGCAGCACGCGGTGCCGGAGCACCGGCCGCGCCAGCGCGCGAACGTCGTCCACGCTCGCCGCGAAGCGCCCGGAGAGGATGGCCCGGGCCTTGGCGCCGATGATGAGGTACTGGCTGGCCCGCGGCCCCGCGCCCCAGGAGACGTTCTTGGAGATGAAGTCGAGCGCGTTCGGCTCCTTGGGCCTCGTGGCGCGCACCACGTTCACCGCGTACTGCACCACGTGGTCCGGCACCGGCACCCGCCGCACCAGGTCCTGCAGGGTGACGATCTGCTCGGGCGAGAGCACCTTCTGCAGCGAAGGCTGCCCGCCAGAGGTGGTCTGCTTGACGATGCGCACCTCCTCCTCGGCCGAGGGGTAGCCGACGTCCACCAGGAACATGAAGCGGTCGAGCTGCGCCTCGGGCAACGGGTAGGTGCCCTCCTGCTCGATGGGGTTCTGGGTGGCGAACACCAGGAAGGGCGGCTCGAGCGGCCAGGTGCGGCCCGAGGCGGTGACCCGGCCCTCCTGCATCGCCTGCAAGAGCGCCGCTTGGGTCTTGGGCGGCGTGCGGTTGATCTCGTCCGCCAGCACCAGGTTGGCGAACACCGGGCCCTTCATGAAGCGCAGCTCGCGGTGGCCGGTGGCCTTGTCCTCCTCGAGGATGTCGGTGCCGGTGATGTCACTGGGCATCAGGTCGGGGGTGAACTGCACCCGGTTAAAGGACAGCCCCAGCACCTCGGCCAGCGTGGAGATGAGCAGGGTCTTGGCCAGGCCCGGCACGCCGACGAACAGGCAGTGGCCCTTGGAGAAGAGGGTGATGAGCAGGTGGTCGACGACCTCCTTCTGGCCCACCACGCGCTTCTCGATCTGCTCCGACACCGCGGCCCGCGCCTTGGCCAGGGCCTCCACCGCTTCGAGGTCTCGTTCAGGGGCGGCGGCCGGCTCGACGTCCAAAGGGCTCATGTGGGGCGATGTGTAATCGCCCCGCCGGTCGTCGTCACGGCGAGAACTGCACGACGTACGGCTCGAACGAGGCGTTGAGCCCTGCGCTCCCGGGGCTCCCTCGCGTGACGGTGAGGATGGCGCAGGTCGACACGCCGCAGCTCGCGGAGAAGTCGACCGTACCCTGGCTGAAACCCAGGTCCGACGCCTTCACGTTGGTCTCGCCGGAGTTCTGGCCGCCCGGCCCCTGCCCGCTCATGAACAGCAGCGAGCGGTGCGGCCAGACCGCGGTCAGCCCGGTGGAGTCGGCGCTCTGCGCGGCACCGTCGACATTCACCTGCGTCCACTGCACCGAGGTGCCGGCGGGAAACTGCACCCGCTCCCAGTCGACCTCCGAGGGTGCGACGTCAGTGCAGGGCGTCCCGACGAGCCCATCGCCGCGGAAGAAGCTGATGTCGGTGGCCACGTTACCGCCCGAAGTGCGGGGGAAGGCACGGTAGCGCTTGCGGCAGACGTCGGTGGTGTCGGTGCCCGCGCTGAAGCGAACGCTGTGCAGCATGGCCATGGTGCCGTTGGGGTGCGACGGCTGCCCGGTCACGTTGAAGCTGGCGTTCGCCATGCCTGATATCTCCTGGCCACGGTCCACCGAGGAGCCGGACATCTGCACCACCTCGTACGAGAGCTGGATGCTCGCCGGGAAGCCGGTGCCGCCGGAGTTGAAGGTGGCCTGAGTCGCGCTGCTCAAGAAGCCGGTGGTGGTGTTGGCCATGTTGAACGCCGTGTCAGAGGTGGCCTCGGAGAAGAGCAGGAAGGTGTTGCCGAGGTTCATCGGGGGGCCGATGGTGTCCACCGCCCCGGTGCCGGTCAGCGTCGAGCCGGTCAGCGTGCGGTGGGTGACGCTCACGCCGCCGTTGGCGTAGCTGTTGGCGAAGGACACCGTCTGCCACTGAACGGTGGCGTCGCCGGCGGCGCCGAAGCGGGTGCAGTCGACGGTGACCGACGAGGCGCTGGTGAGGTGGCACTCCACCGCCTGGTCCGACGGGGCGCTGCCCGGCGCGCGCGCCTGGAAGACGAGGAAGGTGCGGGAGATGTTGTTGGCGGGGATGGGGGGCGTCACCGTGCACGACACGGTGGAGGTGGTGGCGGTCAGCGTGCAGGTGCCCCGGCGCACCAGCGGCAGCGGGGTGACGTTCAACGTGCCGCTGGAGTAGGCGCCCGCGCCGTCCGCGGCCGTCACCGTCACGGTGGTGTTCGCGGGCGCGGAGTGGCCCTTCACGTAGAAGGTCACCGTCGAGAGGCCGTCGGCGATGTCAGCGGTGGCGGTGACGCTCGTGGGAGTCGGCGTACTGCAGGCGGAGGTGTTGTGCACCGAGAGGTCGCCGGTGCCGCCGCTGAGCGTCACCGAGGTGGTGCCGACCGTCCACGGGGTCGCGCCGTTGAAGCGCTGCACCTGCACGGCCTGGCAGCCGCCGTACTCCACCTGCGGGCTGCTGGCGGACACGGCGAGGCTGCCTGGCGTGCCGGTGACGACGATGGGGACGGACGCCGGGGTCGAGACGAGAGGCGTGCCGACGCCGGTGACGTCGCTCACCGCGACGGTGGTGGTGCCGGTGCCGGTCGGCAGCAGGTACACCAAGAACTCGCTCGGACTCGTATAGACGTTCTGCGCGGGCACGCCCGGGAAGACGCCCGCGCAGGCGTTGCTCGCCGAGAAGAGCATCCCCACCGCAGGCGCGGACGGAGTGAACCGGAAGGTGCGGCTGCCGGTGAAGCTGGTGGGGTTGCCCTGCGCGTCCTGCACCTGAAGCGTCAGCGGCGTGGCGCCGCAGGCGAAGGCGGTACCCGAGGTCGGCTGGGTGACTGCCTTGAACGCCAGCTTGTTCGCGGCGCCCGGCGTCACCAGCCACGCGAGCGTCGAGCTGGAGGCCGGCGCGGTGGTGGTGGCCGTCACCGTCACCGTCTCCGCCTTGGTGGCCTTGAAGTAGAACTGCGCGGTGTTGCCGCCGGTGTTGATGGGCACCGAGGTCGCCGCCACGGTGCACCAGCTGTCGCTGTAGAACCCGAGCGTGCCGATGGTGTTGTTGGCCGTGAGGTTGACGGCCAGCGCGGAGGGGCTCGGGTTCGACGGGTTGCCGTACTGGTCCTGGCTCTGCACGGTGGTTGCCGCCGAGCACACCGCCGACACCACGCTCGGGTTCGCGCTCTGCGGCGGCGAGGTGATGACGATCTTGCTCACGGCCGCGGCGGTGACGGTGAGGGTGCCGTTGGCGGGGGTGGGCAGGCTGCTCGTGCCGGTGAGGGTCACGGCGCCGGCGAGCGTGCCGATGCCGCCGAACGGGGCCGACGCCGTGCTGGCTTGAATGGTGACGGTGACGGGGTTCGAGCCGGCGCTTCCGCAGCTCCCACTGGTGGAGACGGTGAAGGGCCCCGACGCGGCGCCGGTCGCGGTGATGACGACCGAGAGCGGGGTCGCGTCCTGCGTCACCGGGTTGCCGAAGGCGTCGTCTCGCTCCACCGCCGCGTTGGCCGTGCACACGCCGGCGGTCACGCTGCCCTGGAGGCTGACGAACCTGAGCTGCGTCGCGGTGCTGGAGGTGATGATCATGGGGGCCGACGCGTCGGTGGTCAGGCCCTGCGAGGCCTTGATGGCGCTGGTGCCGATGGACCGGCCCCGCACCCAGAAGCTCACCGTCGCCTGGTTGGTCGGCATGCTCACCGAGGCCACCGCCGGCGCGCCGGCGGTGCAGTCGGCGGCGGTGGCGAAGAACTGCGGCGCGAGCGGCGTGGTGCCGCTGGTGGCGGTGGCGGTGAGGGCGGTGGCGGTGGGGCTCGCCACCGGGGCGAGGTTGCCCTGGGCGTCCTTGCGGTCGACGTCGACCTTGTTGCACGCGCCGGCCACCGTGCTCGCCGGCGGCGCGGTCTTGTAGACGAGCTGCGTCGCCGCGCCGGGGTTCACCGTGAGGGTGGCGTTGGGCGCCAGGGAGGAGAAGGCGCCGATGACGCCGCTGATGGCGTAGGTGCCGAGCGCCGTGTACGTCGCATAGACGGTGACGCTGGGGCCGGTGACGCCGCTCACCGAGCTGCCGGCGCCCGCGCAGGTGCTCACCGCGGTGGAGAAGGTGGGCCCGCCCGGCGTCGAGGAGAGGTTCAGGATCTGGGGCGTGGAGTAGGTGGCCGCGTTGCCGAGCGCGTCCTGAACGAGGAGCTGGAGCGCCGTGCTGCACCCGCCCGCCGCGACGGTGGCGGTGTTGGGCGTACCCCACACCAGCTTCGCCGGAGGCCCCGGGGCGATGGTCTCGGTCTGGCTGGCGTTGTTGAGGGAGGAGCTGAGCGTGAGGGTCGTTCCGCCCGAGGTGTTGCCCCCGAAGTAGAAGGCGCCCGAGGTCGTACCGGCGAAGATGGTGAACTTGCCGCCGGTGAGCGGCGTGAGGCACGACGAGTCGGAGTAGCCCACCACGCCGTTGGTGGGCGTCACCGTCACCTGCACGTCGGCGCCCGGTCCGGAGGGCGTGTTGTTGGCGTCCTGGGCCTGCACCGTCACCACGCCCGAGCACCCGCCCGCGGTCACCGTCTGCGGCGCGGTGGTGATGCTGATGTGGTTGGGAGGCCCGGCCACGATCACCGCCGTCTGCGTGCCCGCCGTCAGTGACGGCACCGACCCCGGCGCCGCCGCGGTCATCACGTACGTCCCGATGGGCTTGGCCTTGATGGCCAGGCTCAGCCCGCTCGTCCCCGCCGCGATGGTGGCCGGCGAAGAGAGCGACACCGCGGTCGTGCAGGCGACCGTCGTGCCCGCGTATTTGTAGAACGTGAAGTAGTCGGGCGGCGTCAGCGCCGGGGTGGTGGAGAGCGCGAGCGTCGTGGCGGCCGCGACGGTGCTGGTGTTGCCGAAGGCGTCCTGGACCTCGATCCTCACCGGCGACGTGGAGCAGTTGGTCTGCTGGAGGCCCGGCGGCGACGAGGTGAACACCAGCGCCGAGGCCACGTTGGGCGCCACCGTCAGCACCTGGGTGTCGGGCGTGCTGCCCGCGGAGTCGTGCACCCCGAGGGTGAAGGTCGAGTTGGGCAGCGCGGCCCTGGTGCTCCTCACCCGGAAGCTCCCGCCGCTCTGCCCGGCCTGCACGGTGATGGTGGCGGGCGCGGTCAGGGGCGTGGCGCAGGTGGTGTCGCTCGCGGCGAAGAAGTCGAAGCTCGCGGTCGCGGTGGTGGAGAGCCCCAGCGCGGTGTCGGCGGCGGCGGTGGTGACCCCGTTGGCGGCGTCGCGCAGCTCCACGGTCACCGGGGCCGAGCAGTCGCCGGCCTTGAGCGACTGCGCCGCCGAGGTGAACACCAGCGCGGCGGTGGGAATCGGCCTCACGTCGAGCGCCAGGGTGCCGCTGGCGACCCCGGTCGCGGCGGCGGTGACGGTCTGGGCGCCGGCCACCGTGGAGCGCACCTTCAGCCGCACCGAGGACTGGTTGTACGGAATCATCACCGACGTCACCGGGCTGCCGGTGCAGGAGCCGCTCACCACCAGCACCTTCGGGTCCGAGGTGGTGAGGGCGATGGTGGTGTCCAGCGCCACCGGGGTGATCGCGCCCTGCGCGTCGTGCACCTCGAGCACCACGTCCTGCGAGCAGGCGCCGCGCAGGAAGGTCGCGGTGGCGGGCACGAAGGCGAGCTTCGTCGCCGGCGACTGGCAGGAGGGCTCACTCTGGCAGTCCGGGTCCTGGCAGGCGTACTTGCCGTCGCAGTTGGTGTCCTTGGCGAGGCCGCAGGCCTGGGTCGAGCCGGGGTGGACGGTGGCGTCGGTGTCGTCGCAGTCGGGGCCGCTCTTCTGCGCGTCGGCGTAGCCGTCGCGATCGTTGTCCAGCGTGGTGTCGGGCGGCGAGAGCTTGAGCTCCACCACCTCGACGCCCATGGTGGGGAAGGCGTGGTCCACCCCGGCCGAGCTGCTGTTGAGCTTGCGGTTGACCGCGTCGGAGCAGTCGCCCAGGTAGGCCTTGGCCTGCACCGTCACGATCGCCGGCATCGAGCCCTGCTTGGCGCCGATGGTGTAGCTGGAGACCCCCGGCTCCCGCTTCACCGCCTCGTAGGCGAGGACGGCCCCCTTGCTCAAGACCACCTCGAAGCAGTCGGCCTTCAGGGAGGGGTCGACGGTGACCACGATGCGCAGCGCGCCATCGGTGCGGTTGCTGCAACCCGCGACCAAGGCGGACGCGGCGAGGGCAAACAGGACTCGTCTCATGGGCCTTTTTCCGCTTCCGGGGCTGTCCGGCGAAGCCCCCAGTCGAGCCAAGAGGCTACCACGGGTCGTGCCTGGTCACGGCATTCGCGGAACGGGTCGGCGTGCCCGAGCGCGGTCCTCATGCGCCGTCGTGAGCTCGTTCGCTACCCGCCGCGCTTGCTCCGGGCGTGGCGCTTCGCCTCGTGAATCATCTTGCCTCACGCCCGCTCGTCGGCGCGCCTCAGGCGCTCGTCGTGGCGCCGTACGACCGCGCTCATCCACCCTCGGAGGTTGGTGTGCTCCGCAATGGTCATGCGCGTCGGCAGCCGCGTCAAGCCACTCCACGGAGGCCCCAGTCGAACTTCGAGGGCCCGCGGCTCCTGCTCCGTCACGGCATCCGCGTCCACCTTCTCCGCCTCGCCGGAGCGGGCGAGCTCGACCAGGGTGAGCGCGTACTCGTTGGAGAGCGACTCGTAGCGGGTGAGGGGCGCCGGCGAAAACGCGTATGGATTTGCCAGCATGCGCCGCAGTCAAGACGGAGGGATCAGACGCAGGAGTGTTGGGCTTCACGACCTGACCAAGAGGGCTCGAACCATGGCAAGAACGCTTCGATTCATCGTCATCCCGAAGGTCGCACACCCCTGGTTCGACGAGGTGAATCAAGGCGCCAAGGCTCAAGCCGGAGTCCTGAGTCGGGAGCTTGGTGTCGAGATTGTCGTCGAGTACCTGCCGCCATCGAAGTGCGACGTCGTCGAGCAGAACACGATCCTGGAGCGCGCCGCCAAGAGTCGCCCGAGTGGCATCGCCATAGACCCGGTCGACGTCGTGGGCCACATGACGGCCATCGACGGCGTCAGGAGTCTGGGTATACCGGTGGTGCTCTTCGACTCACCTTCGCCAGATGGCAGCATCACCAGCGTTGGCAATGACTTCGCTCAGCAGGGAGTCATTGCGGCAGAGCGTCTCGCCAAGCTGGTTGGCTATGCTGGAAAAGTGGCTGTGATGCAGGGATATCCAACGGCGCCAAACCACAAGATGCGATACGAAGCTCAGATGGGAGTTCTGAAGAGGTATCAAGGCATAACGGTCGTGGACGGTGGAGTTGACAATGATGACATTGCGACTGCTCGCCAGCAGGCCCGGTCCGTTCTCGAATCGCATCCCGAACTCGATGGCTACTTGTGTTGCGATGCTTCCGGTCCAGTCGGCATAGCAACTGCCATCAAGGAGGCCGGGAAGGTCGGCAAGGTAAAGGTGGTCAGCATGGACGGGATCAGGCCAATACTTGATGCCATCAAGCAGGGTGTCATCGATGCTTCGTCGGCAACCATTCCGAGGATGCAGGGCTCGATGTCGGTCCTGATGTTGTGGCAAGCATCGCTTGGCGTTCAGCTGCCGCGGGTCGTTGATACGGGTGTTGATGTGATTACGCAGGAGAATGTGGACAGGTATCTGGCTGCTGCCCAACCGGCATCCGTGAAGACGGGCGGCTGAGTCATCGTCTCCACGCCGCGGTGAGGCGGGCGCCGCGCGCGGGTGTCAATGACCACCTGTTATCGATGGCGGATGAATTCGTGACGCCCGGGTAGCGCCTCGCCGTTGCGAGTGCTGCGTCTAGGGAGAAGTGAGAATGGCGCCAACACTTCCGACCACCACGAGTTGCGCTCCAGACCAGATTACGCCGTAGAACGTCTCCCAGGTGCCCGAGGGCCGTGCGGCCCAAGCGATGCCGTCCGACGAGGTGAGGATCGTGCCTGCTTGACCCACCGCCACGAACTGCGTGCCGGACCAGGTCACGCCGTAGAGCTGACTCTGCGTATTCGAAGCGCGTACGGTCCAGGTGACTCCGTCCGGCGAGGTCAGGACTGTGGCCGTACTTCCGGTTCCCCGCCCCACGTCCCCGACCGCGACGAACTGCGTGCCGGACCAGATGACTCCGTTGAGTTGAGTTTGAGGCAGGCCCCAGGTGGGCCGCCACGTCCAGGTGACGCCGTCCGGCGACGTCGTGATGAAGGGACTACCAGGACCTCCCACCGCCACGAACTGCGTGCCAGACCAGGTCACGCCGTAGAGCGAATCCACTGAGCCTGGCGCGCGGGTCCAGGCAATGCCGTCTGGCGAGGTGAGGATGACGCCAACTGGAGAGGTGTAGCCTCCGGCTCCCACGGCCACGAACCGCGTGCCAGACCAGGTGACGCTGGTGAGGGTGAGCGTCGTACCCGAGGAGCGTGCAGTCCAGGCAATGCCATCAGGTGAGGTCAGAACAGTGCCCGTTTCCCCGACCGCCAGGAATTGCGTGCCGGACCAGGTAACGCCATTGAGCCAACCTGTCATTCCTGACGTGCGTGCGGTCCAGGTGACGCCGTCGTCAGACGAGCTCAGGATGGCACCCCCGCTGCCGACCGCCACCAGCTGCGGGCCACCTCGGGTGATGGCATGGAACCACTCGCCCGACCCCGAGGAACGGCTGGTCCAGTCGATCCCGTTTGGCGAGGTCAAGATGGCGCCGCCAGACCCCACCGCAACCAATTGCGTTCCCGACCACGCAACACCGCTCAAGGGGCTCTGTGTACCCGAGTTGCGCGCGGTCCAGGTGATGCCGTCCGGTGAGGTCAGGATGGCCGACATTGCTCCTGCCGCGCCAGACGAACTGCCCAACGCCACGAACTGCGTGCCGGTCCACGTAACGGCCAAGAGACTGTTGGTGGTGACTGGAGAGGCGCGCGTCACCCAGGTGATGCCGTCCGGCGAGGTCGAGATGACGCCTTGGTATCCCACTGCCACGAATTGAGTCCCGCTCCAGGAGACGGCGTAGAGCGAAGAAGTCGTCGTACCCGTTCGCGCGGTCCAGGTGATGCCGTCCGGCGACGTCAGGATCGGGGAAAGCACGTTGATATAGGGTGCCGAGCCCACCACCACGAACTGCGTGCCGCTCCAGGCAATGCCACAGAGCGCATCCGTCGTGCCCGAGGACCGCGCCGTCCAGGTGACGCCATCCGGTGACGTCAGAAGAGTCCCGGCGCCCCCGACCGCCACGAACTGCGCGCCAGACCACGTGACACTGTTCAGCCTCTTCGTCGCGCCCGACGCGCGTTCGGTCCAGGTGATGCCGTCTGGCGACGTGAGGACTGTGTCGCCAACGGCTACGAATTGTGCGCCAGACCAGACCACGCTGCTGAGAGTGGAGCTCGAGACGCGACTCACCCAGGCGACCCCGTCGGACGAGGTCAAGATGGAACCTCTGCCCACGGCCACGAACTGCGAGCCGCTCCAGGCAACGGAGGAGAGCCCGTTGCCCTGCGGAAGCGGATTGCGCCACGCCCAGTTGTTGGCCAGGCCTCCGGCGCCCGCCGAGACACCCGTGTTACTCAGACTCGCAGCGCCGGAGAAGCCATTGAGCGTTGCCGAGATGGAGGCGACTCCACCGGCAGCACCTCCGGTGACCACGCCGCTGGAGTTGACGGTTGCAATGGATGCTGCGCTCGAGCTCCAGCTGACAAGGTTGGTCAACACCACCTTCGCAGAATTGTCACACGTTCCAATGGCGGTCAGTTGTGTGGCAACGCCGGGGGCGCTGTTGATGATCGCCGGGAAGACTGTGATCGAGGTCAGCGTGGCGGCTGAGATGACGGTTGTGCCGCTCACGCCGCCCACGGCTGCGGTGATCGTGGCCGTGCCTGTGCTCACGGCATTGACCAGCCCCGTCGCGCCCACCGTCGCGATGGCGGCTGCATTCGAGCTCCAGATTGCGCTGTTGGTGAAGTTGGCACTGGTGCCGTCGGTGTAGCTGCCCGTGGCGGTCATCTGCTGGGGTGTGCCCTGAAACACCATCGGGGTGGCTGGGGTCACCGCGATGGAGACCAAGGTTGCCGCCGTCACGGTGAGCGCGGCCGATCCGCTGATGGCTCCAGACGTGGCTGTGATGGTGGCTGTGCCCGTGCCTACGCCATACGCGACGTATCCCTGCCAGGTGACGCTGATCGTTGCGATCCCTGGTGTTCCGCTCCAGGTGACGCGTCCTGTGAGGTCGGCAGAGGTGCGGTCGGAGTAGGTGCCGATGGCGAACAGTTGCGTGGTGAGGCCCTTGGCGATGCTGGCGCTGGCCAAGATGACGGTGAGGCTCTGCAGGCGGGCGGCCGTCACGGTCTGGGTGAACGCGGCCGAGCTCATTCCACTCAGGCTGGCCGTGATGCCCGCGGTGCCCACGGTCTTCCCGGTCAGCAGGCCTGTGGCGTCGACGCCGGCGACGGTCGTATTGCTCGAGGTCCAGGTCACGCTGGTGGTGAGGTCGGCGGAGGTGCCGTCGGAGTAGGCGCCGGTGGCGGTCAGCTGCGTGGTGAGGCCCTTGGCGATGCTGGCGCTGGCCGAGGTGACGGTGAGGCTCTGCAGGAGGGCGGCGGTCACGGACTGGGTGAGCGCGGCCGAGCTCACTCCACTCAGGCTGGCCGTGATGCTCGCGGTCCCCACCCCCTTCCCAGTCAGCAGGCCCGCGGCGTCGACGCTGGCGACGGCCGTGTCGCTCGAGGTCCAGCTCACGCTGGTGGTGAGGTCGGCGGAGGTCCCGTCGGAGTAGGTGCCGGTGGCGGTCAGTTGCGCGGTGAGGCCCTTGGCGATGCTGGCACTTGCCGAGGCGACGGTGAGGCTCTGCAGGAGGGCGGGCGTCACGGACTGGGTGAGCGCGGCCGAGCTCACACCACTCAGGCTGGCCGTGATGCCCGCGGTGCCCACCGTCTTCCCGGTCAGCAGGCCCGTGGCGTCGACGGTGGCGACGGCCGTGTCACTCGAGGTCCAGGTCACACTGGTGGTGAGGTCGACAGAGGTGCCGTCGGAGTAGGTGCCGGTGGCGGTCAGCTGCGTGGTAAGGCCCTTGGCGATGCTGGCGCTGGCCGAGCCGACGGTGAGGCTCTGCAGCAGGGCGGCCGTCACGGACTGGATGAGCGCGGCCGAGCTCACTCCACTCAGGCTGGCCGTGATGCTCGCGGTCCCCACGCCCTTTCCAGTCAGCAGACCCGTGGCGTCGACGCTGGCGACGGCCGTGTCGCTCGAGGTCCAGCTCACGCTGGTGGTGAGGTCGGCGGAGGTGCCGTCGGAGTAGGTGCCGGTGGCGGTCAGTTGCGCGGTGAGGCCCTTGGCGATGCTGGCGCTGGCCGAGGTGACGGTGAGGCTCTGCAGGAGGGCGGCGGTCACCGTGAGGTTGGCGCTGCCGCTGATGTCGCCGACTTGGGCCGTAATGGAGGTGATGCCCCGTCCCTTGGCCAGGACTTTGCCGGTGGCGTCCACGGCTGCAACCGTTGACTCGGCGGCGCGCCAGGTGGCGGTCGTGGTGAGGTCCCGCTTCGTTCCATCCGTATACGTGCCCAGGGCCGTCAGCTGCACGGTCAGACCACTCGGAACGCTTGTCGTTGTTGGGGTCACTGTGATGGCGTTGAGCGCGGCGCTGGTCACCGTCAGGACGGTGCTCCCGCTGATCTTGTCCTGGGTTGCGCTGATCGTCGCGGTTCCTGGCGCTACTCCGGTCGCGGCACCAGCGTCGTCGATGGCGCCAACGGTTGGGATCTCCGAGCTCCAGGTGACGGTTGATGTGATGTCTTTTGAGGTGCCGTCGGTGAAGTTGCCGGTGGCAGTGAGTCGAGTGGTAACTCCAACCGGTACACTCGGACTTTCGGGGGTGACGGTGATGGACATCAGCCTGGTCGTCGGAGTGCCGCCGCAACCACTCGACACGTGCGCTGCGCACATCGTCAACATCCACCAACCGACACGACGAGAGATCGTGGACCTCATGCTGACACCCTTTCTGGGAGCACGTTTCGACTTGGACAACTGCGCTGCAGGTCGGCTTCGCTCGCGACGCGCCTGTCGCGGAGGCCCTCCGCGCGAATGACGACCGAAGTGGGGCTACCGGTGGAAGAACGCCGGAGTGCACGGCAGCAGTGGAAATCACCCATCGCAGGGGACCGGTCGGTGTGGGCTGGCGTCTTCAGGCGGGCTGCGACCAGAGCAGCTTCGCGGCGGGCGCGCTGTCGCACGAACGAATGACGCCCACCACGGCCCGCGAGAAGGCCGAGCGGCTCGAGCGCCTTGCCGCGCCAGCGGCTGGCAATGCCGGTTGTTCGTCATCCGATATCGGCGCGATGCTCTGGTCATGAACGCGCTCGCGCTGACGCTGGTGCTTTCCGCCGCAACTGGGGACGGCTGGATTGACGCGGTGCTGCCAGTGCGAACGGGGTGGGCGGAGCTGCGCGGCGGCGGGGGCTATCTCCACGCCTGGCGCGACCCGCCTCTTGGTGTGGCTGGAGCTCTGTTGTTGGTCTCGACGCTTCGCATCGGCGTCCTCGACCGCTTCACCGTGAAGGTGCTGGGTGGCGAGTTGTTGATGGCCTATCCCGAGGGCGCCCTCCCCGGCGTCGTGCTCGATCTGGACTCGAGTATTCATTGGTCGCGTACGGCGCTGAGCATCGTTCCGACGCTGGCGCTGCGGCTGGTCTGGCGCGGCCAGGACACGCTCCTCGAGGTGAGCACGGAGTGGATCTCGACCTTCAACCCACAAGCCCACCCGCCCCACGTGATGCTGCTGGGGCCGGGAATTCAGCTCTACCGACGCCTCAGCTCGTGGGTGGCGCTCGGCCTCCGTGGAAGCGCGCCATGGGGACTGCCACCGCTGCCCCCGTTCTTCGTCCCCGCAGCCCAGCTGTCGATTCGAGTCTCGTTCAGCGAACATTGGCACGCCGAGCTCGCCGGCCGGTGGGAGCTCGACTCGGTCCCTTCGTCTGCGCTTGGGGCCACGGTCGCGCTCGTCTGGACGCCTCGATTCTGGAGCAGTGAGCAGCCCGGGGCGACGATTCAAGAAGCACCAACGGAGAGGTGCTCCAACCCGCCTCCTTGAAAGCGAGCGCTCCATCGCTCAAGTGATGACCGCGAGAACGGATGTTTGGCGCCCGCGGGATCCTGAACGAAGAAGCCTCCTGAGTCCTTGGCGAGCATGGAGTGGGCCTGAGTCACGGCGAAGAGCATCGCGTCGCGAGCGAGCGGAGCGGGGCCCGTCGGCCCGAACCAACCGAGGTTGCTGCAGTGGTAGTCGATGGTCCCCACCACGGCCTGCACGTCGGCCTTCGCCTCGCAGAACTGAAAGTGGCGGTGGGGCTTCGCGAAGCGAGCCTCTCAGCCGATCATTCGTGGAAGAGACCGACTGACGTCGACCTGCGCAGCTCGTCGATCGAGAGGCGGATGCCGGTGGTGAGCGCGTCGATGTCCGGGACGACGTTCGGATCCGCGCAGAGCCCGATGTTCAGCGAGCCGCCCAGCGAGACCGCCGCGACTCGCAGGGCGTGATGAGGCGCGATCTCGGCGATCGAGTACAGCTCGTCCACCCGGCGGCCGAGCACGTGGAGCGGCCCAGCCGGCCCGGGCACGTTGGAGACGTTCACCGAGTACTCGTGCGGGCCCTGCATCGTCCGCCGGAGCGCGTCCCGCACGCGGGCGGGCGCGCGGCCCAGGAAGTCCCTGAGCGCGTAGATGGCTTGCGCGTCCTGGCGGTTCTTGCGTCTGCCGGTCTGCGCGCTCACCGCGCGTACCCGGGCGATGGGGTCGGCCTCGTCCAAGGGCAGCCAGAGGAAGAAGAACGAGTCGCGGTTGCCGAACGGATCATCGTCGGCGAAGTGCGGGTGCATGCTGACCGGCACCTGCACCTTCATGCGCGCGCGACGGACGTGCTGGCTCTGAAGCCAGCGCCGCAGCGCGCCGGCGATCACCGAGAGCAGGACGTCGTTGATGGTCACCTCCGGGGCGACCGCCTTGCCGAGCGCGCGCAGCTCGTCGAGGCTGCACCGCGCGAACCCGACCACGCGCTCCGGACCGACGTCGGCCGCGAGAGGCGACAGCTGCCAGACGCGAATTCGCCGGAACTCGCGCAGCACGAGGCCCCGGCGCCAGAGCGCGCTCGCGGCGTGCGTCGCGGGGCGCGGCGCTCGCGCCTCGCGCGGCGGTGAAGGGGGCTCGGTCCAGAGCAGGCGCGAGCCCGCGCGCATGACCGTCACGCCGTCGGCGAGGCCGTGGTGCACCTTCCACACGATGGCCCAGCGACCGTCGGCCAGCCGGGGGACGACGTCCATCGTCCACAACGGCCGCGCGCGGTCGAGCGGGGCCTTCATGATCTCGGCGACGATGTGGCGCAGCTCGGCCTCGTCGACGGGTCGCGCAGCCCGAACCGCTCGCACGTGGCGCGCGACGTCGAAGTCCGGATCGTCCTGCCACGCGAAACCGGTCGAGGTCGCCGGCGCGGCGACGACCCGCTGCCGCCACCTTCTCGCGCCCTGCAGCCGCGGCGCGATCTCGGCTCGCAGCGCCTCCACCGCAGCCTCGCCCGGCGCGTCGTCGATGACGATCAGCTTGAGGGTATGTCCGCGAATCGGGCCCGACTCGGCCGCGAGGATGCGCGCATCCTCTGCGCTGACCGGTGTCGCTGCCTCGGGCGCTTCCATGGCGAGCTGCCGTGGGATCGGTGCAGGGTCGGTGCCACCTGCGTTCGAGGCCGGGTTCCGAAGGTTCCCCGTGGGGGGCCCTGCGACGCGCCCCGAACCAGCTCGACGTGCCTGCCCGGGCGCTGACCCGGAGTGCGACCGCCGTCGCGCTCGACGATGACAAGGTGTTGAACTTCGACTTCCGGCAAGACTTCGTCGACGCGGTGCACCTGCCCGGTTTCATCCGCGGCGAGCGACCGGAGCGAGTAGACGAAGAACGAGTCATCCGGTGCACGCGCGAAGGTGAGCGTGGAGGTGCGCGCCAGCTCGGCGTTGGCCAGCTTGACGCTCGCTCCTCGCTCGACCCCTCGTCGGTCCGCTCGCGCGCCCGCGTTCAGGGACGCGGGTTGGAGTTCCTTCGCGCCGTACGGCCTACGTCGTGTTGCCTCGCCGACCAGGAAGGGGCTCAGAGCCAGGAGCGAGTTGGCGACCGGGTGGAGGGTATCAAGACGAGCGCGCCACACGGACGCACCACCAAGTCGCACCGTCGGACCATGATCAGCAGCTACTTGCAGGCGGGCGGCGTGCCGTCGCAGGTGGTCTGCGAGATTGGGCCAGCCGGGCAGGGCAAGTCGTTCGAGCGGTTGCAGGTGCTCGGGCAGGAGTTGCAGCACGGTCCCGACAACATTCCCGTATCCACTCCGTCGCAGGTGAGCAGCCGGTTCTCGATGGTGTCGAGGCAGTCGCCCGCGACACAGGCGAGCCCGGCGTGGCAGACCCCGCCGAGCGGCGTGACCGCAGGACGCTGCTCGGTTCGTTGCCCGCACTTGAGCTTCTCCGCCACCGTCCCCGCGCAGATCGCGCAGTCCTTCGCCGGGGTCACTTGACAGGTGGTGTCGTAGTTCTGGGTCGCCCCCGCGGAGGTGTACGTACAGCCCCGCGCGCCACCGCAGTAGCGCCCGCAGGCGTAGACGCGGTCCACGCCGTCGCCATGGGTGTCGCCCGAGTCCGGCGTCCCCGCCCAGTGCAGCATCTCGTGGAGGAGTGCCGAGCAGAGCTCGGCGTCGCTCATGCGGTCGAGCGACGCCGATGGGAAGGAGACCCCGCTGTCGTCGGCCGCCGCCTGGCCGCCGCAGATCATTCCGCAGTCGATCGACATCCTGCGGCCCGACCCAAGGGCCGTCATCATGCGCCGGTACTCGTCGCCGTTCGTGTCCTTGAGGCAGCCCCGGACTTGGCCGAGGGCGCAGGCCACCGCCTTGCCGATCTTTTCGGAGTGCGCACGGCTGCAGAAGCCCTGGCTGTCCTGCGCGCCGCCGCTGTCGTACACCACGATGACGTCGCCCGGCCGGTTCAGCGTCTGCTGCGGTGGATCGAAGCAATCTGGCCCGACGCTCCCGTTCGCTGGAGCGCCCGGCTGCTTCACTCCGCACTTGGCGCGGCGCCGGGTGACCGTGAACTGGTCGTCCTGTACCCAGGTACCCGACTTGTCGAGGTGCGACAGAGTCACCTGCATGTTCCCGCTCCCGTCGTAGACCTCGAGTCGGCGCCGGTCGTGCACTTGGTTTCGGTCGAGGTCCTCCAGGATCTCGCGCTCGGTGGCCCTCTGAACCTCGTAGGTGTTCGGGAAGCCGTCCTCGTCGGGGTCGAAGAGCAGCTCGACGTCGCCGTTCGGCCGCTTCCGGCGGAGCATCTCAGGCGAGCCGTTCTGGTCCTGGTCGAACCAGGTCAGGACGACGCCGTTCGCGACCTCGACCTTCACCTCGTCGACCCCGTCGCCGTCGAAGTCGGCGCCGACGCCGTCCTGGAGACGCACCGCCTGGGCAAGCAGTTTCGTGGAGGCGGCGTCGAGGCCGGGCGGCACGACCACGGCCCCCTCCGGACCGTTCCCGGGCGGCGAGTCCTTAGGGGACGCGTTCGTGCAGCCTCCCAGGGAGATGACGAGAAGCGCGGTGGTGCTGACAACGGCTCCCTGAAGGAGCGTGGGCTGAGAGAATCTATGCGGCATGGGCCCCCCGAGATGGAACGGCGACGAACCTCCGCACTCTACAGGCCCAGGTGATCGGGGACCAGCGCCGAAGTCGCAACGTGTGCGACGCTTCAGTTCTTGCGTCCGAGTCTCAGCGCACGGTCGTCAGCGGGCTGAGACTGCCGACCGGGTAACACCGGGTGTCACCGTTCACGGCGATCACCGCGCTTGATGGCGCAGATCACCGCCCGCGGCGCATCCGTCCGGCGAAGGCCGTTGGTGACAACGACCCTTCGGGCGATCTCGACCGAGGGCCGCGCGCCGGAAGATGCTCTCCGCGAGCTTCGCGGCGACCTCGAGCGTCTTCTGAACATCACAGCCAGCGCAGCCCCCTTGATGGTGAAGGATAGGAGGACCACACGGTGCCTCGGGGCGGGGCCTTGGGCCACGACGAAGTTCACCACACGCTCGTACTCGTCGCGGTCGTCGATGCTGAGCTGCTCGACGGCCTCGGCGAAGAGGTCGCGGGCCGGAGGATGAGGTCGAAAGGATAGAAGGATAGACGGCTTCGTGTCCGGCTGCCCCGTCACGGCATTCGCGTCCGGGTGGGCGTCCCCGCGTCCGGGAGCTCACCGCTCAGGCCCGGCTTGCCCGAGCGGAGCTGCTTCTCGAGCTCCTGGGCGATGCGCTCCACGTCCTGAGGCGTGGTCTTGAGCAGGGTGGCGGCGGCGGTCTGGGCGCGGCTCTCCAGCGGCGCGTCCTTCAGCGCGCGGGCGGAGGTGTAGAGCATGAGCTGCACCTCGGGGTCGAAGGGGTCCACCGCCACCGCCTCGAGCGCGGCGGCCTTCACCTTGGGCCAGGCCTGGCGCTTCAGGGCGATGCGCCCCAGGTGCACGTTGGTCTCCGCCGAGCCGGGGTGCGTCTCCAGGCTGCCGAGCAGCACCTTCTCCGCCTCGTCGTAGCGGGCGAGCTCGATGAGGGTGAGGGCGTACTTGTTGGAGAGCGACTCGTAGCGGTTGCCCACCGAGCGCCAGGCCTTCTCGTACTCCTCGGCGGCGGG
>JBBIOE010000061.1:0-34228 GCA_037443525.1 Archangiaceae bacterium | reverse complement strand
CGCCGCCCGTCGCGCCGCCGCCGGAGCCTCCGCCGGTCGCGCCGGCCTCGAGCTTCGACTTCGGCACGCAGGTGTGCGTCGAGGCATCGCAGGCCAACGCTTCGGTGCCGCAGGGGTTCGCCGCCTGGGCGTCACAGAGCGTGCCCTCGAGCTGCTCGTCGGGCACCTTGCAGGAGAAGACCGTCGCGCCGAGCACCAGAAGGCCCAGCGCCGAAGAGAGCGCTCTCAAAACCCACCTCCCACCACGATGCCGTTCAGGGATGGCGCCACCGCCACCGGCGCCGCGGGCTGGTTGCCCAAAAGCGCCCACGCCAGGCCGCCGGCCGCCGCGAGCACGCCCACGCCCAGGAGCGTTCCGCCGCCCTGCATGGTGGCCGTCTGGCTGTCGACCTTGTTGCGCACCACCGTGTAGGTGTTCGCGGCCTTGTAGTCGGGGGCGAGCGTCGCGGTCTGCTCGGCGCCCGCGCTGATGAAGAGCATCGCGCCCACGCCCGCGGTGATGAGGCCCGCGCCCGCCACCACCCACGGCAGCACGCTGGGGCCGGGCTTGGAAGGTTGCGCCTCCACGGCGACGGCGGGCACCGAGGGCGGGCTCGGCGGCGGCGTCACCTCGGTCTTCTTCGGCGCGTCCAAGACCACCGCGGGCTTCTCCGCCGGCAGGTCCATGCTGGCGACGAGCGCCTGCACGATGGAGGAGACGAGATCGAACATCTCCGACTCGTCCTTGAAGTTGCGTCCGTCGCGGAAGACCGCCTTGCCGTCCCTGGCGCGGATGAGCTTGATGTCCACCCGGGTGGCCTTGCCGGCCTTGGCCAGGTTGCCGGTGACGAGAAACGGCGCGCCGAGGGCGGCGGAGATCTCCGCCAGGCAGGAGGCCGACTGATCGGTGCACCCCAGCATCTGCTTCTGACGCTCGAGGCCGAGCACGGCGGAGACGTCGCTGGTGCCGATGGGGTCGAGGCGCTTCTCGCGGGACAGCTCGGTGAGGATCTGCTCTCCGATGGAGTCAGCGAGCTGCTTGAGCTTCGGGTCCGACGCGTTGACGCCCAGGACGACCACGCGCGTCCTCTCGGCGTGGGCGGCGGGCGCGGCGGCGACTCCGAGGACGAGCACGCCAGTGAGGAGGCTTTGGGTGCGGCGGTTCATGGGGCGCCGAACATAGGCAGATTTCCGGCGAGACGGCTCGCGCGGAGAGAGCGGAATTCGGCACCCTCCGACGGGCTCAGGGCAGGCTGAGCGCAGGGTGAACGGTGGCCCCGCTCAGGCGGAGCGTCGCTTGCCGTTGGCCAGCGCGGCGTGGGCGGCGGCCAGGCGCGCCACCGGCACGCGGAAGGGCGAGCAGCTCACGTAGTCGAGCCCCAGGCGGTGGCAGAGCTCGATGGAGCGCGGGTCTCCGCCGTGCTCGCCGCAGATGCCGATGTCGAGCCCCGCTCGCGCGCCGCGCCCGAGCTTCACCGCCATGGCCATCAGCTTGCCCACGCCGGTCTCGTCGAGGGTGGCGAAGGGGTTCTCCGCGAGGATGCCCTTCTGGATGTACTCGGAGAGGAAGCCGGTCTCGGCGTCGTCGCGCGAGATGCCGAAGACGGTCTGGGTGAGATCGTTGGTTCCGAAGCTGAAGAACTGCGCGTACTCGGCGATCTGATCGGCGGTGAGCGCCGCGCGGGGGATCTCGATCATCGTGCCGAACTGGTAGCGGATCTTCACGCCGCGCTCCTGCATCACCTTCTCGGCCTCTTCCTCCAAGAGCGTCTGCTCGACCTCCAGCTCGTCGTGGTGGGCGATGAGGGGGATCATGATCTTCGGGTAGACCTTGATGCCCGCCTGCTGGCAGTCGCAGGCCGCCTCGAAGATGGCGCGCACCTGCATGCGCACCAGCTCCGGCATGTGAATGCCGAGCCGCACCCCGCGCAGCCCGAGCATCGGGTTCTGCTCCCTGAGCGAGTTCACCGCGTCGAGGAGCTTCCGCTTGGTGGCGAGCGTCTTCTCCAGCTCGGGCTTGCCGGCGTCTCCCGCTCGCCGAGCCCGCTCGGGGTGCCCGTCGATGCCCTCGAGCCGGGTCTCGAGCTCGGTCACGTCGCGCAAGAGCTCATCGTGCGCCGGCAAGAACTCGTGGAGCGGCGGGTCGATGAGGCGAATGGTGACCGGCAGGCCGTTCATCGCCCGGAAGAGCCCGTCGAAGTCGCCGCGCTGCATGGGCAGGAGCTTGGTGAGCGAAGCGGCGCGCGCCTCGGCGGTCGTCGCCAGGATGAGGTCTTGCACGATGGGCAGCCGCTCGGTCTCGAAGAACATGTGCTCGGTGCGGCACAGGCCGATGCCCTCGGCGCCGAGCTTGCGCGCCCGCTCGGCGTCGCGCGGGTAGTCGGCGTTGGCCCACACGCCCAGGCTGCGGAAGGCGTCGGCCCACGAGAGCACCTTCAAGAGCCAGGGGTCGTCGAGGGACGGCTGCGTCGTCTCGACCTTGCCCAGGAAGACCTCTCCGGTGGTGCCGTCGAGGGAGACCCAGTCGCCCTCCTTGAGCACCACCGGCGAGCGCTGCACGGTGGCGACGCGCTTCTCGACGTCGACCTCCAGGGCCATCACGCCGACCACCGCCGGCTTGCCGAACTGCCGGGCCACCAGCGCCGCGTGGCTGGTGCGCCCGCCGCGGCTGGTGAGGACGCCCTTGGCCGCGAGGAGGCCGTGAACGTCGTCCGGCTTGGTCTCGGGGCGAAGCATGATGACGTCCTTCTTCTCCTTCGCCCACCGCTCGGCGGTGTCGGCGTCGAAGGCGAGCACGCCCACCGCGGCGCCGGGAGAGACGTTGAGGCCCGTGGCGATGACCCGATGGGTGTGGCGCGCGTCCTTCACCGAGGTGGGGTCGAACTGCGGGTGGAGGAAGAAGTCGACGTGCTCGGGGCGCACGCGCTGGACCGCCGTCTCCTTGGAGATGAGGCGCTCCTGGGTGAGGTCGGCGGCGATGCGCACGGCGGCGCGAGCGGTGCGCTTGGCGTCGCGCGTCTGCAGCATCCACAGCGTCTTCCGCTCGACGGTGAACTCGATGTCCTGCACCTCCTTGTAGTGCTTCTCCAGGAGGCGGGCGATGCGCGAGAGCTCGCGGTAGGCCTCGGGCATCTCGGTCTCCAGCGCTTCGATGGGCTTGGTGGCGCGGATGCCGGCGACCACGTCCTCGCCCTGGGCGTTGATGAGGTAGTCGCCCTCGAGCTGGTTCTCGCCGGTGGAGACGTTGCGGGTGGTGGCGACGCCGGTGGCCGAGTCAGGCCCCAGGTTGCCGAAGACCATGGCGACGATGTTCACCGCGGTGCCGAGGTCGTCGGGGATGCCGGCGGCCTTGCGGTAGTCCTGCGCGCGCTTGCCCTTCCAGGAGCTGAAGACCGCGTGGGTGGCGCGCTGGAGCTGCTTCAAGGGCTCGGTGGGGAAGTCCTCGCCGGTCTTCTCCTTCACGAGCTCGCGGAAGCGGGTGGTGATGGCCTTCAAGTCTTCGGGCTCGAGGTCGGCGTCGTTCTTCACCCCGCGCCGGTCGCGCCACTGGGCGAGCACCTCTTCGAAGGGCTCGTCGGGGACGCCCAGGACGACGCTGCCGAACATCTGCACCAGGCGGCGGTAGGCGTCCCAGGCGAAGCGCGGGTCCTTCGTCTGGGCGGCGAGGCCCTCGGCGGTCTCGTCGTTCAGGCCGATGTTGAGCACCGTGTCCATCATGCCGGGCATGGAGAACTTGGCGCCGGAGCGGCAGGAGACGAGGAGCGGGTTCTCGGCGTCGCCGAAGGTCTTGCCGGTGCGGCGCTCGAGCTCCTTCAGGGCGGCGAGCTCCTGTTCCCACATGCCCTTGGGGAAGGCGCCGGTCTTCAGGAAGGCGCGGCAGGCGTCGGTGGTCACGGTGAAGCCCGGCGGGACGGGGAGGCCGAGCCGCGTCATCTCCGCGAGGTTGGCGCCCTTGCCGCCGAGGAGCGCCTTCACCTCGTCCCAGGACTTCGTGCCCTTGGACGCGTCCTTCAGCTGATCGAAGAGGAACACCCAGGTCTGGGACTTCTTCGCCTTCGCCGAACCCCTCGTGCTGCTCTTCCGCGCGGCCATGCTGGGTCTCCTCCGAAGGTGTTTCATGCCGGAGTTGCCTCCGCGGCGCAGCAGAAGCGGTGAAAGGTTGTGACACCGGCCATCGGTATTGGTTCACCGGCCCCACGGATGGAAGTCCGGAGCGAGCGTGGTAGACGGGCGGCATGCGCGCTCGCGTCTTCGTGACCTTGAAGCCCGGAGTCCTGGACCCCGCTGGGAAGGCCGTGGAGTCGAGCCTGCACGCGCTGGGCTTCCCCGAGGCGAAGGATGTGCGCCTGGGCAAGTACGTGGAGCTGGTCGTCGACGCCAAGGACGGCGCGGCGGCGAAGGCGCGGGTGGAGCAGATGGCGCAAAAGCTGCTGGCCAACACGGTGGTGGAGAACTTCAAGGTGGAGATCCTCCCGTGAAGTTCGGCGTGGTGACCTTCCCCGGCTCGAACTGCGACGAGGACGCGGCGTACATCGCGGGCCAGGTGTCTGGGCAGAAGGTGGAGCGGCTCTGGCACAAGGAGCGCGACCTCAAGGGCTCGGACGTGGTGGTGGTGCCCGGTGGGTTCAGCTACGGCGACTACCTGCGCTGCGGCGCCATCGCGCGCTTCTCTCCGGTGATGGAGGAGGTCGTCGCGCACGCCAGGCGGGGCGGGCTGGTCTTGGGCATCTGCAACGGCTTCCAGGTGTTGACCGAGGCGGGGCTCTTGCCCGGCGTGCTCCTCAGGAACAAGTCGCTCAAGTTCCTCTGTCAGGAGGTGGAGCTCTTGGTGGCGAACGCGAAGACGCCGTTCACCAAGAAGTGCACGGTCGGTCAGAGGCTCTCGATGCCCATCGCGCACGGCGACGGGAACTACTTCCTCGAGGACGAGGCGTTGAAGCGGCTGGAGGGTAATGGGCAGGTGGTGTTCCGCTACCGGGTGAACCCCAACGGCTCGCGCAACGACATCGCCGGCGTGTGCAACGAGCAGGGCAACGTGCTCGGCATGATGCCGCACCCGGAGCGCGCGTCGGAGGCGCTGTTGGGCTCCACCGACGGGCTGGCGCTGTTCCAGTCGCTGCTCTCCTGACGATGCGCTCGCGTTTGCTTCCGTCGTGCGCGGTGGTGGCGCTGGCGGTCGCGCTGGCTCCTGGGCTCGCGCGCGCGTGGCCGGTGGACTGGATCCACGACGTCGAGGTGGGGAAGGAGAAGTTCCTCAAGCTTCCGAAGGTGGACTGGTTCGAGGTGGAGGACCCGAAGGTCCTGTCGGTGGAGTGGTTCCCCGAGACGAACGAGCTGGTGATGACGGGGCTGAAGGCGGGCCGCACGCGGATGCTGCTCGGCGCCGACGGGAAGGTCGCGGCGTGGCGGGTGCGGGTGGGGCAGAAGCCGGCGCTCGACGAGGCGGCGGCGGCGGCGGCGCGGAAGGCGTGCCCGACGTTCCGGCCGGCACCGTCGGAGGAGGTGAAGCTCACCGTCACCGCGCACGACGAGGCCTGCCGCGCGGCGCTGACGGCCTTGTTCAAGACCGACGCCTTCGAGGCGCGGAGCCTGGAGCTGGAGTTCGAGGGGAAGGTGCTGCAGGCGCAGCTCAAGGCCGTGCAGGAGGCGCTGGGGAAGATCGCGGGAGATCGGCTCAAGGCGCGCTACGTCGGCGCCGGGCTGGTGGTGGAGGGGAAGGTCAGCCAGGCCGAGCACCGGAAGATGCTGTGGGCGATCTTGGACACGACGCTGGGGCGCTTCGCGCTCGATGACCGGACCGAGGTGGAGCCGCCGCCGGACGTGCCGGACGCGGGCGTGCCGCGGTCACCCTGAGCGGTCCTCCCGTTCATGGCGCTTCTTGAGCCTCGTCGCCAGTCGCCATGGGCCGGTCTTCGAGGGCTTCGTGGCGGCGGAGCTCCTCAAGGCGCAGGTGAACCGCGGCGGGCGGCGCGAGCTGTACTGGTTCCGCGACGAGCGCGGGCTGGAGGTCGACTTCGTGCTGCCGCGACCGGGCGGGAAGCTGGCGTTCCTCGAGGCGAAGGCTGCTCGGACCGTCGTGCCGTCCGATGCAGGGGCGCTGCAGCGACTCGCGCCCGAGAAGAAGTTCGAGCGCGTCGTCGTCTTTCGCGGGACTGCGCATGATGCGCTCGAGGTGACGCTCGCGCCGGGCGTGAAGGCCCAGACCGTCGAGCGGCTTGTTCGGGGACCGTAGGGCTCAGTCAGTTCAGAGCAGGTCGTGGTCGGCCATTCGAGGTGCGTCGATGCGCGGTGCGTCGAACAGGCGCTCAGGACGCGCATCCGGCGCGGGACTTTCCGCTCATCCCGTGGCCGTGGTCGGAGTGGATGGCTCGCCTGTCTCGTGGCCCCGTCTTACACTCATGGCGTGACGAAGCTTCCTCCCTCGCTGCAGGCGCGAAGCGATCGCGACGCGATCTTCGAAGACATCGCGCCGTACGCGGAGATGTCCATCGAGGAGCGCTCGCGGGTGCTCGGCCAGCTCTGCGAGTGGGCGCGCGACGCCATCGAGAGCAGCCCGAATCCCGAGGCGGCGTGGAAGTGGCAGGACCCACGGTCGCGCGAGAGCCTCGAGCTGTGGAGGCGGGTGGTGGCGAAGGCGAGGGGCGGGTGAGCGCTCCGAGTGCCGTTGCCATGGCACGGCGCATCGCCGATGCGCTCGAGCGGGCGAAGCTGCCGTACGGAATCGGAGGCGCGCTGGCGCTCGGTGTGTGGGGTTTCCCGCGCGCGACGAACGACGTCGACGTGAACGTCTTCGTGACCGGTGACCTCGAGCCTGTCTTTGCGGCACTCGAGGTGGCTGGCTGTCAGGTGGACCGCGCCATGGCCGCCTCGGCGGCAACCGAACGTGGCGAGTTTCAAGCGTGGGTGGGACCGATGCGCGTCGACGTCTTCGTGCCGTCGATTCCGTTCTACGAGTCGGTTCGGACTCGCGTGAGGCAAGCGCCGCTGGAGGGCCGCCCGGCGTGGTTCCTCTCGCCCGAGGATCTCTCGGTGATGAAGTTCCTCTTCTTCAGGACCAAGGACCTCCTCGACGTCGAGCGGTTGGTTGCCCTGGTGGGGCAGTCGTTCGACAGGGTGTACGTCGAACGGTCGCTCACTGACATCGTTGGCGCGACCGATTCTCGGCTGGAGCGGTGGCGATCTCTGCTCCGCGACGTCGATGGCGCGGCCTGAGTCGAGCGACTGGTGCAGGGACTGTAGGGTTCAGTCAGTCCAGAGCGTGCCGTCGCCGGCCCACTTGAGAAGCGTCTTCGCTCGGGAGGCCAGCATCGGTGCGAGCTCAGGCCAGTTCTCGGGGCGACCGATGCTCGTGTTGAGCTCGGCGATTCCGCGACTCATCAGGTCTGCGGAGCGTCGCCATCGCTCCGCGATCCTCCGAAGCGCATCGCGGCCCGTGGCAGCCCATGAACCTGGGATGTAGTCCGTCGGAACGTCTCCGGAGATCACCCAGACGGAACGCGGATCGTCGAGAAGAGTCGACGCCTTCCACAGTGCGAGAATTGGCGGGATGAACCAGTCCGCCTGGAGTCCATGGGGAAGGACTGCGATCTCCTGCGCGGCAAGGTAGCGCTCGACGTCCTCGCGTTGGCGCTTCAGCCACTCCTCGACGACGTTTGGGTCATCCCAGTCACGGTCTCGGTCCACTCGCGCGACCCCCTCGTGAGAGCTTACGCCTGCAGCAGCTCCGCGAGGTGATGCGCCAGCGTGCGCTCGCGGTCGAACTCGCTCGAGACGAAGGGCAGGGGACCCAGGAAGCGCAGCTTGGGAAAGCGATCTTCGAGCCACGCGCGGTTGTACGGCACCGAGGCGTCGTCCTCTTCGCGCGTGCGGCAGAGCACCACCGCGGCGATGGAGAGGCCGCGCTCCAGGAGCGCGTTGAGGCTCAGCGAGGTGTGGTTCAGCGTGCCGAGGCCCGCGCGGGCGACGAGCACCACCGGTAGCTCGAGCGCCTCGATCAGATCGATGACGTCGTGCGTCTCGTCGAGCGGGACGAGCAGGCCGCCCGAGCCCTCCACGATGCCCGGGCCGTCGCCGAGCGCACGGAAGGCCGAGAGCGTCTTCGCCCAGAACGGCTGCTTGCCCTCGAGCCGCGCCGCGATGCCCGGCGCCAAGGGCTCGTCGAAGTGATGCACCGTCACCGAGTCCTTCGGCTGCCACGCGCCCGCCGCGCGCCAGAGCCGCTCGCTGTCCGTCGAGGCGTCGCCGGGCGCGGTGCCCGATTCGTACGGCTTGAAGGCGAAGGGCCTCAGGCCGCGCCGTGCCATGCCGTGGAGCAGCGCCGCCGAGACCTCGGTCTTGCCCACGCCGGTGTCGGTGCCGGTGACGAAGTAGCGGGGAGGCGCCTTCACCCGCTCGCGGGCCAGCTCGCTGGGAGAGCGCCGGCGCTCTCGGGAGCGCGCGCGGGGCGCAGCTTTCGGAGGAGGCGCGGGCGTGCGGGTGGCGGCGGCGCGGGTGGCGGCGAGGGTCGTCTTCGGTGTTCGGCGCCCTTCGACGGGCTCAGGGCGAACGGTGGGGTCGATGTTCGGCACCCTTCGACTTCGCTCAGGGCGAACGGTGGCTTCGACGTTCGACACCCTTCGACTTCGCTCGGGGCGAACGGTGGGGTCGATGTTCGGCACCCTTCGACTTCGCTCGGACTGCGCGGAATCGCTCTTCCGACCAACCCTCTCGGCGCGAACGGAGGATTCGGTGGGGCCCTCGACTCCGCTCGGGCTGAACGGTCGTGGCTTCGTCTGTCGCAGCGACTTCTTCGGGGCGCTCACGCTTCGCCAGTGGCCGCGACGATGCCGTCGGTCACCGCCTCCACCGCGAGCTTTGCCTCATCCACCGCCAGCGACAGCGGTGGCATCAACACCACCACGTTCCCCAAGGGCCGCACGAGAACCCCCTTCTTCCGCGCCGCGAGGCATGCCCGGAATCCCATCCGCTCACCGTAGGCGTAGGGCTCCTTCGTCGCACGATCCTTCACCAACTCGATGCCGATCATGAAGCCCCGCCGCCGAACCTCGCCCACGTGCGGCAGCGCCGCGATGCGCGCGAGCCCTTCCTCCAGCACCCGCTCCGCCGGCTTCATCTTCGCCAGCGTCTCTTCGGTCTCGAAGAGCGCCAGGTTCGCCAGTGCCACCGCGCACGCCAGCGGATTCCCGGTGTACGTGTGCCCGTGGAAGAAGGTCTTCGCCTCCTCGTGGCGGCCGAGGAAGGCCCGGTAGACGCGGTCGGTGGTCAGCGTCGCCGCCAGCGGCAGGTAGCCGCCGGTCAGCCCCTTCGCCACGCACATCAGGTCGGGCCGCACGCCCTCCTGCTCCACCGCGAACATCGTCCCCGTGCGCCCGAAGCCCGTCGCCACCTCGTCGCAGATGAGCAAGACGTCGTGCTTCCGGCAGAGCGCCTCGATGCCCTTCAGCCACCCGCGAGGCTGCATCAGCATGCCCGCCGCGCCCTGCACCAGGGGCTCCACCACCACCGCCGCCAGCTCGTCGCTCTTCTCCGCGAACAGCCGCTCGGCCGCCGCCAGCGACTCGCCCAGGCAGTCCTTCCCCGGCCAGCGGTACGAGTACGGCGTGGGCAGCCGCTCCACCGGGAAGAGCAGGTGCCGGAAGCGCTCGTGGAAGAGCTCCGAGCCGCCCAAGGACACCGAGCCCAGCGTGTCGCCGTGGTACGCCTCGTCGAGCGCGACGAAGCGCTTCTTCTGGGGCCGGCCCGAGAGCTGCCAGAACTGGTACGCCATCTTCGCCGCCACCTCGACCGCGGTGCTCCCGGAGTCCGAGTAGAAGACGCGGGTGAGCCCCTCGGGCGCCAGCGACACCAGCTTCGCCGCCAGCTCGATGGAGGGCACCGAGGCCTGGCCGAGCAAGGTCGAGTGCGCCACCCGGTCGAGCTGGTCACGCAGCGCCGCGTCGAGCTCCGCCTTCTTGTGGCCGTGCACCGTCACCCACAGCGAGGAGATGGCGTCCAGCCACCGGTGCCCGTCGGTGTCGATGAGCCAGTTGCCTTCCGCGCGCTCGATGATGAGCGGCGAGTCCTCCGGCCAGAGCTGCATCTGCGTGAAGGGGTGCCAGACGTGCGCGAAGTCCTGCGCGAGGAGCGCTTGGGTGCGCGGGGAGTGCGTGTCAGTCGGCATGGAGGGATCCTCGAGTGGACCGATGTGTTCGGCACCCTTCGACTTCGCTCAGGGTGAACGGTGGTGGGGCCCAGGGTGCACGGCGGGTCGGCACCCTTCGACGGGCTCAGGGTGAACGGTGGGTTCGGTGCTCGGCATTCGACTTCGCTCAGGGCGAACGGGAGGTCCCTCGACTCCGCTCGGGATGAACGGCATCTCCCTCAACACATCGAGGGCGAGCCGCACCTGCTCCAGCGAGTGCGCCGCGGACAGCGAGAAGCGCAGCCGGCTGGTTCCTTCCGGCACGGTGGGCGGGCGAATCGCCTTCACCAGGACGCCCTTCGCGCGGAGCGCCTGCGACGCCGCGAGCGCCGCCTCCGGAGTCCCCAGCACCACCGAGAAGATGGCCGAGTCCCGGTGCGCCGGGAGCCCCAGCGCCGTAAGCCCCGCCGCGAAGGCCTCGATGTTCCGCCACAGCCGCTCGCGCAGGCCGGTGTCCTTCCGCGCGCGCTCCACCGCCGCCAACGCGCCCGCGCACACCGCCGCCGGCAGCGCCGTGGAGAAGATGAGCGGCCGCGCCCGGCTGGTGAGGAGCCGAGTCACCGCCCGGCTCGCCGCCACGTAGGCCCCCGCCGCGCCGAGCGCCTTCGACAAGGTCCCCACCACCACGTCCGGCCGGACGCCGAGCGCGTGCGCGAGCCCCTGGCCCTGGTCGCCCACCACGCCCGTCGCGTGCGCCTCGTCGACGAGCAGCGCGGCCCGCTCGCTCGCGCACAGCGCCGAGAGCTCCCGAAGCGGCGCGCGATCGCCGTCCATCGAGAAGATCGCGTCCGTCACCACCAGCCTGCGCCGCCCGGGCGTCACCGCCATCAGCGCCGAGAGCGCCGTCACGTCGCGGTGCGGGTACACCACCACGCGCGCGCGAGAGAGCCGGCAGCCGTCGACGAGCGAGGCGTGATTCCAGGCGTCGCTGAAGACCACGTCGCCCTCTCCAACCAGCGCCGGCACCACGCCGGTGTTCGCCGCGTAGCCGGAGTTGAAGAGCAGCGCCGCCTCGGTCCCCTCGAGCTCGGCCAGCGCGCGCTCCAGCGCCTGGTGCACCACCGTGTCGCCGACCACCAGCCGCGACGCGCCGGTGCCGAGCCCGTGCTGCCCGAGGGCCCGCGCCGCCGCCGCGCGCACCGCCTCGTCCGCCGCCAGCCCGAGGTAGTCGTTCGACGAGAAGCACACCAGGGTCTCGCCGCCCACGCGCACCGTCGCGCCCTGCGCCGACTCCAGCGGCTCCAGCGCGCGCACGAGCCCCTTCGCCGACAGCGCGGCGAGGTCCTCCGACGCCCACTGGTCGACGAGGCCGCTCACTGCCGCGCCGGCTCCTGGGCCCGAGGCTCGAGCGCCTTCACGCCCGCGTCGGCGAGCAGGGCCTTGTCCGCCTCCCACGCCGGGTTCCCGGTGGTGAGCAGGCGATCGCCGAAGAAGAGGCTGTTCGCGCCGGCCATCATGCAGAGCAGCTGCGCCTCGCGGGACAGCTCCTTCCGCCCCGCCGACAGCCGCACCATCGACGCCGGCATGAGGATGCGCGCCACCGCGATCATCCGCACCAGCTCGAGCGGATCCACCGCGGTCTGCTTCTCCAGCGGCGTGCCCTCGACCGCGACCAGCGCGTTCACCGGCACCGACTCCGGGTGGCGCTCCTGGTTCGCCAGCGTCACCAGCATGCCGCAGCGATCCTCCACCGACTCGCCCATGCCGATGATGCCGCCCGAGCACACCGAGATGCCCGCCGCGCGCACGTGGGCCAAGGTCTTCAAGCGCTCGTCGTAGGTCCGCGTGGAGATGATGTCCGCGTAGAACTCGCGCGAGCTGTCGAGGTTGTGGTTGTAGGCGTCGAGGCCCGCCGCCTTGAGCCGCTTCGCCTGCGACTCGCTGAGCATGCCCAGCGTGCAGCACGCCTCGAGCCCCAGCGCCTTCACCCCGCGCACCATGTCCAGCACCTGCTCGAACTGCGGCCCGTCCTTCACCTCGCGCCACGCCGCGCCCATGCAGAAGCGCGTCGCGCCGGCGTCCTTCGCCTCCTTCGCCGCGCCCAGCACCTCGGGCACCGCCATCAGCTTCTCCGCCTTCACCCCGGTGTCGTAGCGCGCCGACTGCGGGCAGTAGGCACAGTCCTCCGCGCAGCCGCCGGTCTTCACCGAGAGCAGGCTGCACAGCTGCACCGCGTTCTCCTTCCACACCAGCCGGTGCACCGAGAGCGCCTGGTAGACGAGCTCCATCAAGGGCTGCCGGTAGAGCGCGACCGCCTCGTCCACCGCCCAGTCGTGGCGCAGCGGGAGGGCGTGGGGCTGCGTCGGCTGGGGGTGCGCGGGGTGCCCGTGGGCGGAGAAGGTGGTCATCGTGAGGTCCGTGGAAAGACGAGAGATGACGGGCGCTTAGGGACGGTGCTGGGGGCTTGTCAACCTGCGGGTGGAGCGAGGTTGACGATGGCCTGGGCCCGGCCGGAGACGCGCGCGTCCCCGACGCCGCGAGCGCTGGCTCACCGGCCCTCCTCCCCGAGTGGCCGCCGCAGAGGCTTCGCCCGGCTGATTGGACCCGGCGCCGAAGCGTGACGCGCTCACCGCAGCATCTGCGTCGCCGCACGGCATTTCCCGACGCTCTCCGCTGGCTCGGCCATTGCTCATCGTCCCAGTGGAGCCTCACCATGCAACTGCCCCTGCAGCTGACCTTCCGCTCCATTCGCCCCTCGGCTTCGCTGCGAACCTACGTCGAGCGCCGCGCCGCGAAGCTGGACACCTTCGACCCGCGCATCATGTCGTGCCGCGTGGTGGTCGAAGCGCCGCACCACCACATGCGCCACGGGAAGAACTTCCACGTGCGCGTGGAGGTGCGCATGCCGCGCCGCGAGCTGGTCGTCGATCGCGAGCCGCCCGAGCACCAGAAGGCCCAGGACATCCACTCCACCATCGACGAGGCCTTCGACGAGATGGGCCGGCGAATCGAGGAGTCGGTGCGCGTCCGTCGCGGGCACGTGAAGCAGCACGAACCGACCTACCAGCACGGGCACGTGGCGCGGGTGTTCAGGGCGCGCGGCTACGGCTTCGTGGAGAAGGAAGACGGCGGCGAGGTGTACTTCCACGAGAACGCCGTGCAGGGGAAGCGCTTCGGCACCCTGGCGAAGGGCGCCCACGTGAAGTTCGTCGAGGAGTCCGGCGAGCACGGGCCGCAGGCGTCGACGGTCATCGTCGAGCGGAGTCGTCCGCTCGAGCGAGCCCGGCACGCCTCCGCGTGAGCAGGGCTGACCTGCTTCACCCCTCGGTCTTCGCCGTTCGTCCCACGCGGAGTCGAGCCAGGTGGGCCCGCGTCTCCGCTTCGAGGGTTGGTCGGAGGTCGATCCGCGCGATCCGGGGCTCCCCTCTTGCAGGAGCCTTCTTCATGAGCTCCGTGATTCGCCGACTGGTGTGCGCTGCCCTCCTCTGCGCCGCGTGCACCGCTCCCAGCGCGACGGTGGTGCCTCTCGCGCCAGCGGCGGCGCGGGACCGGCTCGTCGGCCGGGTGCAGCTCGTCTCGGCGGAGCCCCTGCCCGAGCGCGACGCTTCCGCCACCGTCACCGACCTCGCCCAGTGGGAGCTGCTCGGCCCCTTCCCCGACGAGGTCTCGCTCGCGGCGCACGAGCGGCTGAGCGCGGCCGGCAAGGCGCTCGCCGAGGAGGCCCACAAGCGCAAGGCCACTCCCACCGCGGCGCTGGCCTGCGCGGCGCGCGAGCTCGGGCACTTCATCGCCGAGAAGAGGGTGCGGCCGCCGAGCTTGCTGCGCGACTTCATCCTCGGGCGCTGCGCGGTGGGCGAGCCCACCATGGCGTCGAGCTGGCTGGAGGGGGAGGCGCCCGAGTCCCTCACCGACGCCGAGGTGGTGGCGCGCTGGCGGCCCCAGCTCGCCTCCGCGGTGGCGAAGCTCTCGGCCAAGAGCCACGTCGGCGCGGCGCTGGAGCGGGTGGGCTCGCGCGCGGTGCTGACCTTGGTGTGGGCCGAGGCGGTGGGCGTGCTCGAGCCGGTGCCGGTGCTGCCCGGCGCCGACGGCGCGGTCGACCTGCACGGCACGGCGGAGGAGGGGACGGATCAGCTCAACGCCACCGTCACCGTGGGGGCGGTGGGCGCGTCGGCCTGCACCGATCTCCACCTGCGCGCGCTGCCCGCCTACGACGTGCGCTGCCTCACCAACCCCAAGGACTCGACGGCGTGGATCTCGGTCGAGTCGCGCCAGGGCGGGCGGGTCTTGGCGAAGGAGCTGGCGCGGCTGTTGGTGTGGCCCTCGAAGAAGCCGGCCCGCGCCTGGGCCATGCCCAAGCTGGTGCGCGACGGCATCCCGCCGACGGTGGAGGCGATGGCGGCCGAGCTCAACGCGCTGCGCACCAAGGAGGGCCTCTCGCCCTTCGAGCTCTCGCACGCCCAGAGCGCGGACCTGCACGAGGTGGCGCCCTTCTACTTCCAGGCTGGGCAGATCGGCGACGGGCTGGCGGCCGACGTCATCGCGCTGGGCGTGGTGGCGGGCTGGCGGGTGGAGCACGAGATCGTCCTCGGCCGTTTCACCAGCGAGGTGGCGGAGCACGCCGACGGCTCGCTCTTGCTCACCACCGCGCTCTCCTCGCCCTCGACGCGGGCGGCGCTCTTCGACCCCAAGGCCAGCTTCCTCGCGGTGGGGCTGTTCCAGGACGGCGACGTGGTGGGCGCGCTGATGTCGGTCTACCGCGGCCTCGAGGTGCCGGCGTTTCCGCAGACGGTGGAGGCCCTGGTGCAGCAGCTCGACGCCGAGCGGGCGAAGGCCGGGCGGGCGCCGGCGAAGTGGCTCAGGCTGCCAAACGGCGCCGAGGTGAAGCTGGTGGAGGCGGTGGTGAAGCGCGACCTGTCGGTGGAGGAGGCGCTCCAGCACTTCCTCGACGCCAGCGTGGCGGCGACGCAGCGCGGGGTGCAGGGCTTCAGCATGCAGGCCGCGTCGCTCGAGGAGCTGACCTGGCCCCCGGAGCTCATCTCCCGCGAGGACGTGCAGGTGGTGATGGTGGCGGCGGCGGTGCGCGCGCCCAAGGAGCCGTGGGGCCACGTGGTGGTCTTCGTGGCCGCGCCGGCGCCGGAGCTGAAGGCGAAGGTGAAGGTGCAGCACGTCAGGGCACCGCCGAAGCCGCTGCCGCTGAGCCCGACCGAGCCTCAAGCGGCGCCCGCGCGCCGAAAGGGCAAGTGAGAGGTCAGGGCTGGCCGCTTCCGCGGGTGGGCTGAAGGGTGACGGAGCCACCGGTGGTGAGGGCTCCGGCGCCGTTCGTCGCCTGAAGCGTGGGACACGCGAGCGGCAGTCCCTGGGCGTCTCGCCGGAATGCCCGCCGCTTGACGCGCTCCGTGGCCTCCATCCAGAGTGGCCGCATGCTTCGCCTCGGGTGGATCGCTGCGGTCGTGGTCGTCGTCAGTGCCTTGAGCCCGGTGCGCGCCGACGCGTGCTCCATGCGCGTGCGCCAGGCGGCGCAGCCTCCAGACGGCGCGACCAACGTGCCGCTCAACGTGGTGCCGCGGGTCATCGGCATTCATGACGGCATCGCGGACATGCCGCTGCGGTTGTCGGGGCCCGGCGGCGACGTGGCCATCACGGTCGTGCGGCATGACGTCAACAGCCTCGAGGTCCGGCCCGCGCTGCTGCTGGCGCCGCGCACGACGTACCAGCTCACCAACGTCGCGACCGATCCCAACGGGCCGCCTCTGAACGCCGAGCCGCTGACGGTGTCTTTCACCACCGGCGACGCCGAGGACACGACCGCGCCATCGGCGCCGACCATCACGGGGGTGCAGGAGACGCACTCCGACTGGTTCAACAAGAACACCTGCCCCGCGTGGCAGCGGTACCAGCTGGGGCTCACCGATCTCGCCGACGCCAACACGCCGTCCAGCGGGCTGCTGGTCGAGGTGACGCCCGGGAAGACCACCGACGCGCTGACGCCGACGCACGCCTACACGATGTTCCCCGGGGAGTCCTCGATCAGCGCCGACCCCTCGGCCTCCGACCTCGCGGTGGAGTTACGCGCCGTCGACTGGGCCGGAAACGTGTCGCCGCCCACCGCGCCGCGGCAGCTCAAGAGACTGGGCTGCTCGTCGGTGCCGGGCGGCGGGGCGCCGGCCGTCGCGCTGCTGGTGGCCTGGGCGCTGCGTCGCCGGTCAGCGGCGCGAGCGCGGGCTCAGGGTAGACCGCAGATGCCCCAGCTCGAGCTCGGAGGCGTCCGGCAGACGTAGGTTCCCGGACACGGAGTCGTGGTCGGGTTGCAGTCCTGGGTGCAGAAGTTCTGGGCGGGGTTGCCCGGGCGCGCGCAGCTGTTCGACTGGCAGTCGCTGTTGACGCTGCAGCTCGCGCCGAAGGCGGCCTTCGCGACTGAGCCGCCCCCCGTCCCGCCTCCGGAGCCCGAGCCGCCGCCGCTGCCGGCCGAGGTGCCGCCGCTGCCTCCGGTGCCGCCGAGCTGGCTCTCCGTCCCCAATTCACAGCCCACCAACATCGACACCACCAGCGCCTGCACCATGATCCGCACGACGATCTCCCGGAGCGAGTGAGCCGCGATCCTGACCCACCAAGTCCGAGGGTTCCAGAACTCCCTACCGCCCTCTTCGAACCAGCCGCCCAGCACCGTCTCGTCCTCGAGGGTCAGGTCGCGGGCTTCTTGGACAGCAGGTTCGGCAGGCTGAGCACCACGATGGCGCCGACGACCAGCAGCGCGCCCACGCCCTCCCACTGGTCGAGCGGCTTCTCGTCGAGCAGCACCGCCAGGCTCAGCGTGGCCAGCACGCCCGCGAGCACGCTCGAGGCCCGGTTCACCGGCACCGAGAACGAGTTCTCGCTCTTGTCGAGCAGCACCAGCGCTCCGAAGATGCCCGTGCCCTGCGAGAGGACGCCGATGAGCACCGCCCACGGCCACATCGAGGAGAAGGGCAGCTCGGTGAAGCCCTCTCGCACCTCGAGCAGTGAGTCGCCCGCCCCCACCAGCGCCAGCACCACCAGCGCGAGGAAGGCCGCCGGGGTCGAGACCAGCTGCTCCTCGAC
This sequence comes from Archangiaceae bacterium, assembly GCA_037443525.1. Classification (GTDB taxonomy): domain Bacteria; phylum Myxococcota; class Myxococcia; order Myxococcales; family Myxococcaceae; genus JBBIOE01. Next base: position 17,052 of record JBBIOE010000061.1, on the reverse strand, counting down.
GAAATAGCGCCGGGTGTCGGCCACCGAGTCGCTCTTCGCCAGGCGGCTCATGAAGCGCAGGCGGACGAAGTAGGCGCCGAGGTAGGCCGCCACGTTGATCATCGCGGCCAGGGAGACGTTCGCCTCCTGGCCCACCCGCGAGAGGTCGAAGTGCGCCCGGCCGAAGAAGGCCAGCACCAGCGCGAGGAAGCACATCGCCAGCGCGACCCACGACCACCACTTCACTTTGCGCCCGGACACCGCGTCGACGAGCGGCGCCATCGCCAGCACGCCGCCGCGCATCAGGAGCATCATGAAGACGATGCTCACGTCGTGGAAGGTGTAGGCGAGCGTGGTGGTGGTGAGGATGGTCGCGCCGGTCAGGCCCGAGAGCGTCGTCCACCGGGTCGGTACCGGCCACGAGCGCCCCAGCGCCTGCTTCTGCGTGGCCGCGCGCCACCAGCCGGTCAGCGCGATGAAGAGCACCATGGCGACGATGGACGCGGCCGTCGACACCGAGAGGATGGTGTTTCCAGACACCTTCGGGCCCAGCTTCCCCTCGGAGAGCGCCTTGGTGAGAAAGGAGTAGGGCGCGTAGGCGGCGAAGTAGCCGAACGCCCACCACCAGATGCTCACGTGCCGTGGTGGGGGCGAGGCAGGGCCGGCATCACGGGGGGACACGAAGGGGCAGGGTAGCTCCCGGCGAGCGGTCGAGCCGAGCGACTGGAGGAGCCGAAAGGCGAGGGCAGAAGCGAGCGTCACCGGGCCCAGAACCCAACGTGAACGCGGCCCTCCGCACAGACGGGGGCGGCCCGGCCGGCGCTCAGCACCACCGTAGAGCCCCCGCCCTCGCCGGGGGCAGGCTACGGTGGGCGTTCATGGTTGCCGCTTCGAGCCCCGCCGTGGCCCTCGCCGTCGTCACCGTGGTGCTGGCCCTGGTGCTCCTCCGCGCCGGGCTGTGCGCCCTGGGCCTGCACCTCGAGCGCCGGCGCGCTCCGGCCGTGTCCCCGGGGACGGGACCGGCGCTCTCGGTCGTCATTCCGTTGCACGGCTGGGACGAGCGCTTCCTGGAGCTGCTGGACGGCCTGGCGCAGGCGGCGGCGCGCTACGGCTCCCCCGTCGAGGTGGTGGTGGTGGCCGACGACGACCATCCGCGCCGTCCCGAGCTCGCCCACCGGCCGCTGGTGCGCGTGGTGGCGCCGGCCTTCTTGGGGGACGGGCTCCAGGACAAGGTGCGCCGGCTGCGGACGGGCGTGAGCGTCGCGCGGCACCCCTACGTCCTGCTGATGGACTCGGACGTGCTGGTGGACCCCGACTTCCTGCTCCGCGTCGTCGCGCCGCACCTCGCGCAGCCCTCGCTCCGGCTCACCTTCGCCCTCCCGGCCTATCGCGGCGCGCGGGCCGCGGGCGACCAGCTGCTCGGCGCCTTCACCCTGCACCACAACCTGCTCCTGTACTTCCTGGGGTGGTGGCTGTTGCGCGTGGGGACCTCCATCGGCCCGTCTCAGCTGGTGCGCAACGACGACGGCGCGCTGGCGGCGCTCCTGGAGGGCATCAAGGACGTCCTCATCGACGACCACGCGCTGGGCCGCTCGGTGGCCTTGCGGGGCGAGGAGGTGCGCGCCCATCCCTTCGAGGTGCGGGTGCACGCCTCGGACGCGTCGCTGGCGGCCGCCGCCCGGCAGGTGCTGCGGTGGATGGTGGGCTCCCGGACGGTGGCGCCCCTGGTGGACCTGCCCTCGGCCCTCTGGATGGGCGCGGCGGTGGGGCTCACCAGCGCGGGCGTGACGCTGCTGGCCGCGGGTGCCGGCGCCCTCGCTGGCGGGGCCCCCGGCGCGGGGCAGGTGCTGCTGGCGGGAGGCGCCGCGGTGATGGTCCTGGAGGGGGTGCTCTACGCGCTCCTGGAGGCCCAGCTGTTCAGGGCCTCACCGCGCCTGGCGGCCGTGCTGGCCGTCCCCGCCTTCATGTTGGTGCAGCCGTTCCTGTTCGCGGTGAGCCTCACGCGCCGGGACATCCGGTGGCGGGGCCGCCGCGAGGCGCTGGTGACGGCGCCCATTCGCACGGGGAATTGATCAACCCGGTCCTTCTCCGGTGGGCACCTCGCTCCGGCCGAGGCGCCGCAGCAGCCGGAAATGCGCCGCCAGCGCCGCGGGGAAGCTCGGCTCGACCCGGTAGCTCAGGCCGTGCGCGTGGGCCAGCTCGCGGACGAGCGGGGAGAGCGCCGGGTAGTGCGTGTGGCAGACGTGGGGGAGCAGGTGGTGCTCGATCTGGTGGTTCTGGCCGCCGGTGATGAAGGTCCACCACCACGAGCCGTCGGCGAAGTTGGCCGTGGTGCGCAGCTGGTGCGCGGCGAAGGTGCCGGGCAGGACGCCCGCCTCATCCGCGTGGGGGAAGATGGTGCCCTCGGTGAGGTGGGGCAGCTGGAAGACCAGCGCGATGGGTAAGCCCACGAAGAGCAGGCACACCAGGTAGCCGGCCAGCACCTCGCGGACCGTGTACCCCGCGCAGGCCAGCGGCACGCCCAGGTACACGCCCAGGTGCACGGCCTTCCACGCCAGCACCTCGGGCACGCGCCGCAGCGGCTGGCGGGCGCCCGTGCGCGGGTCCCGCATCAGGGCCTGGCGCAGGTCCTTGGCCACCACCCAGGCGACGAAGGCCAGGCTGTAGAGGAGCGGCGCGTAGAGGTGCTGGTAGCGGTGGAGCCGCGCCGGGCGCTGGTGCGGGTGGAACACCAGGGTGCGTCCCGGCGAGAGGTCCACGTCCACGCCCGCCACGTTGGTGAAGGTGTGGTGAGCGAAGTTGTGCGCCAGCGCCCAGTTGGCCGAGTTGGCGCCGAAGACGTCCAGCACGCGGCCCCAGGCCCGGTTCACCCAGCCGCGCGCGGAGATGGCGCCGTGGACGGCGTCGTGCGCCACGTTGAAGCCCACCGCGGCCATGGAGAGGCCCAACAGCGCGCAGGCCAAAAGCGCCCACGGCCGCGGCACCAGGCCGATGGCCAGCGCCGCCCAGAGCGCGACCGTGGTGGCGACGAAGAGCGCCAGCTTGCTCCAGAAGAGCCGGTCCGCCTTGGGAGAGCGTCCGCTGGAGCGGAAGTACTCGTCCACGCGGCGGCGCAGCTCGAGGGTCAGCGCGTCACCCGCGCGCTCATAGTGCAGCACGGCTCACCCTCCTCCGCTTGCCGCTGGCCCCGGCGGCAGCGCGGGCGCTCCCTCCGGGGGGCTCCACCGCCGGCGCACGCGCACCAGCTTGCCGCCGGACGGCGCCTCCAGCCGCGGCAAAAGCTCGAGCTCCACCCGCGGCGGGGCCGCGTCGTCGAGCGAGAGACACTCCAACAGCCGCTCGCGGAAGGCGCCCCCGTTCACCGTCTCGTCCGCGGCCAGGGACACCAGCAGCCGATCCGCGGCCACCTGCTCGACCCGGTAGTCGCGGATACCGTCGGTGGCCAGCACCGCGCGGCGGACCTGCTCCGGGAAGACGCGGCGGTAGCCCCCCTGCGCCCGCGGCAGGAGGAAGACGTCGTCACACCGGCCCTCCACCCGCGCCAGCACCCGGAACGAGGAGCCGCAGGGGCAGGGCGCCTCGTCCAGCGTCACCACGTCGTTCATCCGGTAGCGCAGGAAGGGCAGCACGCGGCGGAACAGCTGGGTCTGCACCGGCGTGGCCCGGCCCTCCCCCAAAGGCTCCAGCTCCACCAGCGTGATGTCCTCGGGGATGTGCAGGCGGCCCTCGCGGCAGCTGACGCCCAGGAGCCCTTCACTGGTGTGGTACACCTCGCGCACCTGCACGCCGAAGGCGCGCTCCACCGCGCCGCGCTGCTGCGGCTCCAGCACCTCCGCCACCGAGAAGATGAGCTCCGGCCGCAGCTCGAGCGCCCCGGCGGCCTGCAGCTCGGCCACCACGCCCAGCAGCGCCGGCGGGCCCAAGAGCACGTCCGGCCGCTGGGCGGAGAGCCGGCGCACCAGCTCCTCTTCAGAAAGGCCCAGCGGGTAGAAGCGGAAGTCGATGAAGGGGGAGCGCGCCTCCTCGTAGGCGCTGGAGTTGGTGCGCAGGAAGAAGGCCACCCGGCGGCGGCGCAGGAGCGGCGCGCCGTCGAACATGCGGGCCAGCATGAAGCCCACGAAGCCCACCTGCTCCCGGGCGTCGAGCAGCGAGACGGTGCGGTGCCCGCTGGTGCCGGAGGAGAGGCCCACGGTGAGTCCGCCCAGGGTCTTCTTCAGGTCTCCCGAGCGCTCCAGCTCGAGGGCCAGCGCGGTGGCGTCGCTGGCGCGCACGCCGCGGGTGTTGAAGTCGTCGAACTCGGCCATCACCGTGGCCTTGTCCACCACCGGGAAGGAGCGCCAGTCCTCGGGCGCGAGGCCCCGGGCCCGGCGCTGCCAGAAGGGGCTTCTGGCCAGGGCGAAGCGGGCGGCGGCGACGGCGTGGTGCTCCTGCCAGGCCTCCAGGGTGGCGCCGCGCAGGCGCCGGAAGCGCCGGTGGGCGCCCCACCACTCCCCAGCCAGCACCAGCGCGCGGGACAGCGGGTTCACCCGCGCTCCGTGGTGGCCGGGAGCCGGGCCGCGCCGCCGTGGCGCTCGTGCACCTCGGGGCAGTGGGTGGGGACGATCTCCACGTCCGGGAACGCCTGGGCGAAGGCGCCGATGCGCGAAAGGGTGCTCACGTACTGGCGGTGGTTGGCCATGATGAGGCGGGTGATGGGGTGGGGCAGTCGCTGGTCCCGCCACGAGGTGGAGGTCCACGCCGCGTCGGCCACCAGCAGTGTGCGCTGGGCGGGGCCGCTCTGCACCAGCACGCCCATCTGGCCGGCTGCATGGCCGGGCAGGGGAATCAGGCGCACCGAGCCGTCGCCGAAGAGGTCGTGCGCGCGGGGGAAGGGCCCGATGCCCGGGTCCTCGAAGCGCTCGACGAGGGAAAGGCGGGCCAAAAAGTCGTCCGGCAACAGGCCGGGCACGTGCGCCCGGGTGACGGCGCCCAGCGCCGAGCGGCGGGCCACCGAGCGCCACGCCTCGCCCGAGGCCACGAAGTCCGCGGTGGGGAAGTCGCGCAGGCCCGCCACGTGGTCGCCGTGGAAGTGGGTGATGAGGACGCGCTGGACCTGCTCGGGGGCGATGCCGCGCGCGGCCAGCTGGGCCGCGGCGGACTCCTGGTGCGCGGAGGTGACGGGCGTCACCTTCGCGTACACGCTGAAGGGGAAGCGGCGGGTGTGCGCGGCGAAGTGCGGAGCGTACCCGGTGTCCACCAGCGTGACGCCGAAGTGGGGGTGCTCCAGCACCGCGGCCATGGAGTGGAAGGGCACCTGGCGGTGCTCGGCGCCGGCCAGCACGTGGTGCTGCCAGTTGGTGCAGTAGCCGGTGAAGAGCAGGGACAGGCGCACCGCCACGGGCGCGTGGCCGTCCTGCGTCGAGCGCAGGTGCCGCACGGTGCGGCGCGTGCCCTCGGCCAGGGACACCTCGGGGCGGTAGCCCAGCACCTCTTTGGCCCTCCGCACGTCGAAGGTCTGGGTGGTGGCGAGCAGGCCGGCGCTGTAGCGGGTGAGGGGAGGCTCGGGGTGCCCGGGCAGGCGCGCGTAGACGGCCTCCAGGGCGCCGCCCAGCCGGTCGACGGCGGCCTTGCTGATGCGACGGGAGGGGCGCGGCAGGCCCGCCTGGTCCAGCACGCCCTCCAGCCAGGGCCACAGCTCGACGGGCTCGTCGTTGGTGACGGTGAAGGTCGCGCCGCGGGGGGCCTTCTCGCGGGCCAGCACCAGCGCCGCCACCAGGTTGTCGATGTAGGTGACGTCCAGGCGGTTGCGCCCGTCGCCGATGGTGCGCAGGCGGCCGGACGCGGCGGCCGCGAGCAGCCGGGGGAGGATGGCGTTGTCCCCGGGGCCGAAGACGGCGCGCGCGCGCACGATGACCGCGTCGAGGCCTCGCGCCACCGCCTCTTGGACCTCGGCCTCGGCCTCGGCCTTGGAGGCGGCGTAGGCGTTGAAGAAGGGCTGGGCCAGCGGCGCGTCGTCCGGAAGGTCCGGCCGGTCCTGGTTGGTGAAGAAGATGGCCGTCGAGGAGACGTGCACCAGCCGGCGGACCCTTTGGGCCTCGCAGGCGGCCACCACGTTGCGCGTGCCCAGCACGTTGGTGTCATGGAAGTCGCGGGCTCGGCCCCAGGGCGCGGTGAGGGCGCCCACGTGGAAGACGGTGTCCACGCCAGAGGCCAGAGCGCGCAGGGCGAGGGCGTCCCGCAGGTCCGCGCGGGCGAAGGTGATGCGGGGGTGGAAGGTGCGGCCGGTGGCGTAGCGGTTGCGCCCGGTGATGGTGACGTCGTGCCCCAGCCCGGCCAGGCGCTGCGCCAGGTGGCTGCCCACGAAGCCGGTGCCGCCGGTGATGAGGATGCGCTCGCCCATGCGGCGCCATGGTGCGCACGCCCGACCCGGGGCGGTCAACGGTGGCGCGCGGGCTCGCCGAGGTTGACGGGCCCCGCGTGGACGACGATACGGGCGCGGTGCGACCGGTCCGCCAAGTCCTTTGGACGGGGTTCTACGAGCTCCTGGGGCGCTACACGCGCCGGCGCGGCGCGGACTTCGCGGTGATGAACTTCGGCTACGACGACGGGCGGGCGCTGGTCGACGCGGCCGAGGTGGAGCGCTACCCCCTGCAGCTCTACGCGCGCGCCGTGGAGGGCGTCGCGGTGGAGGGACGCCGGGTGGCCGACGTCTCGTGCGGGCGCGGCGGAGGCCTGTCGTGGGTGCACGCGCACCGGCGCCCGTCGGTGGCCCAGGGCCTGGACCAGGCGCCAGTCAACGTGGCGCTCTCCTCCGAGCGCTTTGCCCGGCCCGGCCTGTCGTTTCAGGCAGGCTCGGCCACCGCGATGCCGCTGCCGGATCGCTCGGTGGACGTGCTGCTCTCGGTGGAGGCCAGCCACTGCTACGGCGAGCTGGGGTCTTTTCTGGCCGAGGCGGCGCGGGTGCTGGCGGACGACGGCGTGCTGGTGTGGGCGGACTTCGAGAAGGTGGGCGTGAGCGAGGCGCGCCGGGCCCTGGCGGCGCGGCACTTCGAGGCTCGGGACGAGGTGGACATCGGGGCCCACGTGCTCCGGGCGCTGGAGGCGGACCGGGCCCGGCGGCAGGCGCTGGTGCGCGACTACACCGCGCCGCTGTTCTGGCGGGCGCTGGATCACTTCGCCGGCGGCTCGGCCGAGGCGGACACCTACCGGCGCTTCGCCGAGCGCCGCAGCCTGTACTTCCTGCGCCACCTGCGCCGGCCGCGCCGGGGGGCCCATGGCGCCTGAGCCCCAGGCGGCGGACTGGCCGGAGATCTGCCGCCGCTACCACACGGCCGAGGACGGCATCGCGGCGCGCAAGCTGGCGGTGAACCTCGTGGCCATCGCGGTGACGTGGGCGGCGCTCTTCGCCGCGCTGCGCTCGTTCCCGCTCCCGGAGGCGTTGGGGGTGGTGATTCCGCTGGGCGTGGTGTCGGCGCTCTTGTTCAACCAGCTCTTCCTCTACCAGCACGACATGGGCCACGGCGCCTTCTTCGCCTCGCGGCGGCTCAACCAGTGGGTGGGCTCGGTGGTGTGCGTCTTCATGCTGACGCCGTTCTTGGAGTGGACGCGCAGCCACTCGCACCACCACGTCAACGTGGGCCGCCTGGAGCGCCGCGTCCTGGGGGACATCTACACGATGACGGTGGAGGAGTGGGCGCGGGCCGGGTGGCTCAAGCGCCTGGGCTACGCGCTGTTCCGCAGCCCGGTGACGCTGCTGCTCGTCGCCCCGCTGTACTACTTCTTCGTCTCCAACCGCATCAAGGGCTCGGTCTGTCCGGACTTCCCGCGGGGCCGGCACCTGGCCAGCGTGCACCTGACGACGGCGGCGTACCTGCTCTTCGCTTTGCTGATGTCGCAGGTGGTGGGCCTGCGCGACTTCGCCATCGTCCAGGCCGTCACCCTGGTGCCCGCCGGGGCGCTGGGCATCTGGATCTTCTACATGGGCCACACCTTCGAGGGCATGTGGTTCGCGCGGGGCCCAGAGGACTGGAGCCACGAGGCGGCGGCGCTCAAGGGCTCGAGCTACTGCGTCATGCCGCGCTGGCTGGGGTGGCTCCTGGCGGACATCGGCTACCACCACGTGCACCACCTCGACCCGCGCATCCCCTGCTACCGCCTGCGCGCCTGCCACGAGGAGAACCCGGCGCTGTTCGCGGCGGTGCGGCCGCTGTCGCTCTCCCTGGCCGTGCGCGGGCTCTTCGAGGGCCGCCTGTACGACGCCGCCTCCGAGCGGCTGGTGTCCTTCCCGAAGTCTTCACCAACCCCGTAGTCACGAAAGCCCCCGCATGCGCCTGCGTCACGTCCGCCTCTCTGGTCTGGGGAAGTACCTTCCGCCGCGCGTCGTCACCAGCGCCGAGCTGGAGGTGCGCATGAAGCTGCCCGCGGGGTGGATTGCGTCCCACACCGGCGTGGAGGAGCGGCGCTACGCGGACGAGCTGCAGAGCGAGATGGCGGCCAAGGCGGTGCGCGAGGCACTCGAGGACGCGAAGCTGAAGCTTTCGGACATCAGCCTGCTCATCAGCGCGGCCGGCGTCCCGGAGCAGAGCATCCCCTGCACGGCGGCGCTCATCCAGAAGCGGCTGGGGCCGGAGGCGACGGGCATCGCCTGCTTCGACGTCAACACCACCTGCCTGTCCTTCGTGGCGGCGCTGGACGTGGCGGCGGCGCTGGTGGACGGCGGCTCGCACCGGCACGTCATCGTGGTGTCGTCGGAGAAGGCCTCGGTGGGGCTCAACTACGACGAGCCGGAGAGCGCCAGCCTGATGGGGGACGGCGCGGCGGCGGTCATCGTCTCGCGGGAGGAGGGAGCGGAGGCGCGCATGGCGCCGGCGGCCCTCACCACGCTGTCCGCGGGGGCGGAGCTGGCCGAGGTCAAGAGCGGCGGCACGGCCTTTCACCCCCTGGCGCCGCACACCACCCGCCAGATGCAGTTCTTCCACATGGAGGGGCCGAAGATCTTCCGCTTCGCCCAGAAGAAGGGCGTGCCCTTCTTCAACGGCTACCTGGCGTCGCTGCCGTGGGGCCTGGACGAGATTCGCGCCGTCATCCCGCATCAGGCCAGCCTGTTCGCGATGCGCTCCATGGCGCGGGCCATCGGCTTCGAGGACGGCCGGATGTTCGAGAACATCCAGACGCACGGCAACTGCGTGGCCGCGAGCATCCCCCTGGCGCTGTACGACGCGGTCAAGGCGGGCAAGGTGCGGCGGGGCGAGGTGGCTCTCCTCGGTGGCACCGCGGCGGGCGTCTCCATCGGCGCGCTGGCGTTTCGCTTCTAGAGCGCTCCGGTCGGGCTCAGCGGTACCCCTGCGCCTGCAGGGTGAAGAGCGCGGCGTAGCGGCCGCCCTGGGCGAGGAGCTCCTCGTGGGAGCCGAGCTCCACCACCTGGCCCTTCTCCAGGACCGCGATGCGGTCGGCCATGCGCACGGTGGAGAAGCGGTGGGAGATGATGATGGCGCTGCGCTCCTTGGCCAGCGCGCGGAAGCGCTCGAACAAGGACGCCTCGGCCTGAGCGTCGATGCTGGCGGTGGGCTCGTCGAGGATGAGCACCTCGGCGTCCTCGCGCATGAAGGCTCTTGCCACCGCCAGCTTCTGCCACTGGCCGCCGGAGAGCTCCTGGCCCTTCTCGAACCAGCCGCCCAGCACCGTCTCGTACTTGGAGGGCAGGGCCTCGATGACCTCGTGGGCGCCGCTGGCCTCCGCCGCCCGCCGGACGCTCACGACGTCGGAGAGCTTCGCCGGGTGGCCGAGCCCCACGTTCTCTCCGGCGCTGAACTGGTAGCGCACGAAGTCCTGGAAGACCGCGCCCACCCGGCTGCGCAGATCGGTCACCTCCAGGTCGCGCACGTCGATGCCGTCGATGAGCACCGCGCCCTCGGTCGGCTCGTAGAGGCGCAGGAGCAGCTTCACCAGGGTCGACTTGCCCGCTCCGTTCTCGCCCACCAGGGCCAGCTTCTCGCCCGGGCCGATGGTGAGGCTCACGTCCTTCAGGGCCCAGTCGCCGGTGGGCGAGTAGCGGAAGGAGACGTTCTTGAACTCGATGGTGTGCTTGCCCGGAGGCACCGTCTTCGCCGGCACCGCTCGCGGCGCCTCGGCCTTCGTCTCCAGCCCGAGGAACTCGAACAGGTTCGACATGAACAACCCGTTCTCGTACATCGAGGCGATGTCGTTGAGCACCGCCTCGAAGGCGCCCTGCCCCTGGCGGAAGACGCCCAGGTAGAGGGTGAGGTCGCCCACCGAGATCTCCGAGCGCGCGGCCCGGCCGGCGACGTAGAGGTAGCAGGCGTAGAAGGCCGAGGCGGAGATGGCGCCGAAGAGCGTGCCCATCCACAGCCTTCGCAGCGCCAGCTCGCGGTCCTCGCCCAGGAACTTCCGGAACAGCCCCCGGTAGCGCTCCACCACCGTGGGCCCGAGGCCGAAGAGCTTCACCTCCTTGACGTGGGAGTCGCGGGTGGCGATCCACTCCAGGTAGTTGAGCCTTCGCGCGTCGGCGGCGCGGCGCGAGTAGAGGCGGAAGGCGTTGCCCGACAGCCTGGTCTCGGAGATGAACGAGGGCACCGCCGCCGCCGCCAGCACCAACACGCCCCACCAGGACACGTTCCACAGCACCACCGCGAAGGTGGAGAGCGTGACCAGGTTGCGCAAGACCGCCACCGACGAGAGCGCCAGGTACAGCGGCCGGGTGGAGGCCTCGCGCCGCGCGTTCTGCATCAGGTCGTAGGTGTTGGCGTCCTCGAAGTGCCGCAGCTCCAGGGTGAGCGCCTTGTCGAGGATGCGCTCGTTGATGAGGTTGCCCAGGTTGACCCGCAAGACGTCGTGCACGAAGCCGCCCAAGCGCCCCAGGGCCAGGGTGAGGATGGCGAGCCCGAGCTCCCAGCCCACGTAGCGCCACACCAGGGCCTGCGCGGCCTCGCTGGGCGCCTTCCCCGCCTGCACCACCGCGTCGATGATGAGCTTGCCCACCCAGGCGAGCCCGGCGGGCAAGAGCGCCTGCAAGAGCGTGAGCACGCCCAGGGCGATGGCGCTGGTGCGATCGGCCGACCAGACCAGGCCCAGGGCGCGGGGGAGCTGCCGCAACAGCTCCGGCGTGCTCACCCGCCGTGGCTCGACCGGGGTCGTCATCTCGCGGGCAGACTAACCATCGCGTCGCGCGCGCACACGACGCAAACAGGGGGTGGACGCGCACCACGGGACGCGCTGGTTGCGTGGCGCGTGGTTGCTCGAGGTCAGAGCGCCTTCACGTACTTCACCAGCTGATCGAGCGCGGCGCCCCAGCCCTCGGCGAAGCCCATCTTCTCGTGCGCCACCTTCTGCGCGGCGTTGGGGTGGAGCGCCTGCACCAGGTAGCGGGTGCCTCTGGCGGTCTTCTCGAAGGTGAGGACGGCGGTGAACGCCAGCTCCACGCCGGCCTTGGGGCGGAAGTCGGGGCCGAGCGCGCCGGTCCAGGTGAGGCGCTCGTGCGGCACCACCTCGAGGTAGCAGCCGGTGTCCTTCATCGACTCGCCGTTGGGGCCCTGCATGTGCGTCATGAAGGCGCCGCCGGGGCGCAGGTCGATGGCGCAGTCCACCGTCTTCCACGGCAGCGGGCAGAACCACGGCATCAGGTGCTTGGGCTCGGTCCACGCCCGCCACACCAGCTCGCGGGGCACGTCGACGGTGCGGTCCAGCACCAGGTCCGTCTGGGGATCGATCTTCGGGGTGATCATGGCTTCGTTCCTTTCTCTTTCGCGTGAAGGTCCAGCAGGTAGGCGTCCATCTGATCGAGGCGGGTCTCCCAGACGGCGCGCTGCTCGAGGAGCCACTGGCTCGTCGCCCTCAGAGCGCGCGGGTCGAGCTCGCAGGTGCGCACGCGGCCCGACTTGGTGGTGCGAATCCACCCGCTCTTCTCCAACACGTCGAGGTGCTGGAGGAAGGACGGCAGCGCCATGTCGTGCGGCGCCGCCAGCGCGCTCACCGTCTCCTTCTTCCGGCAGAGCGCCCGCACCACCGCCAGCCGCGTCGGGTCGCCCAGGGCGGCGAAGAGGCGGTCGGGCGTGGGGTGATGGTGAGGCATTTGCCTTACTATTCACACGAGACTTGAGCGCCGTCAAGACGGCCGGACGCGGCCGTGTTTGCGGTGTGAATCCAGGGGGTTCGGAGTTGGGTGGCGGGAATCGACGGGGCCGATGAGCCGTGGCGGGGGCGTGGGGGCCCTCACGACCTGCGTGGCCTCTCTGCTATCAGCGCGGGTCGTGTCCGAGCTCCGAGTCGCCGACGCCGAGCTGGTCTCGCGCGCCCTGACGGGCGTGGAGGCGGCGCGGGCGATGCTCTTCGAGCGGCACGGCGCCCGGGTGCTGGGCCTGCTGATTCGGCTGCTCCACTCGCGCGCCGACGCGGAGGACGCGGCGCAGGACGCGTTCCTCGAGGCGTTTCGGGACCTGGGGCGGCTGCGCGATCCCGCCGGCTTCGGCGGCTGGGTGACGCGCATCGCGGTGAGCCACGCCCACCGGCGCTTCCGGCGGCGCAAGCTCCTGGGGCTGTTGGGGTTCACCGCGGAGGCCGACGCGTCGCTCGAGGCGCTGAGCGATCCACACGAGCGCAGCGAGAGCCGGGCGGAGCTGGCGCTGTTGCAGTCGCGGCTCGATCGCCTGCCCGTGGTGGAGCGCTCGGCGTGGATGCTCCGCTTCGTCGAGGGCTACGAGCTCACCGAGGTGGCGGAGCTGCTCGGGCTGTCGCTCGCCACGGTGAAGCGCAAGCTCGATCGCGCGCGGCGCTCGCTGGACGACGCCGCGGACCTTCTGGGGAGTGACGCATGAGGCCGCTGAAGGAGAGGCTTCCGGGCAGCGAGCCGGACCGCGCCGCGCTCGATCGCGTGTGGGCGGGCGTGGCGCGAGACCTGGAGCGGAAGACCGTGTCCCCGTGGCCGCTGGCCTTCGCGGCGGTGTCGGTGGCGCTGGCGGTCGCGGTGGTGGGCTGGTGGCGGGCGGCCTCGAGCGCTCCGCCGGCCCAGGTGGCGGCGGCAGAGGCTCCGGCGGCGCCGCGGTTCGCGCGGGTGACCCTGGAGGACGGGACGGAGCTCGGCGCGGCGAGCGCGCTGGTGCTCTCCGACGGCGTGGTCCGCGTCGACGCGACCGAGGGCCCGGCCGACGTTCGGGTGAAGGGCCTGCGCTTCTTGGCCACGACGGGCCGCTTCACGGTGCGGGTGGCGAGCGAGCAGGTGCAGCTCGACGTGGAGGCGGGGCTGGTCTCGGTGACGGGCGAGGCGGTGGAGCGCCAGGTGGGCGCGGGGCAGTCGCTGGTGCAGGCGCTCGAGGCCAAGGCGGCGTGGTTGCCGCTCGCGCGCGCGGGGAAGTTCGCCGAGGCGGCGGACGCGCTCGGTGCTTCGGGCCGCCGGCGGGTGGCGGGCTCTTCGCTCTCGGCGGAGGACCGGCTGCTCTTCTCCGACGTGGCGCAGGCGGCGGGGGAGGGCGCTGTGGTGCTCTCGCAGCTCGACGCGGTGGCCGCGGCGGACGCTGGAGCCGACGTGCGCGCGCTGGCGGCGTGGAAGCGGGGCCTGCGGCTGTCGGAGCAGAAGGGCGAAGAAGCGGCGGCGGCGCGGTCGTTCGAGCACGCCGTCGAGCTCGGCCTCCCGGGCATCGCAAAGAAGGACGCGGCGGCGCGCCTCGCCGAGGCGTGGGGGAAGGCGGGAGACGCCGCGCGGGCGGAGGCGTGGCGGGCGCGGGCCGCGGAGACGAAGTAGCCCGGAGCAGTGAGTTCCCGTCGGGGCGGACGTGGACGCGCCGACCTCTGAAGATTCATCACATCTTGGATCACTGCCGTTCACCCTGAGCCCGTCGAAGGGTGCCGAATTCGGATCGGGGTGTTCGGCAGGCACGGGGTGCACTTCGGCCAACTCTCCCAGCTTGGGTCCCGCTGGCTCATGACGCCAAGGCGACGAGCGCGCACCCAGGCGCTCCAGCGGTGAGCCGTCTCGGGCGGGTGGCGGCCCTCCTCGTCGGGCTGTGAGACGTGCCCCGAATCTGCGCAGGATGTGGAGTCTTCTCGTGAAACGCCGCGCCGTCATTCTCGTCGTGCTCTCCGCCGTGATCCCCGCGGTCGCCGCGCCGCCCCAGCTGCGCTTCGTCGACTGCGCCAGCGCCGGGTTCGATCCCTCGCTCGCGCGGGCGGTCTTCGAGTCGGAGGCCAAAGCCCCCGGCGCGCCCATCGAGGTGAGGTGTCAGGGCACCGGCGTGGCGCACCTCCGCCGCGGCGCCAGCTCTCGCGACGTCCGGCTCGACGGCCTGTCTCCCACGGTTCGTGCGACCACGCTGGGCATGGTCCTCATCGAGATGGCGCGCGAGGCTCCTTCGAGCGCCGTGCGGCCCGCGCCGGCCCCGCTCGCCGCCGAGAGCGCCGAGCCGGTCGCGCGCCCGAAGAGTCCGCCAGGGGCTTCCGGCGGAACCTTGGCGAGCCCGGGTCCTTCCGTCGCGGCGCGCGGAGTGGCGGCTCGGGATTCAGCTCCCGGCGCGGCGGCACCGGCCTCGCTCGCGGGGCGGACCACGGACTCGGCTCGAGACCCAGGATCGAACGCGGTCGGAACCGCCTCGCTCGCGGGGCGGACCATGGACTCGGCTCAAGACTCCGGACCGAACGCGGGTGGATCCGCCTCGCTTGCGGCGCGAGGCACGGAATCGGCTCGCGACTCCGGACCGAATGCGGACGGATCCGCGCTCGCGACGCGAGGCACGGCATCGGCTCGGAACTCCGGACCGAACGCGGGTGGATCCGCCTCGCTCGCGGCGCGAACCACGGACTCGGCTCGGGACTCTGAACCGAACGCGGGAAGACCCGCCTCGCTCGCGGCGCGAACCACGGACGCGGCTCAAGGCTCCGGTTCGAGCGAGGACAGGTCCACCTCCCTCGCGGCGCGAACCACGGAGTACGCACGGGACTCGGGTCCGACCGCGCCCGGCTCCGCTTCGCTCGCCGCGGGCGGTACGGCTTCAGCTCCGGGCGCTGCCGTCTCCACCCCGCTCACCGCCAAAGACCCGGCTCCGGCACCCGGCGCCCCCTCGAGCGAGACCGCTCCCGTCGCCTCGGACTCTTCACCGGAGTCCGCGCCCGCAGCGGCCCGCACCGCGGCGACACCTCCGCCGCCCGGCGACCGCTCCTTCGCCGCCAGCGCCAGGGCCACGCTCGCCGACCTCACCGCCTCAATCGACGGACCGCACGGCGGCGGCGCCACGCTGGTACCCTTCGATGCCGCCCTCCTCCCCTCGGTGAGCATCAACGCCTCCGTCGGTGGCCGCACGCGGAACTTCCTCTCCCTGGGTCTCCTCGGCTCCCGCACCACCCACCTCGACGGCGTTTCCGCCACGGCCGGCGCGTCACTCATCGACGAGTCTCTGCACGGCCTCCAGCTCGCGGGCGCCTTCGCCTCGGCGGGCTCGCTCACCGGCGCCCAGGCCGCCGGAGCGGTCTCCTGGAACGGCGGCGCGACGCAGGGCCTCCAGCTCGGCGGCGCCTTGGCGTGGGCCGGCGGCGACACCCTCGGCGTGCAGGGCGCCGGCGGCGTGGCCATCACCCGCGGCTCCGTCCTCGGCGCGCAGCTCGCTCCCCTCTCCATCGCCGGCCCGGTGCTCGGCGCCCAGCTCGGCGTGGTGAACGTCGGCGGGGACGTCGATGGCGCTCAAGTGGGCGTGGTCAACATCGCCCGGCGCGTGCGCGGCCTGCAGCTCGGCGTGGTCAACGTCTCCGACAGCACCACCGTTCCCCTCGGGCTGGTGAGCGTCATCGCCGACGGGGCCTTCCACGTCTCCGCGTGGTCGAGCGAGACGACCTTGGCCAACGTCGCGCTCAAGCTCGGCGGCCGTCACGTCTACACCCACGTCGATCTCGGCTGGAACCCGCGGGGCTCCGGGCGCGCCAACGAGACCGGCCCGGGCCTGCCGTGGGGCTACGGCTTCGGTTGGACCCTCGGCCCCGAGCGCGGCCTCTTCGGCGAGGTGGAGCTCACCTTCCTGCACCTGTGGGAGTTTCCCCGCGCCTGGACCAAGGACTTCTCCGCCGGCCTCCGCACCCAGTGGGGCTGGCGCTTCAAAGAGCAGCTCGCGCTCTTCGCCGGCGCGCAGCTCCAGGTCTTCGGCCAGATGAACCCGACCGCCGAAGCGCCCACGCCCTTCGGGTGGACGGTGCACGACGCGAGCGACGTTCGCATCACCCTCGCGCCGGGCGTCCTCGCCGGCGTCGAGCTGTGACTTACTGGGCGAGGTTCTCGAGGTCGCCGTTGAAGTGCGCGGTCTTGAGCTCCCGAGCGACCTGCGCCGGGGCCTTCCCGCCCTGCGCGCCGCGCACGATGAACCAGTACATGCCGGCCGGGTAGACGTCGATGGCCTGGCCCGCGCCCGCCGACTGCGCCAGCTCGTTGCCGAGCACCGAGGTGGTGCCGCGCACCTGCGCCGGAGTCAGCCCGCCCTTGCTCGCCGCCTCGGCCTCCACGCGGCGGAACATGCCGGCCAGGTCCTGCATCGTGCGCGCGGCGAAGGTCTTCGGCAGGCCGGGGGCTTGCGGCGCCACCTTCACCGGCGCGGCGGCCTCGGGCTTCGGCTCCGCCACCTTCTGGAGCTCGAAGGAGGCGGTCTGCTTCTCGCCGGCGCTGAGCACCAGCTCGCGCGACGAGGGCTGGTAGCCCGCCGCCGTCAACATCACCGTGTGGCGGCCGGGCTTGAGCGCCTGGGTGTCCACGGGGGTGTCGCCCACGTCCACGCCGTCGATGCTCACCTTGGCCCGCACCGGGGCGGTCACCACCAGGTGCGTCTTCACCTCGGGCGCCTTCACCGGCGCGGCCGGCTCCACCGCCACCAGCCGCACGGTGAGCGAGAGGGGCTTGCCCGCGGCGGTGACGCTCTGGCTGTTCGGCTGGAAGTCCTTCTTGCGCAGCTCCACGGTGTGCGCGCCCGGGGAGAGCGAGGCGTTGGACAGCGGGGTGGTGCCCACCTCGTCGCCGTCCACCAGCACCGTGGCCCCGCCGGGCTCGGAGGTGACGGCCAGCGGCGTCGGGCGGCCGGGGGCCGGGCGCGCCGGCGCCTTGGCGCTCGGAGC
>JBBIOE010000060.1:0-34612 GCA_037443525.1 Archangiaceae bacterium | reverse complement strand
GGCGGCCGCGGCGGCGACGCCAGCGCCTCGAAGGGCGGAGGCGGCGGCAGCGGCGAGGGCGGCTCCGGGAGCGGCGGCCGCGCGCCCGGCTTTCGCAGCGAGATGCGGGGGATCTCGATCTCGGGGAGCGGCTCCGCCGGCGAGGGCCTCGGGGCGTGGAGCAGCTCGAGGTCGACCTCGATGGAGAAGTCCTGGGGCGCCGACGGCCGCGCGATGCCCAGGCTCGCCTCGCCGTGAATCACCTCGAAGTCGAGCCCCACCGGGGCCGCGCCTCCGAGCTGCTGCTCCACCCGGCGCAAGAGCTCCTTGGCCTCGGCGTTCTGGGGATCGAGCTGCTGCAGGTACTCGAGGCACTGGAGCGCCTGGCCGGCGTTGCCCAGGCGCGAGAGGCGAATCGCGTGGCGGAACAGCTCGCGCACCCGGGGCTCCCAGGGCCGGCGCGGCTGCGAGCGAAGGGCGCCCACCGCCTTGCCCCGCTCGAAGGCGATGAAGCGGTACGCCGAGAGCTGGCGGATGAAGCGGCGCAGGGTCTCCACCGTGACCTTGATGCCCAGGCGGCCCGCGGCCTCGATGACCCCCGCCACGGTGCGCCGGCCGTCGAGCATGCGCGCGATGGAGACCTCGAAGTCGAAGAGAGTGAAGCTCTTCTGGCTCGCGACGTCCTTCACCTCCAAGACGCCGAGGGTCTCGTCGCGCTGCGAGACCTCCAGCCCGTCGCGCAGGCAGGGCACCACGTCGGAGGGCCGCTCGGGGCCCACGTTCGGCACCAGCATCGACCAGGCGAGCGGATCGGCGGAGACGAAGCCGGCCTTGGTCAGCCGCGCCAGGAGCACCGCCACCTGCGTGGGCTCGGCGGCGCCGGAGCCGAGGCCTTCGATGAGCGAGGCCTCGGTGGAGCTGAGCATCAGCGCGCGGCCGGAGCCGGCGTCGAACAGTCGCGTGCCGGTGCCGGCCACTTCCAGGGTCACGTTGGGTTTGAGCTCGAATGAAATCATGCCGGGGCATCGTACGTGCCGCGGGCCGGGCCTGAGACTGCACCCTCGGCGTGCTCCCTGGCCGTTCGCTTGGGGCTGACCGAATGGGCGAGGCGCGCGCAACTCGTGCGAGGGCGTTCGATGGCTCGCGCGCTGCACCGTGGAGAGCGAATGGCGCGCGCGTTCTGGAAGGGCAGTCTGAGCTTCGGGCTGGTGGACATTCCGGTCTCGCTGCGGCCGGCGCTGAAGGGCAACGAGCTGAGCTTCACGCTGCTCAACACGAAGGACTTTCAGCCGGTCGGCTACAAGCGCTTCGACAAGCTCACGGGCGAAGACGTGCCCTGGGAGCAGATCGTCAAGGGCTACGAGTACCAGCCCGACGAGTACGTCGTCCTCTCCGACGAGGAGCTCAAGCGCGCCAACGCCAAGGCGACCCAGACGGTGGAGATCGTGGAGTTCGTCGACCTCGAGGAGATCGACCCGTTGCTCTTCGACACGCCGTACCACGTGGAGCCGCTCAAGAAGGGCAGCAAGAGCTACGCGCTGTTGCGCGACGCGATGAAGAAGACCGGGAAGGTGGGCATCGCCAAGGTGGTCTTGCGCACCCGCCAGCACGTGGCGGCGCTCCTGGTGCGCGGCCAGGCGCTGGTGCTGATGGTGCTGCGCTACGCCCACGAGCTGCGCTCGGCGGAGGAGGTGGAGGCGCCCTCCGAGGAGGCCGTCACCTCGCAGAAGGAGCTGCAGATGGCCGAGCAGCTCATCGAGGGCATGGCGGCGAAGTGGAAGCCCGCCCAGTTCCACGACGAGTACCGCGACGACGTGCTGCACCTGGTGGAGCAGAAGGTGAAGTCGCACCAGACGCACACCATCGTCGAGGCGCCGGCCGGCGAGCGCGAGGAGGCGCCCGCGCGGGAGGTGGTGGACCTGATGCCGCTGCTCAAGAAGAGCCTCGAGAAGGCCTCGTCCCACGACCAGCGGAAGACCGGGACCCACCCCGCGCGCGCCCGGGGGAAGAACGGAGAGTCGCGGGCGCACCACTCGGCCCACCGCGGGCCGCCCCGGAGCGCGTGAGGCATGGCGCTCGAGGCCTACCGCCAGAAGCGCCGCTTCGAGCGGACGCCCGAGCCCCGTGGCCCGGCGCGCCGGCCGCGGGCCAAGGGCTCGAGGCTCCGCTTCGTCGTTCAGGAGCACGCGGCGACGCGCCTGCACTACGACTTCCGCCTCGAGCTCGACGGCGTGCTCAAGAGCTGGGCGGTGCCGAAGGGCCCGAGCCTCGATCCCACGAAGAAGCAGCTGGCCGTGGCGGTGGAGGATCACCCGCTGGAGTACGGCGGCTTCGAGGGGAAGATCCCCGAGGGCGAGTACGGCGGCGGCACGGTGCTCTTGTGGGATCGCGGCACCTGGGAGCCGGTCGGCGACCCGAAGGAGAGCCTGCGGAAGGGGCGGCTGTCGTTCACCCTCCACGGGGAGAAGCTGGAGGGCGGCTTCCACCTGGTGCGCCTCTCCGGCGACCCGAAGAGCTGGCTGTTGATGAAGCGGCGCGACGCGTGGGCGAAGGCCGACGGCGCGGGCGAGGTGGTGGCGCGGCGCCCGGAGAGCGTCGCCTCGGGCCGGGTGCTGGGGGAGCTCGTCGGGCAGCGGCGCGGGAAGGTGTGGCACTCGGGCCGGGCGGGTGCGGCGCCGGCGCCCAGGCGGGGCGGTGGGGCCAGCTCCTCCGCCGAGCTCGCCCGGCTCGAGGGCGTCGAGCGAGGCGCGCTGCCCACCGAGCGCTTCCCCCAGCTCGCCACCCTGGCGCGGGAGGCCCCCGCAGGCGACGAGTGGCTCCACGAGCTCAAGTACGACGGCTACCGCGTGCTCTCGCGCCTCGAGCGCGGCCGGGTGGCGATGATCACCCGAGGCGGGCTCGACTGGTCCGACCGCTTCGCGCCCCTCGCCGAGGCCCTGCGGCGCGTGCCGGTGAAGAGCGCGCTGCTCGACGGCGAGGTGGCGGTGGTGCAGGAGGACGGCTCGACCAGCTTCCAGGCGCTTCAGAACCAGCTCCGCGGCGGCGCCAAGGAGCTCGTCTACTTCGTCTTCGATCTCCTCCACCTCGACGGGTTCGATCTGACCGGCGCGCCGCTCGAGTCGCGCAAGGCGGTGCTGAAGCGGCTGCTCGACGCCGAGGGCGTCCCCCGGTCCATCCACTTCGGCGACCACGTCGTCGGCCAAGGCCCGCGCTTCCACGCCGAGGTCTGCCGCCGCGGGCTGGAGGGCATCGTCTCCAAGCGGCGGGACTCGAAGAGCGTCCCGGCGCGCACCGCGAGCTGGGTGAAGGTGAAGTGCTCCTCGCGGCAGGAGCTGGTCATCGGCGGCTACACCGAGCCCTCTGGCGCGCGCTCGGGCTTCGGCGCGCTCCTGCTCGGCGTCCACGACGGCGCCAAGGGGCTCACCTACTGCGGCAAGGTCGGCACCGGCTTCAGCGAGGCCACGCTCGGCGCGCTCCTCGAGAAGCTCGAGCGCCTCGAGACCGCGCGCTCGCCGTTCACCGAGCGCCCGCCCGACGCGCGCCACACGCACTGGGTCGAGCCGAAGCTGGTGGCCGAGGTCGCCTTCCAGTCGTGGACCGACGACGGCCGCCTGCGCCAGCCGTCCTTCCTCGGGCTCCGCGAGGACAAGCCCGCCGCCGAGGTGGTGCGCGAGGAGCAGCGGCCGCCGCCCCGGCCTGCGGCCAAGCCCGCGCGCGTCACCGAGGCCCGCTTCGGCGATCTCACCCTCACGCACCCCGACCGGGTGCTCTTCCCGGAGGCGGGCCTCACCAAGCTCACCGTGGCCCGCTACCTCCGGCGGGTGGCGCCGCTCTTCCTCGCCCACGCCGTCGGTCGCCCACTGGTGCTGGTGCGCTGCCCCGAGACGCGCGAGGACTGCTTCTACCAGAAGCACCCCGGCGCCTACGTCCCCAGGGCCCTGGGCACGGTGCGCGTTCGCGAGAAGCACGGCCACGAGATCTACCTGGTGCTGCGCGACGAGGCGGGCCTGTACGAGCTGGCGCAGTTGGGCGTGATCGAGACCCACCTGTGGGGCGCGCCGGCGCGCGACGTCGACGCGCCCGATCGCCTGGTCTTCGACTTCGACCCCGACCCTGCTTCGCCGTGGCAGCACGTCGCGGAAGGAGCGCTGCGAATGCGGCAGCTGCTCGCAGGGCTCGACCTGATCAGCTTCGTGAAGACCACCGGGGGCAAGGGCCTGCACGTGGTGGTGCCGCTACGCTTGGGGCCGAGCTGGGACGAGCTGAAGGTCTTCTCCCTGGCGCTGGCGTCTCTCCTGGTGGGCGAGGCGCCGGAGCGCTTCACCACCCACCTGGTGAAGGCGCGGCGCGGCGGGCGCATCTTCATCGACACCTTGAGGAACCGCCGTGGCTCCACCTGGGTCGCGCCCTATTCGCCCAGGGCCCGCGCCGGCGCCCCGGTGTCCATGCCCATCGAGTGGAAGGTGCTGGAGCGCGACGAGCGGCCCCGGTTCGACGTGCAAGGCGTGCTCGATCGCGGAGGGCCGCTCACCGACGCCTGGGCCGCGATGCACGACGTGCGTCAGTCGCTCACCCGAACCAAGGTGCAGACCGTGCTCGCTGCCTCGCAGGGTTGACGCCGGCGAAGCCGACTCGTGCCGGGCGAAAGGTTCGTGCGCGCCCGGGTGCCCTTCTTGCAACTTCGCGTCGGGTACGTCGCACGGACGGAAAGGAAGGTCGATCATGCCCACTTCGAGATCGGCAACTGTCACCGGGCTGACCCTCTGTCTCGGCCTGGGGCTCACCGGGTGTAGCGCGCACCTCACCACGGCGAGCACCGTGCCCGAGCCGCCGCCGGAGAGCGTGGCCGTCACGCCTCCTCCCGGCGAGCCCCAGGAGGATCAGGCGGTGGTGCAGCTCGAGCAGCGCCACCGGCACCATCATCACGGCGGGCTGACGCGCTTCATCTCCATGAGCCTCGACACCCTCGGGGTCGAGGACGAGAAGAGGCCCCAGGTGATGCGGCTGCAGAGCGACCTCGAGGCCTGCCTGACGCCCGCGCGCGAGATCGAGCAGGGCCTGTTGATGACGCTGGCCGACGGCATCGCCGTGGGCGCCATCGACAAGAGCCGGGTCGACGGCATCACCGACTCGCTCGAGCCGGCCGTGGCCGCGGAGAAGGACTGCAGCGCCACCGCGCTCGATCAGCTCCACGCCGTGCTCTCTCCCTCCGAGCGCATCGCGCTGGCGGAGAAGGTGCGCGCGCACTTCGAGGTGTGGCGCGAGGTGAACTACCAGGAGCGCGCCGCCGCCGGTGGCCGAATCCCGCGGCTGGGCCGCCTGGCGCGGGAACTCAACCTCACCGACGCGCAGGTCCAGCAGATTCAGGCCTCGCTGCCGCTCGCGATGACGACCCAGGACGGGACGTTCAAGCGGCGCCAGGCCGAGGAGCGCCTGAGCGAGTTCGCCACCGCGTTCGTGAACGATCGCTTCGAGGCGCGCACCATCTCGTCGTACGAGAACCGCGAGATCGGCCTCTACGGCACCAAGCGCATGGTGCTGTTCTACGAGGCGGTGACGCCGGCCCTGACGCCGCCGCAGCGGCAGCAGCTGGCCGAGCAGCTCCGCGAGTTCGCGAGCCGTCCCCCCGCCGTGTCGCAGAACTGAGGCCCGCCATGATGCACGCACGCACCACGACCCTGAGGCGCGCTCTGTTCGCGAGCGTCGCCGCGTTGAGCCTCGTCGCCCCGGCGGCGATGGCGCAGCAGTTCCAAGTCAGCGTGGGCTTCCCGCCCTTCGGCTTCATCGCCACCACGCCGCCCGTCTATTACGAGGGCCGCCCGCACTACTATTACAGCAACCGCTGGTACTACCGGGACGGCAGCGCCTGGCGCTACTACCGCCAGGATCCGTACTACCTGCGCAACTACTACGGCAGCCACCACCTCCACGGGCCCCAGCGCTACTACTACGGGCGCGGCTATGGACAGCACTACTACTACCGGCGCTGAGCCCGTCGACGTCGAGAGTCGCCCTGACACGGAGTCGTTCATGGATCAGTCGTCCGTTTCCGCTCGCCGGCGCCGCGTTGGAATCAGGGACCTGAGGAACGGCCTCAGCCACGGCGGCGCGCTGGTCACGGTGCTGCGCGCGCTCGCGCGCCAGGTGAGCTGGCTCGAGCCGCCGGCGAGCGGGTTTCGGGCGCGCATGAAGCACAACACCGATCTCGAGAACATGCTCTTCGACGTCGAGTTCGGCACCGACAGCTTCACCCGCGCCTCGCTCGCCGCGCTGGGGACCACTCGCCAGAGCTACGACTTCGCCGGCTGGGGCACGTGCCCGGTCAACGAGTCCTTCTTCCACGAGATGCTCAAGGCCGCGCCGGTGGACCTGTCGCGCCTCACCTTCATCGACGTCGGCGCCGGCAAGGGCAAGGCGCTCATGCTCGCCACCGAGTACCCCTTCCAGCGCATCATCGGCGTGGAGATCCTCGAGACGCTGGTCAAGGTCGCGCGCCAGAACCTCAATCGCTACCAGGCCAGGCGGCAGCGGAAGGTGCCGGTCGAGCTCTACTGCCAGGACTTCATGCAGTGGCCCGTGCCCAAGGAGCCGACGCTCTTCTTCTTCAACGACCCGTTCCCCTTCGCGCTCGCCGACCGCGCGCTCGGGCACGTCGAGGCGTCGGTGCTCGCGCACCCGCGGCAGGCGCTCGTCCTCTACCGGAAGGCCGAGACGGTGGTCATCGATCGCCTCGACG
The DNA here is from genome assembly GCA_037443525.1 of Archangiaceae bacterium. Lineage (GTDB taxonomy): Bacteria > Myxococcota > Myxococcia > Myxococcales > Myxococcaceae > JBBIOE01. The sequence continues at coordinate 27,897 of JBBIOE010000060.1, read as the reverse complement.
CCTCGCCGGTGTTCACCGCGGTCTGCCGCTCGCCCTTCTGGCACCTCTACGCCTCGCGATCCTGAGGTCCGTACGCACCGGCCTTTGGCGTGGCGGCTGCAAGGTCGGGGAGGCATGAGCCTCCACACTCCGCTTCCGCTCTCTCGCAGCTTCGCCGTCCTGACCTTGCTCTCCGCGGCCGTCGCGCTCGCCGACGAGCGGCGCTTCGCGCTCGACATGAAGCAGAGCGAGCTCGTGCTGCTCACCAAGAAGGGCGGCATCGGCGCGAACTTCGCGCACAACCACGTCGTTCGCGCGAGCGAGGCCCTGGCCGACATGCGGTGGGATCCGCAGGATCCGCGCGCCACGTCGATCAAGGTGACGCTGCCGGTGAGCGGCCTGGTGGTCGACGAGCCGGCGGTGCGCCAGCGCCACGGCGAGACCTCGAAGGTCAGCGAGTCGGACCGCAAGAAGATCACCCAGGCCATGCTCGACCCCGGGCAGCTCGACGCCAAGAACTTCACCGAGATCCGCTACGAGTCCACCAGCGTGCGCATCGACGGGAAGGACTCCGTCATCCTCACCGGCGACCTCACCTTGCACGGCGTGACCAGGCAGATCAGCGCGCCGGTGCGCATCAGCTCGCAGGGCGACGTGCCGGTGGGCGACTGCACCTTGCGCTTCAAGACGTCCGACTTCGGCATCAAGCCCTACAGCGGGGCCTTCGGCACCATCCGCAACCACGACGAGGTGACGCTGGTGCTCCACCTGGTCGGGACGCCCGCGCCCGCCGGGCCGACCACCTCGCGGTAGTGGATCGTCTTCCCCCGAGGCTCAGGTCCGCTCGGCCCTCGAGAGCAGCTCGCGCACCGCCTTCACCATGCGAGGCCCCTGCTCGACGAGGCCCGCGTGGCCGGCGTCGTCGATCTCCTCGTAGGAGGCCCTGGGCAGCGCGTCCTTCATCCTGCGCACCTGCGACAGCGGCATCATCGAGTCCCGGGCCGCGGCGACGATGCCCGCCGGCACAGTGATGGTCGGGAGCACGTCCGACGACGACGCGCCGAGGAGGGAGCGCAACGACTCCCAGTAGGCGACCGGGTCCATCTTCGCGAGGCCCTGGGTGAGCTGGTCGATGTCTGCTTTGGGCGCGTGCGGCTGCAGCACCCCGAGGGCGCGCGCGAGCGGGTAGGGTGCCCTCGAGCGCAGGAAGGCGTGGGTCAGCGGCGCCAGGAGCGGCACCGCCGGGCGCAGGGCGCCCAGAAGACCGCGCAGGGCTCGCTGGCTGCCGGGGAGCGCGAAGAGCCAGGTCCCCGTTCCGGGCGCGTCGGGCGCGCCGGCGAGCAAGGCCAGGCCGCGCACCAGCTCCGGCCGCCGGCGGTAGAGCTCGAGCACCACCGCCACGCCCATGGAGAAGCCGACGTGCACCGGCGGCGGCGCGTCCCTCTCGCGCACCGTGTCCACCACCCGCGCCAGGTCGTCGGCGTGCCGGGCGATGGAGTAGTCGCCCGAGCGCGAGCGCTCGCTCTCGCCGTGCCCGCGGTAGTCCCAGTGCACGACGCGGTGATCGCCGGCGAGATCGGCCACCAGGTGCCGCCAGAAGTTCTCGGTGGTGCCGATGCCGTTGGTGAGCACCACCAGCGGCGCGTCGTCCTTCGCGCCGTGCTGGTGAAACGCGATGCGCGAGCCGTCGTGACCTCGCACCTCGCCGCGCCGCCGGTCCTTCATCACTCCTCGTCTAGCGCCCGAACCTCGCCGCTCGAGCGGTCGCCTCGCCGTTTCCCAGCCGTTCGGTGCTCGCCGTTGGGCCAGCGGGCCCGGCCGGAGCGTTGACGGGTTTCGACGCGGCTTGGTACTCGCGATCCCGCCAGACGGGCCGCGTGCGCGTTGCGAGTGCCGCGCGCAGCCCCGACGGGTGAGCCAGAGGCTCCCGCACGAGACCAGAGCCCATTCGCTCCTCGTGCCACCCTGCAGTGTCTCACTCGTGAGAGGTAGCCGAAGTGAAGAACGTCGTCGTCGTCTCAGCAGTCGTGAGCGCCATGGTTCTCATGGCGGGTTGTGGTCCAGGGGCAGACGGACTCACCGGAGCAGAGGTCAAAGTCAGCGAGCACGCGCTGTCAGGTCCGATGCCGTACCGAGGAGTCAACCTCGCCGGCGCGGACTTCGGCATCAACTCCGATGGAACCGGGTCGAACCCCGGGACCTTCGGCAGCACCTACACCTATCCCGACCCCGCCTACGTCAGCGGGTACTCGGCCGACTACTTCATCAACAAGGGCATGACGACGTTCCGCCTGCCCTTCCGCTGGGAGCGCCTGCAGCGCACGCGCGGCGCGGCGTTCGACTCCGCCGAGCTGACGCGGCTGCGCACCACGGTGAACCGCCTCACCGGCAAGGGCGCGGTGGTGCTGCTCGATCCGCACAACTACGCGCGCTACGGCACCGCGCTCATCGGCTCGGGCACCGTGTCCAACGCGGACTTCGCCGACTTCTGGTCCCGGCTGGCGACGGAGTTCAAGTCGAACCCCAACGTCCTCTTCGGCCTGATGAACGAGCCCTACGACCTGCCCACCGAGCAGTGGGTGAGCGCGGCCAACGCGGCCATCACCGCGATTCGCGCCGCCGGCGCCCAGAACCTCATCCTCGTCCCCGGCAACGCCTGGACCGGCGCTCACAGCTGGACCCAGAGCTGGTACGGCACGGCCAACAGCGTCGCGCTGCTCTCCATCAGGGACCCGGGCAACAACGTGGCCTTCGAGGTGCACCAGTACCTCGACAGCGGCTACTCCGGCACGAGCGAGAGCTGCGTGAGCACCACCGTCGGCTCCAGCGCGATGGCCAGCTTCACCCAGTGGCTGCGCGCCAACGGCAAGAAGGGCTTCGTGGGCGAGTTCGCGGTCGGCAACAACTCCACCTGCTTGAGCGCGCTGGAGAACATGCTCGCCTACCTCGACTCCAACTCCGACGTGTACCTGGGGTGGACCTACTGGGCCGCCGGCCCGTGGTGGGGCAACGCCTGGACCTCGCTCGAGCCGACCTCGGGTGACAAGCCCCAGATGACGGTGCTGGCGCGCCACCTCGGTGGCCCGGTCACGGCGCCGACGTCGAGCTGCACCGACGGCGTCAAGAACGGCACCGAGACCGGCGTCGACTGCGGCGGCTCCTGCCCGGCCTGCGCGCCGGCGGCGAGCTGCACCGACGGCGTCAAGAACGGCACCGAGACCGGCGTCGACTGCGGTGGCTCCTGCCCGGCCTGCGCGCCGGCGGCGAGCTGCACCGACGGCGTCAAGAACGGCACCGAGACCGGCGTCGACTGCGGCGGCTCTTGCGCCGCGTGCTCGACCTCGACCTCCTGCCAGCCGATGACCTGGGAGGCGGAGACGGCCACCCACTCGACCGGCGGCAGCGTCTCGGGCGGCTGGAACCTGTGGGCCAACGGGTACCTCCAGACCACCAGCGCCTCGTTCCCCGTGGCCACGACGCTCGCGGTCACCGCCCGTGGCTCGGTCGCGTCCAGCGTGTGGCCGCGCATGACGGTGTCAGTCGGTACGACGGTGCTGGGCGCCAGCTCGGTCAGCAGCACCACCTGGACCGCCTACCGCTTCAGCGTGCCGGCCGGCGCGTCGGGGCCGATTCGGGTGGCCTTCGACAACGACGCCCGGACCTCGACCGAGGACCGGAACCTCTACGTCGACAAGATGGTCGCGGAGTGCACGGGCGGGAGCACGACGCCGACGCCGACGCCCACGCCCACGCCGACCACGTGCTCGGGTGCGGCGACCTACGAGGCGGAGACGATGACCCACACCACCGGCGGCGCCACGACGGGCGGCTGGAACCTTTGGGCCAACGGCTCCATCACCACCACGCACACCTTCACCGGTGCGCCGGTGCGCCTGGCCGTCACGGCCCGGGGCAGCTCGGCCGGCGGCGTGTGGCCGCGCATGCGGGTGAGCGTGGGCGGCGTGCTGGTGGGCACCGCCACCGTCAGCGCGACGTCGTGGACGGAGTACACCTTCGACGCCACCCCGCCCGCGGGCACCGCGGAGCTTCGCGTGGCCTTCGACAACGACGCGGTGATCGGCAGCGAGGATCGGAACCTGCTCCTCGACAAGGTCGCCGTCCGCTGTCCGTGAGCTGAAGACCCGACGCCGCCTCCGTCCTCTCTCGGGCGGAGGCGGCGCTCGGCCGTGGCTCTCAGTGCGGTCTCGCCCGGCCTCTACCGGGCTCGAGGCGGCCGAAGCGCTCCACCGCCACCGCCACGCCGTCCTCCGCGCGCAGCGTCTCTCCGAGCGCCGCCGCGCGAGCGCGCATCGCCTCGTCGGTGACGGCGCGGCGAAGCCCCTCGGCCAGGCGCTCCACGGTCAACCGCCGCCGGGGAATCGGCGCCGGCCCGACGCCGAGCGCGGCCACCCGTGAGCCCCAGAAGGGCTGATCCATGGTGAAGGGCACGACGAGCGACGGCGTGCCCGAGCGCAAGGCCGCGCCGGTGGTGCCCGCGCCGCCGTGGTGCACGATCGCCGCCACCCTGGGGAAGAGCCAGTCGTGCGGCAACGCGTCGGCGCTGAAGACCTCGTCGGAGGCAGGCAAGGCGGCGAGCCCACCCCACCCCGAGAGCAAGACGGCGCGCACGCCCGCCTTGCGCGCCGCGCCCAGCACGAGCTCGGTGAGCGCCTCGGGCCGCTCGCTCGCCATGCTCCCGAAGCCGATGCTGACCACCGGCGTTCCCTCGCGCGCCAGGAAGGCCGAGAGCGCCTGTGGCGGAGTGAAGTCCGCGCCCAGAGGGAGCGTCCAGTAGCCCGTCACCACCCGCTCGCGCTCGGCGCCCGGCGGCACGGGCACCACGTGCTTGCTGAAGGCGTAGAGCACCGGCTGGTCGCGAGACGCGGAGGGCGCGCCGGAAAGCCCCAGCACCTTCTCTCGTGCCGACTGCATCGCGCCGCGAAACGGCAGCCAGAGCGCGAGCTCGGTGAGGTGGTGGCTGAGCCGCCGGCCGGCGCCGCCGAGCCAGCGCGGCACTCCCGAGAGCAACACCCCGGGGTAGAGCCCGGTCGGCGCGCCGATGGGCTGCAGGTGCGCCTCGACGAAGGGGACGCCGAGCCTCTCCGCGACCGAAAGGCCGACCACCATGCCGCCCACGCCGCCGGCGAGGACCTGGGCACCCTCGCACGCCGCGAGCGTCTCGGTCGTCCAGCCGCGCAAGCGGGCCGGCAGCTCCCTCGCGGCGAGGCGCGTGCTGGCCAGCGCGCCTCTCTCTGCCGCGCCGCCGGATCCGCGCAGCACCGCCTCGAGGCTCCCCGAGAGCGCCGCCACCTGGATGCCCGCGGTGGAGAAGAGCGACACCAGGTCCGACGGCGCCACCGCGCGGACCTCGTGGCCCGCCGCGCGCAGGCCGACCGCGAGCGCGACGTAGGGCTGCACGCCGCCGCGGGTGTCGTTGCAGACGATGGCGATTCGCATCGGAGCGCCGCCTACGTCGCCTGGAGGAGGAATGGAACGCCGAACCACGCCGACCGGCCCCTCCCACGCCGGCCGGGCGCCGCGCGGGTCTTCTGCTTGCACGTACGAGGGCTCGTCATGAGCTCGCGCTCGCCCGTCGAAGCCCCGTCCCACTCAGTCTCCACGAAGCTCGTGCGTGGCGCGGTCGCCGGAGCGGTGGCCAGCGCAGGGCTCTTCGCCGGCGTCGAGCTCGCCCGGGCCTTCGGGCTGGGGCTCGAGCCCAGAGCTCGAAGGCGGTGGAGGAAGAACCTCTCGCGCCTGGGCCTCGCGCTGCCCGAGCGGCGGCGCCCGGGCTTGGGCTCCCTCCTCGGCCACGCCGCATACGGCGCGGCGATGGGCGCAGCGTTTTCCCTCTGGCCGGGTCGCACGGCCCCCGTCGCCCGCGGGGCGCTCTTCGGCCTGGGGGTCTGGGCGGGTGGCCGAAGCGGCTGGTTGCCGGCGGCCCGGCTCCTGCCCTCGCCGCGGTACGGTCGCCGCCCGCGCCTGTCGTCGCTGGCGCTGGGGCACGTCGCCTTCGGTGGGCTGCTCGGCGCGACCTCCGAGGCCATGCAGCCCCAGGTCTTCCCGGCGCGCGTGGCGGTGGTGTGCGGCGGATCGCGGGGGTTGGGGCGCGCGCTCGCGCTCGAGCTCGCCCGCCGCGGCGTCGAGGTCGCAGTCTGTGCGAGGTCGCCGAGCGCCGTCGAGCGCACGGTCAGGGAGCTCGAGGCCCTTGGCGTGCGCGCGTACGGCGAGCGCTGCGATCTCCGGCACACCGAGCAGGTCGAAGGCTTCCTGGCGCGCGTGACGGAACGCCTGGGAGCCATCGACCTGCTCGTCGCCAACGCCGCGACCCTGAACGTCGCGCCCATCGAGACGCGCAGCGCCGCGGACTTCGACGAGGCCTACGAGTCCATCTTCAAGACGGCGCTCCACCCGGTGCTCGGGGTGCTGCCCGCCATGCGCGCGCGCCGCGCCGGCACCATCGTCTTCATCACCTCCATCGGGGGGAAGATCGGCGTCCCGCACCTCGCGCCCTACTCGGCGGCGAAGTTCGCCCAGGTGGGCTTCGCTCAGGCGCTGCGCGGCGAGGTGCACAAGGACGGCGTGCGCGTGCTCACCGTCATCCCCGGGCTGATGCGCACCGGCTCGCCCGCGCACGTCGTCTTCAAGGGCGACCCGGAGAAGGAGTACGCGTGGTTCGCCCGAGGCGCCGTCGCGCCGGTGCTCTCCATCGACGCCGATCGCGCCGCCCGCCACATCGCCGACGCCGTCGTGCGCCAGGAGAACGAGCTCGTCCTCACCCTGCCGGCCCGCGTCGCCACGCGCCTGCACGACGTCGTGCCGTCGGTCTTCAACGGGCTGGTGTCCCTGGCCGGCGCGCTCCTGCCCGCGGCGCCGGCAACCGCGGCGGAGCTCGAGGGCAAGGACATCAGCCGCACCTCCGCCGCCGGGCCCGTGGTGGGCCTGAAGGAGCCGATGCGCGAGCTCGGCGAGCGCCACGCCCAGCTGTAGCGCGCCATGACCGACCTCCTCCGCTTGCCGTGCCGCGATGACCGAGGCCTCCTGCGCCTGGTGGTGGAGTCTCCGCGCGGCTCCCTGGTGAAGCTCAAGTACGAGCCCGCGCTGGGCGCCTTCCGCTTCTCCCGCTCGCCCGGTGATGGCGGCGCAGGCGGACCGCGAGCGCCCACGTGCCCACGGACACCACGGCCCAGGCCACGAAGGACGTGGCCAGCGTCAGCCAGGCCGGCCAACGCCCGGCGGCCGCGTGGACCACCAGCGCGAAGGCCAACAGCCCCACCGCGCCGAAGCAGGCGCCGCGGGAGTCCTCCGCCGCGCTCGCGCGTCCGTCGTGCCGCGTCACCAGGGTGAGCGCCGCGGGGAGGATGGATGGGAAGGCCGCGAACACGCCGGCCACCGCCGGGCCGAAGCGATGCGCGACGAGCCCCACCGCCGCCGTCACCAGCCCGCCGAAGAAGAAGCGCAGCAGATACTCCCAGGGCTTCACTTTCCCCAGCTCGCTTGGGCTCAGCCGCACCACCTCGCGAGAGCCGGTGGTCGGGTTCCAGACGTCGAGGCTCACGGCGGCACTCCCACGAGCGCGAAGGCCATCGCCAGCCAGATCGCCCACGTCCCCAGCGCGGCGGCGACGGCGGGCACGCGCTCGGTCCGCACCAGCCACACCGCCGCCGCCGCGGAGACGAGCAAGGCCACGGCGCCGCGCATCATGGTCCCCGCCTCCGCCGCCACATACGCCGGCCCCTGCTGCGAGAAGCCCAGCCCCAGCGTGACCAGGGCCACGCTCGGCGCCGCGCCGAAGATCCCCGCCAGGGACTTGGGCTTCATGAGCTCGGAGGCGGCCGCGAAGGCCGAGACGATCAACCCGCCCGCCACGAAGCGCACGACGAGCTCGCTCCACATGCCCTCGTTTCCGGTGCAGCCGGCCGGCCAAGCTCGGGGCGCGAGTCCTGCTGGCGCCTCGCCGGGCGTCGATGCAGTTGCGCGGTGCCTCGCCGCCGGGGCGCGGCCGCGCCTCCGGCATGACCCTTGCGATGCGAGCGCGCGGCACCTTCACCACCCATCAGGAGACACCCATGCCGGAGAAGCGAACCATGCAACGCGCGCGGACCGCCAAGCGCCGCGGGAAGTCGGCGAGCACGCAGGCCGGCCAGTTCGTGAAGGAGGAGCTGCGGCACCTGCGCTCGGGCAAGCACGGAGCGAAGAGCACCAAGCAGGCGATCGCCATCGGCCTCAACAAGGCGCGGCGCTCGGGCGTCAAGGTGAAGCGCAAGCGCTCGTCGAGCCATACCTCGGCGCGACGCGGTGGCTCCCGCTCCAGGCGCTCGTCCTCCCGATGAGAGCGGCGACCCACTCGGGGCCGGTGCGCTATGCGGTGGTCGGCCAGGGCTACATCGCCCAGGCGGCGGTTCTGCCGGCCTTCCAAAACGCGAGGAAGAACTCGCGGCTGGTGGCGCTCGTCTCGGGCGACGCGAAGAAGCGCCGGGTGCTCGCCCGGCGCTACGGGGTGAAGGCCTACTCCTACGACGACTACGACGCGTTGGTCGGCAGCGGCGAGGTGGACGCGGTCTACCTCGCGGTGCCCAACGCCCAGCACGAGGACTTCACCGTGCGCGCGGCGCGGCGGGGCGTGCACGTGCTCTGCGAGAAGCCGCTGGCCGTCGACGAGCGCGACTGCCGCCGCATGATTCAGGTCTGCAGGCAGAGCGGGGTGCGGCTGATGACCGCCTACCGGCTGCACTTCGAGAAGGCGACGCTCGAGGCGCTGCGGAGGGTGCGCTCGGGGGAGATCGGCGAGCCGAAGCTCTTCGTCTCCTCCTTCACCATGCCGGTCGAGGAAGGAAACTACCGGCTCGGCGGGCCCGACGTCGGAGGCGGCGCCTTCTACGACATCGGCATCTACTGCATCAACGCGGCGCGGCACCTCTTCGGTGCGGAGCCCACCGAGGTGTTCGCCACCACCGTCGGCGGCGGCGCGCACCGCGCGGAGGACTCCGGCAGCGCCATCCTGCGCTTCCCGGGCGGGCGCCTCGCCACCTTCACGGTGAGCTTCGGCAGCGACAAGACCTCGGAGTACCGGGTGGTCGGCACCACCGGCTCGCTGCGGGTCGAGCCGGGCTACGCCCACGCCGCCGGGCTCGAGCTCTTCCTCGAGACCGTCACGGGCCATCGCCACCTGCGCTATCGCCAGCGCGATCAGTTTGCGCCGGAGCTGGTGCACTTCTCCGACTGCATCCAACGGGGGAAGGAGCCGGAGCCCGCGGGCGACGAGGGGCTCGCCGACGTGCGCGTGATTCGCGCGCTCTACGCCTCGGCGGCGCGCGGGCGGCCGGTGAAGCTCGCGGGGCGCAAGCCCGCCCACCGGCCGAGCCGGCGCCAGGAGCTGACCCGGCCACCGCTCCGAAAGCGGAAGCTGGTGCGGGCGGCGCCGCCGGCGGGCTGAGCCTTGCGGCACGGGCCTTGCGCTCCTTCGAGCTCAGACCCGAACCCTGGAGAGCCCCATGCCGGACAAGCACACCGTCGAGCGCGCGCGCGAGGACCTGCGCCGCGGGAAGTCGCCCAGCACCGCCGCGGGGGAGTTCGTGAAGAAGGAGATCGAGCACCTGCGCCGGGGCCAGCACGGCGCGAAGAGCACCAAGCAGGCCATCGCCATTGGCCTGTCGCAGGCGCGGCGCGCGGGCATCCCAGTGCGGAGGCGAGGCCAGCGCGCCGGAGCGCCGACCCGTCCGAGCGAGCGGCCAAGCGCTCGCGCCAAGTCGCCCACGCGCGCGCGCGCCACCTTGAAGGCGCTGAAGAAGATGCCTCGCCGGGCGGCGTCGAAGGCGGCGCTCTCGAGGCAGGGGCACGCGGCGGCGCTCGGTCGCTCGAAGGCCAGCCGCTCCCAGGCCGCGCGGAAGGCCGCCCGCACGCGCGCCAGGGCGCGGCGCTGATGCTCGGATCGACCGAGGTCCTCGACGACGCTCGGACTGACCGGTGCCAGGTTCCGTGCTTCGATCGACCCTGTGAGCGACGTCGAAGGGCGTCCGAGCTCGGATCCGCCCCATCGAGACCGCACGGTCGGCAGGCTCCGATTCGGCGCGGGACGACGGCGCTCCTCGTCACTCACCCCTCAGCATGCGCCGCAGCGTGGCCGCGTTCCTCGGGGCGTGAGCGAGGACGTCGTTGTTGAAGTAGGCGTACACGTCCACGCCGTCCTTCCGCTGCGCGTCGAGCCAGGTGGCCCAGCGCCGGAGCGTCGCGGTCGAGTAGCCGTCGTCCGGCGTCCCGACGCTGCCGTGAAAGCGCACGTAGACGAACGGCCCGACGCGCTCGCGCTTGGGCGTCGAGCCGGGTTTGTCGTGGAGGCAGAGCGCGACCTGGTGCCGCTCGAGCAGCGCGCGGATCTCGCCGACGTACCAGGAGGGATCGCGAAACTCGACCACCTGGCGCACCCCCTGGGGCAGCGCCTCGAGGAAGTGGCGAAAGCGCTCCACGTTCACCTTCCACCTCGGCGGGAGCTGGTAGAGCACTGGGCCCAGGCGCTCGCCGAGCCCGCGCAACCGGTCGAAGAGACGCTCCAGCGGCGCCTCGGGGTCCTTCAGCTTCTTGAGGTGGGTGAGGAAGCGGCTCGCCTTCACCGCGAAGAGGAAGTCCTCCGGCGTGGCGCGCGCCCAGGCGGCGAAGGTGGACCGCTCGGGGAGCCGGTAGAAGCTGTTGTTGATCTCCACCGTGTCGAAGCGCGACGCGTAGAAGGTGAGCCAGTCGGCCTGCCGGAGCTCAGGCGCATAGAAGTCGCCACGCCAGTGGTCGTAGAGCCAGCCCGAGCAGCCGATGCGCACCTCGCCGCGCCGCACGAGCCCGACGTGGCAAGCGACGTGCCTCGGCAGCTCGGTGCTGCTTCACGGAGTCGAGGCGACGAGCATCACGTCGAGACTGGCGTCGCGGCCGTCGGCGAGCGCGACGACTTGCGTGGTCGATGCGAGCCCTGGCGCGGAGACGGCGAGTGACCCGGTCAGCGTCGAAGCGTCGCCGGGCGCCACGGTCCAGTCGGGGCACAGCCGGTACGCGCCGGTGGTGCTCGTGACGCCCTCGACGGGGTTCGAGCCCTCGCGTGACAGGCGCAGCGTCGCGCCCGAGACCGGCGCGGCGATCGAGCCGGCGCGCCACACGGAGCCCACCAGACACGTGGGGGCTCTGGGGGGCAGCGCGCCGGTGGTGTCGCCGACGCGAACGCCCTGTGGGCCGATGGTGCCGTAGAGCGGACACCCGCTCGCGAGCACGATGACTGCGATGGGCCAGAGTCGGTGTGTCGTTCGTGGCATGGGTGAGCTTTACCCCTTCAGAGCGACGCGAGCACCTCGCGGGCGGCGCGCGCGCCCGACTCGAGAGCGCCATGCACGGTGCCGGCGGCGCCCAGGGTGGTCGCCTCGCCGGCGAAGAACAGGGTGCCGTCGAGGGGCGCGGCGAGCTCGGCGGGGACGTGCGAGGTGCCGGGTGGAAAGACGGCGTAGCCTCCGCGCGCCAGCGGGTCGCGGGCCCAGCGCGTCACGGTCGCGTCGTCCAGAGCGTCCTCGAGCAGCGGGCGCGCCGCTCGGAAAGCTCGCGCGAGCGTAGCCAGACCGCGGTGCACCACCTCCCGGTCGGAGAGCGCGTCGAGCCTGGCCGCCGAGGGCCCGCCGGCCCAGCCCACGAGGAGCGGCGCGTCGAGCGGAAACGGCGTCCACCACGTCGGCACCGCCAGCGTCGGGGCGATGGCGAAGGCCAGCTCGGGGAAGGGCCGGGCGACGGCGCCGCGCTCGCGCCAGACCGCGCGCCGGAAGCGCAGGTGCACCTTCACCACCGGGCCGGCGTCGAGCCGCTGGGCCGTGCGCCGCTTCTCGGTGAGCGCGGGGGTGAAGCGGGGCTCGCCGGCGGCGAGGAGCGGAGCGGGCAGGGTGACGACCAGCCGCTCGGCCTGGAGCACCAGGCGCGCGCCGGCCGCGTTCTTCGCCTCGACGGCGACGCGCCCCGGCCGCCAGCGCACCTGAGTGACGGTGGTCGACAGCCGCAGCTCCGCCTCGCGCGTGACGTCGTGCACGAGCGGAGCGAGCAGCGCGGCCTGGCCCTCGCGCACCCGAAACGAGCGCTCGGCGCCGATCCGCTCCTCCGCCTCGGTCATCGCGCGCAGGGCGGCGCGACCCTGGCGCTTCGCTGGGGCGAGGTAGTAGCCCTCGACGAAGCCTCTCGCGAGCCCGCGCTCCAGCGGCGAGAAGCGGCGCGCCTCGTTCCCCTCGAGCACGTCGGAGAACGGCCCCTCGCCGCCGCCCGCTTCCAGCAGCTCGTGCATGCGCTCGAACTGGCGCAGCGCGGGCACCAGCGTTCGGCCTCGGAAGGTGAGCACCTGGCCGTCGATCTCCAGAAGCCGCGCGCGGGCGCGCTTCGCCAGCGCCTGGACGACGGCCGGGCGGCCGTGAACGAACTCCGCGCCGTGCTCGACCGGAGTGCCGAAGCGCGCGTCGTGCCGGGTGTCGACGCGGCCGCCGGTGCGCGGGCGGGCCTCCACCACCACCACGCGGACGCCCTCCGACGCCAGCGCCGAGGCGGCGGCGAGCCCCGACGCGCCCGCGCCCAGCACCAGCACCGATCGCTCCGCGCGCGCCACCTCGCGGAGATAGCGGCGCTGGGCGCTCCGGGCGGGCACCCTTCCTCGCACGTGGTCACCGCTCCGTTGGCGCCGGACGACGCATCACCTCTGGACTCGCAACCGTTCAGCCCGAGCGAAGTCCTGAGGGTTCGTCGGATCTCGACCCGTCACCGTTCAGCCCGAGAGGGTTGGTCGGAATAGCGAGTCCGTTCAGCCCGAGCGAAGTCGAGGGCCCGCTGGGTCCGCACGGGGTCGGCTGGCCCCTCGACTCCGCTTTGGGCGAACGGCGCGGGGACACAGCTCGAGCGTGAGCGGCGCCAGGTCGACACGCACGTACCCCCCCTCGTGGCGACCCCCTTGCACCGCGGCTGGCGTTCTCGCGTACCTGGAGGACTCCGTGCATCCACCCGACGTCACCGAGCCCAACGGCTCGACGGCCGCGCCTCCCGACGTAGGGGTCGAGGCGCCCGATCTGGACTGGTTCGACGCGCACGGCCTGCCCTGTACGCTGCGCGATTTGCGCGGACACCCGGTGGTGCTCACCTTCTTCCCCGGCGAGTGGGACCCGGCGCGCGCCGATCACCTCCGGCAGATCAACGCGCTGTTGAAGTCGCTCCCCGGCGGCGGCGCGCTCGTCGGCGCGGCGCCTGACCGCTTCTGGTTCGACGCCGAGCTGGGGCCGGACGAGCGCTTCCGCCTCCCGCTCCTCCACGACGCCTCGACGTCTCCCTTCTGGGCGCGCCGCTACGGCGTCGAGGGCCGCCAGGCCACCTTCCTCATCGACGCGGGCGGACGGGTGCGCTGGCGCCACCTCGCGCCGCCCGGCGTTCGGCCCTCCCTCGAAGCCCTCGCCGAGTCGCTCTGGGCCCTGGCCCGCGACGGCGGGCTCTCGCGCCGCGAGCTGTTGTTCACCGCCGTGGCCGTCGCCGTCACCGCCGCCGCCGCCCCGACCGAGGCGTCCGCCCAGCCCGCCGAGCCGCGGCGCCCGGCCCGAGGCGAGGGCGCCACCCTCCTCAACGTCAACGGCAAGGACGTGCGCGTCGACGGCGACCCGCGCATCACCGTGCTCGACGCGCTCCGCGAGCGCCTCGGCCTCACCGGCACCAAGAAGGGCTGCGACCACGGCCAGTGCGGCGCCTGCACCATTCACCTCGACGGCCGCCGCGTGAACGCCTGCCTGGTGCTCGCCAAGCAGGCCGAGGGCCGGCGCATCGTCACCATCGAGGGGCTGGCCCAGGACGGCGTGCTCCACCCGGTGCAGGCGGCCTTCGTCGCCCACGACGGGCTCCAGTGCGGCTACTGCACGCCGGGGCAGATCATGTCCGCCACCGCCTGCCTCCAGGAGGGCCACGCCGAGTCGCCCGAGATGGTCGCGGAGTGGATGAGCGGCAACCTCTGCCGCTGCGGCGCCTACGTCGGCATCCGCGCCGCCGTCCTCGACGCCCGGCGCTCGCTGCGGAGGCCGGCGTGAGGCCGTTGACCTACGAGCGCGCCACCACCGTGGACGGCGCGGTGCGCTCGCAGGCGCAGGGCCCCGACGCTCGCTTCCTCGCCGGCGGCACCAACCTCGTCGATCTCATGAAGTACGGCGTGGAGACGCCCGGCAAGCTGGTCGACGTCAGCCGCCTGCCGCTGTCGACCATCGAGCCGCTCCCCGCCGGCGGCCTCCGGGTGGGCGCGCTGGTGAAGAACGCCGATCTCGCCGAGGACCCGCGGGTGGTGCGCGCCTACCCGGTGCTCTCGCAGGCGCTCCTCTCCGGGGCGAGCCCGCAGCTGCGAAACCTCGCCACCACCGGCGGCAACCTCCTGCAGCGCACCCGCTGCTGGTACTTCTATGACACCGCCTTCGCCTGCAACAAGCGCGCGCCCGGCAGCGGCTGCCCGGCCATCCTCGGGCAGAACCGCATTCACGCCGTCCTCGGTCAGAGCGAGGCGTGCATCGCCGTGCACCCCAGCGACCTGGCGGTGGCCCTCGCCATGCTCGACGCCCAGGTGCAGCTCCAGGGGCCCGAGGGGCCGCGCACCATTCCCATCGGCGAGCTGCACCGGCTCCCCGGCGACACGCCCCACCTCGAGACCACGCTCAAGCACGGCGAGCTCATCACCGCCGTCGACGTGCCGGCGCTGCCGCTCGCGGCGCGCTCGCGCTACGTGAAGGTGCGGGACCGCGCCTCGTTCGCCTTCGCCCTCACCTCGGTGGCGGTGGCCTTGAGCGTCTCCGGCGGCGTGGTGGAGGACGTGCGCCTCGCCCTGGGCGGCGTGGCCCCCAAGCCGTGGCGCCCCCTGGAGGCCGAGCGGGCGCTGAGGGGCCGGCCGGCCAACGCCCACAGCTTCCGCGAGGCGGCCGAGCTCGCGCTCCAGGGCGCCAAGGGCTTTCCCCACAACCGGTTCAAGATCGAGCTCGCCAAGCGCTCCATCGTGCGCGGGCTCGTCGAGCTGCTGGAGGCATGAGCATGGCCACCCGCGACGAGGGAAAGGCGCCAGCGCCGCCGCTGGTCGGACAGCCGATGAGTCGGGTGGACGGCACCCTCAAGGTGACCGGCGCCGCGCGCTACGCCGCGGAGTTCGAGCTGCCGGGCCTGGTGCACGCGGTGCTGGTGGAGAGCCCCATCGCCCGCGGCACGGTGAAGAGCCTCGACACCCGCGCGGCCGAGAAGGCGCCCGGAGTGCTGGCGGTCATCACCCAGAAGACGATGCCCACGATGCCCACCCCCACCGTTCCGCCGGCCGGCGACTCGACGCCCTTGCTCGACTGGACGATTCGGCACAGCGGGCAGATCGTCGCGGTGGTGGTGGCCGGCACCCTCGAGCAGGCGCAGCACGCCGCCGAGCTGGTGAAGGCCGCCTACGACGAGGAGAAGCCCGAGGTGGAGCTCGAGGCCAAGCTCGAGACCGGCTTCGTGCCCAACACCAGCTTCCGGCCGGGCGAGTCGAAGCGCGGCAACGTGGAGCAGGGCGTGGCCGGCGCGGCGACGAAGATCGACGAGGTCTACCGGACGCCTCCCGAGCACCACAACCCGATGGAGCCGCACGCCACCGTCGCCGCCTGGGAGGGCGAGCGCCTCACCGTCTACGACGCCACCCAGGGCGTCACCAACACCGCCCAGAACCTGTGCGAGCTCTTCGGCCTCTCGCACGACGACGTGCGCGTCATCGATCCCTTCGTGGGCGGCGGCTTTGGCGGCAAGGGGCAGTCGTGGCCGCACACGCCGTTGACCGCGCTGGCGGCGAAGCTGGTGAAGCGGCCGGTGAAGTGCGTGCTCACCCGGCGGCAGATGTTCATGACCGTGGGGCACCGGCCCCAGACGCGGCAGGCGAACCTGCTCGCGGCGCGGCGCGACGGGCGGCTGCTGGCCCTGCGGCACGCGGCGCACAACCACACCTCGCGGCGCGACGAGTTCATGGAGCCCACCGGCGCCTCACCCGCGCTCCTCTACGCCTGCGACAACGTGGCCATCAGCCACCGGCTGGTGCGGCTCGACGTGAGCTCGCCGACCTACATGCGGGCGCCGGGCGAATCGAGCGGCAACTTCTCCCTGGAGACCGCGATGGACGAGCTCGCGGTGGCGCTGGTGATGGACCCCATCGAGCTGCGGCTCGAGAACTACGCCGAGAAGGACGAGAGCACCGGCCGCCCCTTCTCCAGCAAGTCGCTCAAGGAGTGCTACGCGAAGGGCGCCGAGGCCTTCGGCTGGGCGAAGCGCGATCCGAGGCCGGGCGCCCGGCGCGAGGGGCGCTGGCTCTGGGGCACCGGCATGGCCACCGCCGCCTACCCGTCGCTCTTCCGGCCGGCGGCCGCGCGGGCGGTGATGCTCGCCGACGGCTCGGTGCGCGTGCTGTGCGGCACGCAGGACCTGGGCACCGGCACCTACACCATCCTCACCCAGGTGGCGGCGGACACGCTGGGCGTCGCGCCCTCCAAGGTGCGGGTGGAGCTCGCCGACACCAGACTGCCCGCGGCGCCCACCTCGGGCGGCTCGTGCTCGGCCACCAGCGCCGGCTCGGCGGTGCTGCTCGCCTGCCGCGCCTTGCGGAGCCGGGTGCTCCAGTACGCGACGGGTGACGAAGACTCGCCGCTCTTCAACGTCCGGGCGGCGGAGCTGGCGACGAAGGACGGCGTGGTGAGCGTGGCGCGCGAGCCGTCGAGGAGGGCCAGCTACGAGGACATCCTCGGCCGCTGGGGCAAGCGCTCGGTGGAGCAGGAGGCCTTCGCGGAGCCGGGCCGCGAGCGGGGCCAGCCCTCCAGCGCGCCCCAGGCCGGCGAGCACTCGATGTACGGCTTCGGCGCGCAGTTCTGCGAGGTGAAGGTCGACGCCGACCTGGGCACGGTGCGGGTGACGCGGTGGACGGGCGCGTTCGCGCTGGGGAAGGTGCTCAACGCCAAGACGCTCACCAGCCAGCTCCAGGGCGGCATCGTGTGGGGCATCGGCATGGCGCTCCACGAGAAGTCGCTGATGGACGTGCGCCAGGGCCGCTTCGTGAACACCAACCTCGCCGAGTACCACGTGCCGGTGAACGCCGACGTGCCGCCCATCGAGATCGTCCTAGTGGCGGAGAAGGACGAGCTGGTCAGCCCGCTCGGCGCCAAGGGCGCGGGGGAGATCGGCATCACCGGCGCGGTGGCGGCCATCGGCAACGCCATCTTCCACGCCACCGGGAAGCGGGTGCGCGAGCTGCCCTTCACCCTCGACACCGTGCTCGACGGGCAGGTGGCGTGACGCTGGTGGGCGGCGTCACCCTCCCAGCGTGGAGGCGACGTTCTTCGGGCGCAGGACGTACACCTTGAAGTGCTCGCCCTTGCCGTTGAGGCCGGCGGTGTCTCCGGCGATCGTGCGCTGCGTCTTCACGGCGCCAGTCTCGGTGGCGCCGTAGGCCTCGTAGGAGCCGCCCGTGATGGCGGTGGCCAGCACCACCACGTGCCCTCCGCCCTCGGACTTCTTGTTCGCGGGCAGCGGCGTGCGATCGATGGTGAGAATGTCGCCGGGGCGGGCCTTCTCCGGCGGGATGACGTCGAAGAGGTCGGTGTAGTTGTGCCACTCCTGCGAGAGCGCGTACCAGGCCTCGCCGCTGTATTGTGGCGGCTTGCAGCCCGCGGCGGTGAGCACGTCGCCGACGAACATGTTGCACTTCCACTTGCCGCGGGTGCTCTCGAGCGGTGTCTGGTCGGGGACCTTGTTGCCGGGGAACGTCTTGTTGCAGCTGACGCCGGCGGCGGCCACCGCGTAGTCCGCGCCGTGGGTGCGCGAGCGCTCGACGGCCGCGGCGAGGATGCTGGCGCTGGTCGGCTTGGGTGGGGCGGTGATTGGGACGACGCCGGTGATCGCCGGCGAGCCGCTGCCCGTGCTGGTCCTGCCCGTCGAGAAGCCGTCTTTTCCCTGGTCCGGGATGGTGAGCGTCATGCCCTGCCAGATGCGGTCGGGGTTGGCGATGTTGTTCGCCTTGACGAGCGTGGACAGCGGCACCTTGTAGCGAGCCGCGATGGACGACAGCGTGTCTCCGGAACGAACCGAGTAGGTGGCGGGCATCGGCGCAGCCTACCGCCCGGCGGCGATCTGTCTGCGAGCCGGTACGTGAAACCCGCCGAGACCGTCGCGAGCGTGACGACTTGGCGCGAAATGCATAATGAACTGGCGCGACGCGCAGGCAGCTCTGACCGCTTGGTCCGGTGCCCGACGACGCGACGAAGGCGTCCGCCCAGCGCGATGGACGTGGTCGTGTTGCTTGGGTAGACACGGCCTCATCACGTGTCGGGGCCGGACCGGCACGACGAGGGAAGGGGACCGAAAATGATGGCTTGGACTCGAGGGGCGCTCTTGGGCGCGGTGACGGTGTCGCTGCTTTCAGCGGCCTGCGGCGCGATCGGCGGCAACAAGCCCGACGGCGGCAGCGGCGGCGGCACTGGAGGAGGAGGCGGCGGCAGCACCGGCGGCGGCAGCGCGACCTACGTCACCGGTCAAGCGGGCGTCGACGTGTACAACACCCAGGTCTGTCCCAACGTGGCCGGCGCGATGTGCGAGCTGATGATACGCTGCGGGCAGATGGAGGCGAACGCCTCCTGCAAGGTCTGGATGAACCAGTACGCGGGCGGGGCCGGCTGCGACCCGCAGGATCTGGTGGCCCTCAAGAACGAGCGCGCGGAGGTCGACCAGTCGCGCGTCGCTTCCTGCATGAGCGCGATCCAGACCAAGGCGGGGTGCTCGGTGTTGAGCGGCGGCGACCCGACCAACGAGCTCGCCGAGTGCAAGGACATCGTCCGCGGGCGCGTCGCCGTCGGCGGCACCTGCTACACCAACCGGGACTGCACGCCGGGCAACTTCTGCTCCTCGTCGTCCAGCACCTGCCCGGGCACCTGCGCGGCGTACAAGGCCATCGGCGCCGCGGCCCAGAACGACTCGGAGTGCGGCCCGGGCAACTACGTCTATGACGGCAAGTGCGCCGCGCACGTGGCGCTGGGCAGCTCGTGCGCGACGACGGGGTCGGCCAACACGACGCAGACCTGCGTCGGCGGGGCCTACTGCAGCGCCTCGAACGTCTGCACGGCAGTGGCCACCTCCGGGCAGGCCTGCGCCGGGGGGCCTGCCGCCATCCCCTGCGCCACGGGGCTCAAGTGCGTTACCGCGTCCGGGAGCAGCGCCGGAACCTGCAAGCCGCTGGCGGGGCTCCAGGGCACCTGCGCCCTCTTCAACGTGCCCCAGCCGGGCTGCAAGTACGACCTGTACTGCGACCAGACCTCGCCCAGCACCGCGGGCGTCTGCAAGACCCTCGAGCCGTCGGGCGGGGCCTGCCTCTTCGACATTTCCTGCCAGCCGGGCCTCGTCTGCCAGGGCGAGTCGATGAGCACCTTCACCAAGGGAACCTGCGCGGCGCGGAAGACCGCCGGCCAGACCTGCAGCGGGACCGGCGGCGTGTTCAGCAGCGACTGCGTGTCGGGCACCTACTGCGCCGGCACCTGCCAGGCCACCAAGGCCAATGGCGCCACCTGCACCACCGGCGCCGAGTGCCAGACTGGAAACTGCCCCTCGGGCGTCTGCGCGGACTACGGCTGCAAGGCTCCGGCGCCGTAGCGAGGCGGGCGGGCCACCCGCTCGCACCCCGCCGCAAGAGAGCAGCGCCCACCATGTGGATTGACGCTCACATGGTGGGCGGCGCGCCGGTGCCCCGCACCTCGAGCTCGTCGACGACGTTGTCGAGGCCGGCCGCGTCGGTGGCGTGCTGGCGGACCAGGGTGCGCTCCGCTTCGGTCTCCACCAGGCCCTGCAGCCGCACCAGGCCGTTGCCCACGCGAAGCGTCACCGTCTTCGCGGCGACGGAGAGCCGCGCGTCGTCCTGCAGGGCCTTGCGGATTCTTTGGGCGAGCCTGGCGTCCGCCGCCTCCTCGCCCAGGCCCCAGGTGACCGAGCCGCCGTCGAGCGGCTTGGGCTTGGACGCCGCCTGCTCCTGGGTGCGCTCCTGGGCGGGCGGCTTCTTGGTCTTCGTCTCCGCGCGCCTGGCGGGCTGAGCGGCGGCGGGCTGGGTCAGGCTCGGCAGCCCGGCGACGAGGGCGGCCATCGACAACGCACGCATAAGGGGGCTCATGGGGGTTCTCCTGCTGTGGGTCGTCCCCCAGAGAGGA
Source organism: Archangiaceae bacterium (assembly GCA_037443525.1). Taxonomy (GTDB): domain Bacteria; phylum Myxococcota; class Myxococcia; order Myxococcales; family Myxococcaceae; genus JBBIOE01. The sequence goes on along the minus strand of JBBIOE010000060.1, from coordinate 7,714 downwards.
GCATGCGCCTTGCCAACCGCGGGCCAGACTCGGGTTTCGCCGTTCAGGCGGCGTGTTCGAGGCGAGCGGCCGAAAGGCGAAGCCTCGGCCGGGGCAGTCCTCGAAAGCACGGAGTCGGTGACGCCGACCGGAGCGACGAAATCCCATCACGGGCTTGTTGGTTGCCTGTCTTGGACCATGAAGCGGATCATGAGAAACGAAATGCCCGCGAAGAGGAGGCCGACGCCACCCAGTATTGCGGTGAAGCCATTGAGCTCACCGATACGAAATGCGGGCCATAGCCCGTTGACTGCTAAACAAATGCAGAGGGCAACGTTCAGCGACGTCGGCGAGAGAGTTACTTTCGCGTTTCCCGTCCACATTCTCCGCAGCAAGCCCACGGTGACGATTGCGGCAGCGACGGTGCCGACAATCAACAGCGGGAGGACTGCTGCAGGCGACCAGGGAGGCTCGAAACCATCTCTCATCGCAAGCGCCGCTGCCGACATGAGCAAGAACGACAGACCGACAATGATGCCAGTTGAGAAGAACGCCAGCATGCCCATCCCAATTCGGTCGACAATGGTCATGGACTGCGCGGCGCCGCGGTGTCTGTCCTCGATTGGAACGAGGATCTCGAATGGCTCCTTCTCTGGGTGGTCTTGGCCTCCTTCATCGTGACGGAATCCGGTCCGAGACTTCGCGATCTCGATGGGCACATCGAACAGGTGATCGACGTTTGATGACTGAGCCCCGACGTTCTCCTGCTTCGACCGCGCCTCATCGAGGAGCTTCTCGAACGTTGCTGGCAAGTGGCCCTCCGTAGCCAGATGGTAGATGCCTTGGTCTGATTGGTGGCTGGCTCGCCAGAGCTCGTTGCCGGCCTTCCACTCGCAGGCTTCACTGGCCATCACGTGCTCTTCGATGGAGCATGTCACGACTTCGGACGAGCCTTGAGACAACCGTGCGAGGACAGACGTGTCCGCAAACGATTCATCGAGCTCGTTCGCGACAATCACGTACCAGCCGCCCGGCATCGTGATCGCGGAGTACGGCGACTCTGCGATTTCCTCTCGCTGATCGGTGAGTCGAAGACCAAGGGCGATCCGCACTTCCTCGGGAGTGCGTCCGCGTGCGGCCAACCATGTGAGGGAGTAGCCCATTGCGTACGTCGTCGGGCGCATCCGTAACACGTGCGCCGAGCTGCTGGGAGGACCGGACGTTCTTCGCACGCCCCTTGGTTCCCCGCACCGAACCGCTACGGTGCCGACTCATGGCCTCAGCGATGCGCACCGAAGTCCCGACGACCCGCCTCCTCGCGACCGCCCTGACCCTCACCTCTCTCTTCAGCTGTACCCCAGCGCCTCCCGCGCCCGACTGCGCGCCTCCCGACGTCTGCCCGATCGCCACGACGTGTCCCGACGGCTTTGCTCCGGACGGCAGCGACGCCGGCTGCGTGGGCATCCTCCCGGCCGGAGACTGCCCGCCCGGCACCACCCCGAAGCTCGGCAAGGCCACCTGCGAGCCCGTCGGGTGGACCACCTGCCCCGAGGGTTTCACCGAGGACGGCTCGGGCTGGGGCTGCGCGCCGCTGGTGGCCGACACCTGCGCCCCCGGCGAGCGGCCGGCCATCGGAAGCCAGACCTGCGCGCCCGTCGGCTCCTGCAGCGCGCTCTTTCCTCCCGCCGAGGCGACGCACTTCGTCGACCCCGCGGGGCCCACCGACGCGACGCACTTCCAGACCCTCACCGCCGCCATCACCGCCGCTCCAGCCGGAGCCGTGATCGCCGTCGCTGCGGGCACCTACCGCGAGAGCCTCACCCTCCGCAGGCCGGTCTCCCTGGTCGGGAAGTGCGCTCCGCAGGTGCGCATCGAGGGGCCGTTCTCCCAGATGGCCGGAATCCTCGTCTCGGGCGCGCAGGGCGTCACCCTCCGCGGCCTCACCCTGGCCAACCACGCGCTCTCCGGCGTCTACGTCTACAAGGGCGGCTCCGCCGAGCTCTTCGACGTCATCGCCGACGGTAACGTCGGCAACGGCCTCTTCGTCACCGGTGCCGGGAGCGTGCTGCGCGCGAGCCACACGCTGGTCCACAGCTCGAAGCCCGACGGAGCCGGAAAGTTCGGGTGGGGCGCCGGAGCCCAGTCCCAGGGCTCGTTGGAGCTCTCCGACAGCGCGCTCCTGGCGAACACCGGCTACGGCGTCGCGCTGACGAGCGGCGCCACCACCTCCCTGCTGCGCGTCGTCGTCCGGGACACCGTCCCCGGGCCCACCGGGGAGCTCGGCTACGGCGTCGTCGTCCAGGGGGCCTCCACCGCGACCATCAGCCGAAGCCTCATCGAGCGCAGCACCGGCGTCGGTGTGAAGGTGTCGGAGGCCCAGTCCACAGCGACCCTCACCGAGAGCGTGATTCGTCTCACCGTCCCCGACAGCGTCCCGCTGAGCGGCCACGGCGCGGTGGCGACGACCGGTGGGGCCATCACGCTTCGCGCCTCGGTGGTCGCCGAGAACGCCCGCAGCGGCGTGATGGTGAAGGGCGCCACCAGCTCGGCCCGGGTGGAGGGCTCCGTCGTTCGCGGGCCGCTCCCATTTCGGCCCGGCCGCTTCGCCTACGGCATCGTCGCCGACGAGACGAGCTCGCTCGAGGTCGTCGACTCGGCGGTGGTGGGCACCGTCTCCAACGCGCTGATGACGCAGCGAGGAGCGACCGCGCACCTGACCGGCGTCTTGGTGCGGGACACGGTGACGCACCCCTCCGATCTCGACGCCAAGCTGAGCGGCACCGGCGTCGGCCTGACGGTGGGGCAGGGCAGCACCGTGGTGGTCGAGGGCTCCGCCTTCGTCGGGAACCACTCGTCGGGCGTGGTGGCGAACGTGCTCGCCGAGCCCGGCCAGACGCCGGACCCCTCGGCGATTCCGCCCACCGTAACCCTCGCGTCCTCGGTGATTCTCGGGACACTCCCCGGTGCGAACGGTCTCGCTGGCCACGGCGTCGACGTCGCCGGTGGGTCGCAGGTGCGCGTCGACCGCAGCGTGCTCTCCGGCAATCGGGAGGCCGGCGTGCTCGTGGTGCAGCCCGGCAGCGCGGTGGAGCTCGGCTCGACGCTGGTCTCCGGCACGCTCGCCCGGGTCGACGGCTCGATGGGACACGGTGTCGTCGCCAACCTGGGGAGCAGCGCGACCCTGAGGAGCTCGTGGGTGCAAAAGAGCGCCGGCGTCGGCGCGGCGTTCTCCGCGTCGGCCGGGCGCCTGCTCGCCACGGCGTTCCTCGACAACCTCATCGGCCTCCACGTTCAGAGCGGGAGCGTCCTGGTCACCACCAGCGACGCCCAGACGCCGCCCGGCCCGCTCGAGGTGCGGGTGAGCGCCGACTGCGTGTTCGCGGGGAACGCGGCCCGGTTGGGCACCGAGCTGGTGCCCTTGCCGGAGCCGGTGACGCACTGACTGCCGCCGCCGCCCGGAGCGTGCTCTTCCCCCCACGGCTCGCCCGGAGCGGCTAGAGTCGCCGGCTCGGTTCTCGCGAGGAGGGTGAGGCACATGCGGCTGTTCATGAGCGTTGTCATGGTGGGAGTGATTGTCTCGGCGTGCACCGGCTCGACCGGGCAAACGGGTCCGGCGGGGCCCGCGGGTCCAGCGGGACCGGCCGGTACGAAGGGCACCGACGGAGCGGCGGGGCCATCTGGGCCCGAGGGGCCGGCGGGCGTCACGGGTCCGACGGGGCCCGCGGGTGCCGTTGGGGCGACCGGGCCCACAGGGCCGGCCGGGGCCAATGGTGCCGCCGGCGCGGCGGGTCCGGCGGGGCCCGCGGGCGGCGCGACGGTGCTCGACCTGGAGTTCGACGAGATCTCCGGCACCAGCTTCGCCGACAGCTCCAGCTACGCGAACACCGCCACGGTCCCCGCCGGTGGCGTGACGGCCGGCGCGGGCGGGCACTCCGGCAAGGCGGCGGGCTTCGCCGGTGGCGTCGTCACCATCGCCGGCCCGACCAAGATCCCCGACAGCGCCCAGGTGTGGATCGAGGCGTGGATTCAGCCGCAGGCGCCGCTCACCGGCACCCAGGTGCTGGCCACCAAGGTGGGCTCCTACACCCTGCAGGAGCTCGGCGCCGAGGTGCAGTTCTCCGTCATCCCCACCGCCACCGGCACCGCCTGCACCGCCTCCAGCACCGGCAGCCCGCTCGCCGCGGGCACCTGGGCGCACGTGGCCGGCTGGTACGACGGCATCAACGTCTCCGTCTCGGTCAATGGCGTCCTGGCGGGCATGGCGGCCTGCCCCAACGGCCCCATCACCCCGACGCCCAACGGCGCCTTCCACATCGGCGGCGTGCTCAGCACCGGCACCACCGTCGTCACGCCCTTCTCCGGGCGCATCGACGAGCTGCGCGTGCGCCAGGTGGCGGCCCAGCCCTACGTGCCCTACCACCCCTCGCTCACCGGCGGCGACCTCTCCTACAACCAGTCCGTCACCCGCGTGATGGGCGCCACCTCGGGCACGTACAACGGCCACATCACCGCGACGGCCAACGGGAAGAACTACTACGGGCGCGCGGCCACCACGGTCATCTGCCAGGCGCAGTACGGCGCCGGCGCGCGCATGTGCTCGCTCAACGATCTCATGCAGCTCATGCAGGCCAACGCCATCAAGCCGGTCAGCCCCGACGCGCCGGCCGACGTGCCCACGACGGCCTCGTCGCTGCCGGTGGTGGGGACGTGGATCAACGCGTCCCAGATCCGCGCCTATTGGGGCACCGGCGCGGCCAACATGTACAACGACTGCTTCAACTGGTCGGGTGCGCCTGTGGCCAACGGCAGCTACGGCGCGATGTACTACGTACCGCCGACCTCCACCTGGCCCTACGGCTACACCGAGCCGGACAACTGCAACGTCTCCAAGCCGCTCATGTGCTGCAAGTGAGCGGCGAGGCCGCGCCGGCGCTGGCTAGAGCGACTTGAGGTACTCGACGAGGTCGAGCTTGTCGGCGCCGCTGAGCCTCAGGCCCTGCACCTCGTCGTAGTGGTTCACCACGTCCATGAGCGTGGCGAAGCGGCCGTCGTGGTACAGGCCGCCCTTCAGGTGCGTCCACAGCCCGCGCAGCGGCGTGGTGCGGTAGGCGCCGGTGGGCGAGCGGCTCGCCTGGAAGTCGTCGATGCCCAGCTCGTCCGCGGGGTGCACGTTCCACCCGGGCTCGGTGAAGAGCGGGGGGACGTGGCAGCTCGCGCACCGGGCCTGCCCGCGGAAGAGCTCGCCGCCGCGGGACGCCGCCGCCGGGTCGAAGCTCCCGGCCGGCGGGGGCGGCGGCGCGAGGCTGAGCTGGTACGCCTGCAGGCCGGCGAGCTTGGGAGAGACGCGGTCCTGCTTCGTCTCCACGCGCACGTGACCGAAGCGATTCCGCGCCGCCACCGGGAAGAGCGTCGCGTCGTCGAGCCTCGGGTCGAAGAAGTTGCCCCGCCCGTGCATCTCCAGCACCGCCACGAACGCGTTCCAGTAGGGAACCGAGCCCCAGCCGGTCGAGGTGTGCAGGTTCACCCCCAGAAGCCCGAAGGCCGGCGGAATCAGGACCGCCGCCGTCTTCCCATCGGGCCTGGTGGCCTTGCCGTCGAGGAGCAGCTGGGCGTCGAACCGCCCCGGCCCCCAGGCGCGCAGCACCGTGCGCACGTCGTCTTGCTCGAGGCCGAGCACGTTCGAGAGCGCCGAGAGATCGGGCGAGAGGTCGACGATGGCGCCGACGTTCAGGTCGCGGTTCGCCCAGCCGTCGAGGCGCTTGCCGATGCCCGGCGCGACGCTGTCGTCGACGGTGGAGTGGCAGAGCGCGCACTGAATGCCCAGGGTCTCCAGGCGCCGCCCATCGCCCGTCATGGTCGCCCGCAGGCCCACCACCGCGTCCATGCTCAAGAGCGCGAGCGTGGTCTCCGGTGCGTCGAGGTCGAGCTTCCCCTGGCGCAGCGCCGCCGCCGCCTCGGCGCTGAGCGCCTCGGAGTCGACCTTGAGGCCCACCGCCAGCGCCGTCTTGGGCGAGACGCCCGGGCCTACGCCGCCGTGCGCCGCGCCCTCGATGGCCAGGTGCAGCTTCAGCGTGCCGCTCCAGAAGGCCTCGTCACCGAAGGTGTCGGCCCGGAAGGTCTCCTGGCCGGCGCGAAGCGAGGGCGGCAGGGGCTCCGCGGCCCCGGCCCGAACCCGCGGCGCCGGAAGCTCGCCGCCCGGCGAGCCATTCAACCCGCCGCCGCCGCCGCCGGTGCCGTCCCCGCCGCCCACCGGCGCGAGCGGCGAGTCTCCGGTGGGGAAGAGCGACGGGCAGCCGGAGGCGCCGAGCACCAGCAGACCGATGAAGACGGGGACAGCCGTCCAGGACAGCGCGGAGGACATTCGCATGCCGGTTCGCTGTGCAGCGGGTGGGCCATTCAGGCAGGGCAAGGCGCGAGGCCGCGCGGGCGCGCCCCGAGAGCGCAAGATTGCGGCGGAGCGGCGCGCGGCGAGCGCGGCTATTCCGTCACCCAAAGGAGCTCGTCATGCCCAAGGAACTCGACGCCTCGTTCTGGCTGTTGAAGCTCGTGTACGGGGTGGTGCCCGTCGTCGCTGGCCTGGACAAGTTCACCAACCTGCTCACCCACTGGGACAAGTACCTGAGCCCCGCGGTGACGCGCATGGTGCCGGCCAGCACCTTCATGCACGTGGTCGGAGTGGTGGAGATCGCCGCCGGCCTGCTCGTGCTCTCGCGCTGGACCCGCATCGGGGCCGCCGTCGTCTCGCTCTGGATGCTCGGCATCGTGCTCAACCTGCTCACCACCGGGCAGTACTACGACGTCGCGGTGCGCGACTTCGCCATGGCCTGCGGCGCGTACACCCTCTCGATGCTCGCCGCGGCGCGCGAGCGGCAGGTGCCTCGCGCCGCCAGGCCCATCACCGGCCGCGGCCCACTCCACGCCTGACGGCGCGCCTTCACCTGCCGTGGCGTCAGCGCTCGAGGGCCTCGAGCGCGCGGCGGTACGTCGGCGAGGCCTCGGCGTGCGCGGTGACCGTGGTCTTCAGGTCGCGCACCAGCCCGTCCTTGAGGCCGTAGATCCACCCGTGCACCGCGAGCGCCTGGCCGCGCTCCCACGCGTCCCGCACCACCGTGGTCTGGCACACGTTCGCCACCTGCTCGACCACGTTGAGCTCGCAGAGGCGATCGAGGCGCTGCGTGAGCTCGGGCTTCCCCGCGATCTTCTCGTCGTGCTTCGCGTTCACGTCCTGCACGTGCCGCAGCCAGTTGTCGGCGAGGCCGAGGCGCTGGTTCTGGTAGGCCGCCGACACGCCGCCGCAGCCGTAGTGGCCGCACACGATGATGTGCTCGACCTGCAGCACCTGCGCGGCGAACTGCATCACGGAGAGGCAGTTCAGGTCGCTGTGCACCACCACGTTCGCCACGTTGCGGTGCACGAAGAGCTCGCCGGGCGCCAGCCCCACGATCTCGTTCGCCGGCACGCGGCTGTCGGCGCAGCCGATCCACAGGTAGCGCGGCCGCTGCTGGCGCGAGAGGCGCTCGAAGAACTGCGGGTCGCTTCGGCGAATGCGCTCGGACCAGGCGCGGTTGTTGTCGAAGAGGACGTCGATCGGGCTCATGCGGTCGAGCGCCCACCCTTAGCCCAGTTCCTCGTCGGCGGCGTGCAGCTCAGGTGTGAGGCGCCCAAGGCCCCGGCCGCGACCAGCGCGCCGGCGGCGACCTCCTCGGCGGCGAGGGGGGCAAGGCCTCCGCGCCGG
>JBBIOE010000059.1:0-34718 GCA_037443525.1 Archangiaceae bacterium | reverse complement strand
CTTGTCTTCGACTTCCTTCTTGCGCTTGTTGATGTTGTTCACCTCGCCGATCGTCTTCTCGAGATCGGCGATGCGGCGCTGGGTGTCGGCGGCCTGGCTCTTTCGCCGCGAGAGCTCCGTGTCGCGGTTGTTGACCCACAGGTAGTTCACCACGCCCGCGAGCACGGTCAGGGTGACCGCGAGGTAGATGAGCTGGAGGCCCGTCTCGCGCTTCTTGGCCTGCCTCACCGGCAGGAGGTTGATGCGAATCATCATGGGAATGCGCTCCTCCTCAACCCAACTTGTCGCCCGGCTTGCGCAGAGCCAAACCCACGGCGACCGCCGCCTGGGGCGCCACTTCGGTGATGAAGGTCGGATCGAACTTGCGATCGTCGATCTCGATCTTCTTGAACGAGTTCAGAATCTCCACCGGCACGCCGACGCGCGTCTCGATGGTCTTGAAGAGCGCGGGCACCTTGGCGGTCCCCCCGGAGAGGAAGACCTTGGTGTAGTTCGCGTCGGCCGCGGTGCCGGCGTAGAAGTCGAGCGAGCGCTGGATCTCGCCCGCTACCTGCTCGGCGACCTGCTGCATCACCTTCTCGACCTCCTGCGGGACGACGGCGTCGGCGTCGGCGCGACCGCCGCCGACCTTGAGCGCCTCGGCCTCCTCGTAGGACACCGAGAGCTGCTTCTGAATCTCCTCGGTGAACTGGTTGCCGCCGATGGTGACGTCGCGGGTGAAGGTGGTGGTGCCGCCCGCGAGGATGTTGATGTTCACCACCGCCGCGCCGGCGTTGATGAGCACCACCGTCTCGTTCTGGGGCACGTCGTAGTTGGCGCTGAAGCAGTTCTGCGCGGCGAAGGCATCGACGTCGACGACCACCGGCAACAGGCCCGCCTCGGAGACCACCTGCGAGTAGTCGTTGATCATGTCCTTCTTGGCGGCGACCAGGAGCACGTCCATCTGCCCGGTGGCGTCGTTGGCGTCAGGGCGCAGGATCTGGGTGTCGAGGTTCACGTCCTTGATCTCGAACGGAATGTGCTGCTCGGCCTCCCACTGGATGGCCTCCTCGAGCTCTTCCTGGCTCATGCGGGGCATCGAGATCTTCTTGATGATCACCGAGTGGCCGCTGACGCCGATGGCCACTTCCTTGTGCTTGATCTTGAGCTCGCCGAGCAGCTCCTGGATCGCCTGCACGATCGCGGTGGAGTTCATCAGCGCGCCATCGACGATCGCCTCCGGCGGGAGCGGCTTCATGCCGAAGCTCTGCAGGGCGAAGGTCACCTGACCTCGCCGCCGAACCTCCTTCAGCTGAATCAGCTTGACACTGGATGATCCAATATCGAGCCCCAGCGCCAGCTTGCCCTTCGCCATGGAGAGATGCTCCTTCTCTTGCTGCCGAGTGGGACGAGCCTAAGGCCCTTCCCGCTGCTCACGAAAAAATCTGCCGCTCAGTCGTTGAAGACCTGATCCTTGTCGGTCACCTTCAAGCCCAGCGCGAGGATGATCTTTCGCTTGGTGTCGAGGCGGCACTCGCTGCCCTTCTCCACGCGATCGATCGTCAGCACCGAGACGCCAGCGCGCCGCGCCAGCTCGGCCTTCGACAACAACCGCTCCTCGCGGAGCACCTGCACCCTGTTGCTCTTCCGCTGATCGTCGCCGTCCATCGAGGGGCCAGCATCGCCCCGCTCGAAGGCCCTGTCAACGAAGCTGGTCGCTCTTTGAGATCATAATTAGATGTCAAAGATACGTAATTATACAATCAAATGGGGGTGGGATATGTCGTACCCCCAGCCCGTGGGGTCCTGCGAGAGACGAAGTGGGCGCGCGCGTGAGCCGGCGCTTCAGCCCAGCTCGGCTTCCCGATCGGGGTCGATGCCGTACTCCTTGATCTTGTAGAGCAAGGCGCGGTGGCTGATCTCGAGGAGCTCGGCGGCGCGGGTGCGGTTGCCCTTCGTCCTGCGGAGCGCGGTGCGAATGTACTGCTCCTCGAGGGTGCGCACGGCCCTCTTCAGCGAGTACGCCATCGCCTCGGGCGTGGGCAGGGCGAGACCGCTGGGCGCGCTGGCGGGCGGAGACTGCGGAGCGGGCTGGTTCCAGAGGGTGTCGGGCAGGTTCGCCGGCTCGATGACCGTGCCGTCAGCGAGGAGCACGGCGCGCTCGAGGGCGTTCTCGAGCTCGCGCACGTTGCCGGGCCAGCGCCACGTGCGCAGCAGCGCCTCGGCCTCGGGCGTGAAGCCGGTGACGAGCTGCTCGCGGTTGAGGGTGCGATTGAAGCGCTCGAGGCAGCGGCGGGCGAGGAGCATCACGTCGTCGCCGCGGTCGCGCAGCGGCGGCACCACGAGGTTCACCACGTTGAGGCGGAAGTAGAGGTCTTCGCGAAACTCCCCCTTCGCCACCAGCGCCTTGAGATCGCGCAGCGTCGCCGCCTCCACCCGCACGTTCACCTTCTCGGCCTTGTTCTCGCCGACCGGCCTCACCTCACCCTCCGCGAGGAAGCGCAACAACTTCACCTGCGCCGAGGGGGGCAGCTCACCGATTTCGTCGAGGAAGACGGTGCCGCCATCGGCCTCGGCGAGGAGCCCTCGCTTGGCCTGCCGGGCATCGGTGAAGGCGCCCTTGGCGTGGCCGAAGAGCTCCGACTCGATGAGCTGCTCGGGGATGGCGCCGCAGTTCACGGGCTGGAACACCTCGCCCGCCCGCGGGGAGAGCTCGTGGAGCGCGCGCGCCACCAGCTCCTTGCCGGTGCCCGACTCCCCCGTCACCAGCACCGAGCTGTTCGCCGGCGCGACCTTCACGATCTGTTTGCGCAGCAGCTTGATGGGCTCGCTGTCGCCGAGGATGCGATCGAGCGGCGAGGCGGGCGCGTCGGCGGCCCGCAGGCGCTTGTTCTCGCGCACCAGCCGCTGCCGCTCCTCGGCCTTCTGGAGGACGAAGACGATCTCCTCCGGCTTGAAGGGCTTCTGGACGAAGTCGTAGGCGCCCTTCGAGACGGCCTGCAGCGCCAGGTCCTTCGAGCCGTAGGCGCTCATGACCACGACGGTGAGGTCGGGCCAGCGCGCCAGCGCCTGGTCGAGCAAGGCGAGGCCATCGAGCCGCGGCATGCGCACGTCGGAGATAAGGACGTCGAAGGGGCGCGCAGCGAGCTCACGCAGGGCCTCCTCTCCGTCCGAGACGGCGCGAACGTCGTAGCCCTTGTCCGCGAGGACGAGCGAGAGCACGTGGCGAATCGACGCCTCGTCGTCGGCGACCAGCACGCTGCGGAACGCGGCCATGCGCCCGTCCTACCACGCCTCGGTCAGGAGCGCGGTCGCGGCAGGGAGATGGTGAAGAGGGCGCCGCCCCCCGGTCGGTTCTCGGCGTCGAGGCTGCCGCCGAACTGCGCGAGGAGGTGCCTGGACATGGCGAGCCCGAGCCCAGTGCCCTTCCCCGGCGCCTTGGTGGTGAAGAAGAGCTCGAAGAGCCGAGGCAGCACGTCGGGAGAGATGCCCGGCCCACGGTCGGCCACTCGGATGCAGGCCCGGTCACCCCGCTCCTCCAGCTCGACCTCGAGCTCGCCCTGCCCGCCCATGGCCTGCGCGGCGTTCAAGAGGAGGTTGACGATCACCTGCGCCAGCGGCCCGGCCTCCGCGCGCGCCAGCTGGCTCGTCGCCCCTCGCACGGTCATGGTCACCCCGCGCATCTCAGCGGAGGCGCCGAGCAGTTGAATCGAGGAGTCCACCACCGGCCGAGTGTCGATGACTTCTGCCTCGCCGCGCGACGGCCGGCCCAGCTCGAGGAGCGCGCGGACGATGCCGTCGATGCGCTGGACTTCGGCCTCGGCCCGCTTCACGAGATCGGCCAGGTCGGCGCGATCACCGAGGCGCCCGCCGAGAATCGACAGGTAGCCGGCCAGCCCGGCCAGTGGGTTGCCCACCTCGTGGGCGATGCCCGACGCGAGCTTCCCGACGGTCGCCAGTCGGTCGGTGGCGACGAGCTCGGTCTGGAGCCGAAGGGTCTCGCGGTGCGCCTTCTGCAACGAGTCGAGCTGCGCCCGGGCCACTTCGCGCTCTCTCCTCAGGTCCTCCTCGATGCGCTCGAGGGCCGCGTCGAGCGCCGGCGATACGCCGTGGGAGTCGAGCGACGCTCCGGGGCGCCCGGCGGCGAGCTGGGTCAGGGCCCGCCCGACGCCGCTGGTCGTCGAGGTCACCAACCACGAGACGACCAGGTAGATGATCGCCGCCGTGACCAGGCCCTCGAACACGAACACCAGGGGCATCGCCGCGCCGAGGCGAGTGGGCGTCCCCGCTTGCCCAGGAGCGTGCTCGACGATCTCGACCGCCCTCGCGAAGACCGGCGACACGGTGAACCACAGGATCGCGGCGACCACCGCACCGGCCACGGCTGCGACGACGGGCACGAGGAGTCGGAACATTGGTAGGTGGGTGGCGCGGTATCGCAGTCAGCGACCCGTCTCCACCCTCCTCCTTTCAAACCGTACGTGCGGATTTCCCGCATACGGCTTCACGGGTGTCTTCACGGGCTCCTTGCACAGCTTGACGTGGCCTTCGCGGTGAAATGCTCGGCTCGGCTCTCGGATTGTATTTCTGACGAGGCGGCAGGTTTCACTTCATGTTGCGGCCCGCGCTGTTGCTTCCCGCCCGCAGCTCTCGCCGCGTCGGGCTTTCGACACCAGGCTTCACCAGTCAGCCTCTCGGCTTCAGGTGCTGGTCTGCTTCCGGGCTCTCCGGCGATTACCCGTGCGGGACTCTCACCCGCTGGAGAGGTGCAGCATGGCTCGGCTTCGGCGCTCGCTTCCGCGATCTCCTCCGCTTTGCCTTCACGACGCACCATCGGCGCCACCCTACCCCTGGCGATCACTCGAGTCGAACCGGGCGGCCGGAGAGGCCGCAGAACCTCGAGACCCGAACGTCAATCGTCAGGCTTGCGCCCCGCGCCGGCGTACGCACCACCCCAAAACGACCAACACGCCTCCCAGAGCACTCCACAGTGCCCCCCACCGAAGTTGCTGGTCCTTGAAGTCGAAGGACACTCGGCGGGCCTCCTCAGGCACCTCGACGCCCATGGTCGCGCCATTGACGATGCGGAGCTCCGCGGCCTTGCCGTCGATCGCCGCGGACCAGCCCGGGTAGAAGGAGGTGGCGAAGACGATGAAGGCCTTCTGGTGCGGGGTCTTCAGCTCGGCGCTGATGCCGTCAGGCGTGCTCTGAACGTGCGTAAGCTCGACCGGTGCGTACTCGCCCGTCGGGCCCCCTTCCACCGTCACCTCGTCCGCCAGCGAGAAGGACGGGCTGAGAATTCGCTCGACGGCGGCGCGAGGTGAGTCCGCGACCACGGTGCGCTGCACGGAGCGAAGCCGGTCCAGGCACGTGTCCACTCCGAAGAGCCAGTAGAGCGGAGAACCCGCGGGCAGGCGATGCAGCCCCGCCTTGCCTGCCAGATGCCCTCCCCCGGGAGGCGTCAGGGCTAGACAGCCGCCGAACACCTGGAGCATGCGATCGGGGCTGTCGTAGAGCCCCACGGCCACGTCGGTCCACCGGCGTAGATTGACCGCCGAGTAGCCGGAGATCTCCTCGAGCTGAAACACCGTGGCGGTGCTGCTCTTCAGCGTCGCCAGCTCGTAGCCACGGCGCGCAGTGAACGATTCCAGCGTGGACGCCTTGGGGGCGGTTCGCTCGAAGCCCACGTTGTCGCGCCAGAAACGGAAGGGGGTCTTGGGCGCAGCCTCCTTCAGCTCCTCGACCAGCGGAGGGCGAAGCTCGAACAGCTCACGCGGCCCCGTCCAGATCAACCCGGCGTTGGCCGTGAGGAGATCGGTGGCCACCAGCGCGGCAGCGGCCACGCTTGCCCAAGCAGTCCGCAGCCTCGCGCGGAGACCGGCCAGCGCGAGCGCCAAGGCGGCGAAGGCTCCGCCGTGCAGAAGTGCCAACCGGATGGATTCCACTGCCCCCGGTGCAAGGCCCCCTGCCCTTCGAGTCTCGAGCCACGGTCTCAGGGCGTCCTCGGCCCAACGTGAGTCGACCGTCAGGAGCGCTGCGCCCGACAGCACCGTCATACAGAAGGCGAAGGCCACGCCCCAGCGCCAAAGAGGAGGTCTGAGCTGGGCGACGAACAGGGCTTCGGCGGCATGCGCAAGCAGCAGCCCCGACGACAGCACGACGAGGAAGGCGTACTTCTCCGAGTAGCGGAAGAAAGAGAACGGAGGCACCGCGCGAAGAAACCCTGCCGCCGGGCCCAGGTCGCCGAGAGCCAGCAGGACGCCGAGGCCTCCCAGCAACACCCCGAACCGGAGAAGCGCGCGCCTGTCTCCCCCCAGGAAGACGAGCATGGCGCTCGAGGCACCCAGATAGAGGCTGAGCGAGAACGGGGTGGATGAAACTCCCTTGAGGAGGAAGCTCGCCCAGTAGGGAGGCGTGTCCAGGTACTTCCCAAACAGAAACGGGAAGGCGAATTCGAACACCCGAACCGGCGACATGGACCAACTGCCAAAGCCCGCATCGGTCGGCGCACCCTCCCTCGTGGAATTGGCGAACAGGGTGAAGGCCGGAACGAGCTGAACCGCGGCCAGAAGCACGGCGAGCGCGCCTGCTCCCAACAGAATGAGGAGGAGCGGCCTCCAGTCCGAGCGTCCGACAATCAAACACAGCGCCGCCACGCCGCTGAAGATGACTGCGATTGGATCTCCGCACAGGCTCTGCGCGGCCAGGAGCAGCGCCACCATGACGAGCCTGCGTCGGGCCGGGTTCTGCGCCACCAAAGCCCAGAGCACCCACGGCACGAGCGACACACCGAAGAAGAGCGGTGCGGCGGTGTGAAGGCCCACGATGTAGCCGGAAGCCATGAAGAGGAGCGCCCCAGAGAGCGCAGCTCCACCCGACACTGCAAGGCGGGCCAGGCGCCACACCCCAAGCCCACCCACGACGTGGTGAGCTGCGATGAGCAGCGCGTAGGCGGTCGGGAAATCGAACAGGAAGTAGAGCGCGTTGGGGGGATAGAAGAGGCCCAGGTGCGGGTTGGCCGCCAGCGGAAGGCCTGCTTGCTGGGCCGGATCCCACTCGGGAAAGACGCCTTGCCGCAGCGCGTTCGCCACGGCTTCGCGTCCCGGCCAGTACTGATGAAGAATGTCGCGGAAATACAACACCCCGTCCCCAAACAGCGCTCGCCCGAAGAGCAGCAGCGCCACCAGGACGAGGAGCGCGGACGTCAGCAACAGCTCTCGTCGCGTGACGGGGATGGGCGCGCCAGACCGCTCAGACGCCGTTACGGCGGGCGCCCTCTGCACGAAGCTGTTCCAGCGCAGCAGCGGCACTGGTCACCCGGTCACTTGAAGTCGCGCCTGGCGAACAACAACACCGCGAAGGTGACCATCAGCGCGGCGTAGGCGGTGCCGTATGCGGCCGACCCGAACACCTCGGAGAATGTGCTCGACAGCACGTATGAGGCCTTGGGCCGGTAGTTGAGTCGTTCGAGGTTGGGGAGCATGTAATAGAGCGTGTGCCCCAGGGCCCTGAGCGAGGGGACCTTGGTCCGCGTGGACAGCGAGTAGATGTCATCGGAGAGGTGGCCAGAAATATACACCCCCGTCGTCACTACCGCCGAAACCAACTGGGAAGAGAAACTCGAGACCAGAAACCCAACGGAAGAAATCACCATCAACTCGAACCACAGCATCACCAGCGCGACGAGCTGAGCCTCCGTCACGCTCCCGCCATTCAAGACGACCTCCGCCACGAACACCGCGGACATCAGGAGGATCAGCACCGCCAGCGTGAACATGTTCCCGGCGAAGCGCGCCACCAGGAACTCGCCCCGCGAGATCGGCTTCGAGACGATGAGAAAGATCGTCTTCCGCTCGATCTCCCGGCTCAGTTGGCTGCAGGACAAGAAGATGGTGAGCATCACCAGGCTGATGCTCATCGCGCCGAGGCCAAAGTCGGTCACGACGCGATCGAGGGTGATGACCGTCACGTCGGCGACCAGGCTGGTAGCGAAGAGCAACGCCACCGAGAAGGCCACCACCACCACGCTGATCCGGTGGCGCAGCGCCTCGCGAAAGCTGTTGAAGGCCACCGCCAGGAAAGACCGGATCATGTGATCTCCCCCCCGACGGATCCCGATGACTTGGCGCCCTGGAGCGCGCTGAAGAACAGGTCCTCCAACGAGTACTTCACTGAGTTGAGGCTGTTCACGCGGCCTCCGGCCTCAATCACCTTCTTGAGCAGCGGCTGCGAGTCGACTTCGGTGATCCGAATCAGAAGGCGGTCCTGTAACGACTGCGAGTAGGGAACGTCGTGTCCGAGAGTGCGCAGGCGCTCGAGGGTGATCCCCGAAAGAACCAACTCGACCAGTGAGGCCCCGGCGGTGAGCAGGTCCTGCACGCTCCCCTCGCGGACCAACTTCCCTCCGACGAGCACCGCGACGCGGTCGCAGAGGGCTTCGACGTCAGGAATGATGTGAGTGCAGAAGATCACCGTCGTTCCGCGGGCGCGCTCCGCGAGGATGTGATCTCTCAATTGGCGCCGTCCGACGGGATCGAGCCCCGAGGTCGGTTCGTCGAGGATCAACAAGCGCGGTCGCCCGACGATCGCCTGAGCAAACCCGATGCGCTGAATCATTCCCTTCGAGTAGCGACGAATCTGCAGATCCGCGGATCGTTCCATCTCGACGTCGCGGAGCACCTCGGTCACTCGCGTGTCCAGCTCATGGCCCGCCAGACCGATCAACCGCCCCGCGAGGGAGACGAACTCCCGGCCGGTGAGGTACTCGTACGGCGCTGGGTTCTCCGGAAGGAAGCCCACGAGCCGCCGGGCCTCGCGGAGGGAGGGAGGCAGTCCGAATAGGAGAGCCTCGCCGCCCGTCGGGCGCACGAGGTTCATCAGGATCTTCAACGTGGTCGACTTGCCGGCGCCATTGGGGCCGAGGATTCCGTAGACCTGCCCTGCCTCGACTCGCAGGTCCAGGCCCTGGAGAGCACGAACCTGCCGGTTCATCCAAAACCCAAGACGGTAGGTCTTGCTCAATGCCCGCGTCTCGACGGGCAGGGGGACCGATGTTGACGTCACGGCGAAGCACCCTCCGATTGCCTGTCAATATGGACTTCCAGTCGCTTCTCGGCGCTCGACTGCGCCACCCCATGCTCGTCGATGTAGATGACACCGCCAGAGGGGTCGACCAAGACCGGAGGGAGAAGCCCCTCGGTGACGAGCTGGATGATTGTGACCGGGTCGCTCCCCTGCTTCGAACGATAGGCCGCGATCGCGCGGTCCACTTGCTGGAGCACCCGTTCGGTCTCGAGTTGCCGGATTCGCTTCTCGTAGACTTTCTTGACGTCGGGATCGGTCTCGATGTCGAGCATGGAGCGAGCGAGGCTCAAGCCCGAATCCACCTGTCCCCCTTGCGCATACAGGCGGGTGGACAGCGGCCCCAGGTACCGAGGCGCACCAGGAAGCAGAGCAGCCTTCTCCAGGACCTCGGCGGCGCGGATGAAGTCCTTGTCGAAGAAGCTCAGATTGTACGACCGCAGGATTCGAAGCTGCAGGGAGTCGGGGAAACGCTTCAGCCCCTTCTCCAGGATCGCAGACGACTCGCGCGTGTTCACCCAGGTCTCTCTGCCCAGATTGTGAGGAATTGAAGTCCCCGCGACTCGATAGATGACCTCGAAGTCGGGATCCAACGTCGTCGCCAGATCCGCGAAGAAGTAGATATCGCGGTACTCCTCCTGGGTCCTCGCGTTACCAATGGCCTGAATGCACTGAATCCAATAGTAGTCAGCCAACAGGTTCAGGTGCGCAGCCCCCACAATCTTCAACAAGTCAGCGTGGGGCAACAGCGGTACGAGGTGTTGCCGTTTCGCCCCTTCGGGAGGCCGGGTGAGCACCCCCAGGGCTGTCACCAACCCCAAAAGCCACGTCCCCTTCATCAGAACGTTCATGACGAAAACGGCAGCCAGACCCAGGGGGGTCTGGCTGCCTCTTTCAATGATTGCGACGGAGAGAGCTCCTCAGCAATCGACGTCGTTGTACGACATATACGGAACACCGGCGGGCACGGCCGTCTCAGTGGTGCAGGTGGTGGTGGCGGACGTCCCCGTCGCGTCCTTGGTCGAGACAATCCAGCTGTCGATCAAGGTGTCGTTGTCGATGTTGCCGGCGGCGACGGCGGTGATTTCGCAGCCGGGGCAGCTCGCGCCGGCCATGCCACCCGGCGACGTGGTCTGGGGGTTGCTGCCTCCAATGGAGCCGAAGCCAATGGCAGTTCCCGCATAGGCCGGATACAGCGCAACACCCGTGCCAAACTTGAACTGATCCGTGCTCACACAGCTGGCCTTGCCCGCGATCGCCTGGTCGACCTTATCCCGCTGCATGGAATCCGCCGCAGAATTGGCACCGAAATAGTACGCGTAGCGATTGCCGCGCTCAGGCTTGTAGCCCATTTCGACGGCATTCTCCGAGTACCTGTCCTTCTCTTGGATGAAGGACCGCTCCGTGGTGAAGAACCCCTTCAGCTGAGCCTTGGCCTCGCCCTGCTTCGAGCGCGCCTGGAACTTCATGAAGTTGGGAATCGCGATGGCGGCGAGGATACCGATGATCGCGACCACGATCATCAGCTCCACGAGGGTAAAGCCCTTCTTGACCAGCTTCTTCATGCGAACTTCTCCTTGGTATGTGGGGGTGTTGCGGGGACCTGCTTCGTGTTGCCGCGCGGACCTTCGCAAGCCTTGGGCCACACCGCAAGCAAGTTCAAGCATCTGTTTCTACATCGCTTTTTTGGGGGGGACGGAAGGCCGGGTGCCAAAAAACGTCAATCGCTGGTGCCACTTCTCGACCCTGCCGGAAGGGAGAGTCGCGGCCGGGACCCAGAGGATCCGACCGGGGTCGAGGTGGAGATCTCAACATCCCACCTGTTGTCCCTTCGCTGCCGACATGGTCGAGTGGCCTTCTCGGCGTCCATCGTTGACCTCCAGACTTCAGGAAGGGTGGGGCTCACCGGCTCCGTCCCCCGAGACCCTCCTTGCCGATCACTTCACCTATGCCACCGAGTCCCTCGATGAGCGCATCGGGCCTGGGGCCTGAGGTCGCCGCGGAGCGCCGAGCCCTGCGAGTGGTGACGTGGCTGGCCCTCCTGGGTGTCGCGCTTCAGATGTGGCGCTTCACTGACGCTGAATTCGCAGTGGACGATGCATGGATCTCGTTTCGCATCGCTCGAAACTGGCTGACGGCGGGGGTGCCGACCTTCAACCTCAGCAGCCCACCCGTGGAGGGGATGACGAACCTCCTCTGGACGCTCCTGTCGATGGGGTGGATCAAACTTGCCCCCGACACCGACCCCATCGTCTTCGGGCGGCTCGTCGGCGCGGGCCTCCATCTCGGGACCATCGCGGTGCTGATACGGCTCTCAGCGCGCCTCGGACCGACGTTCGGCGCTCGCGCCGTCCCTTCGGCGCTGGCGACCGCGGCGGTGCTCATCGCGCCCGGGTGGCTCGCCTACCACGCGCTGTCCGGACTCGAGACGGCGCTCTACGGCTTCCTCTTCTCGATTGCCGTCGAGCGCCTGCAGGCGTTCTCGCAAGGAGAGGCCCGATCGCGGGTCGGTTGGGCCGCCGGGCTGGCCCTGGGGTTATTGGGAGCCACCCGGCCTGAGGGCGTCCTCGTGGCGGGCCTCCTCGCGGCCGCGGTGCTGGCGCGAGGTGATCTGCGACGGCGCAGCGCTCCGGTTCTCGTGCCCATCGTCGCCATCGTGGGGTTGGTGGAGGCTTTTCGCTGGCACGCCTATGGGGCCCTCGTTCCCAACACCTTCTATGCCAAGCCCCCCGACGCGCTGGGTGGCGGCAAGTACTTCCTCCTCTACCTCGTCTACGGACTGGGCGTCGCGGGCGTGGTGCCGGTGGTACTGGCGGCCGCGAGGAGCCGCTTCGCGCGGGACCTTCTCTGGGTGCTGGGGGTGCTGTCCGCGGCCACGCTCCTGAGCGGCGGCGACTGGATGCCAGGCTTTCGACGGTACACGCTGGTGACGCTCGGCTTGGCGGTGCTCGCGGCAACGGCGGGTGTCCGGGGAGGCCGTGTCGCGCTGGCCGCGCTCGGCTGCTGGGTTGGCGCCAATCTGCTGTTCTCCCTCCGGGGCGAAGACGGGCGAAGGTTCGCCACCCTGGAAATGACGCAACTGGGTCAGCGCGCCGCGCGCACGCCGGGGGTGCGCTCCGTAGCCCTGGGAGACATCGGCGCGTTCGGTTGGAACTTCCCCGGCGACGTCCTGGACATCTACGGACTGGTGGACCGGCACATCGCGACGCGCCCGGGGCTCTACGGCCACAAGGCATGGGACGAAGCCTACTTCCTCGCCCAGCGGCCGGAGTTGATCATCGTGCGCGTGGTGACCGGGAGCCTGACCCGCGACTCTGGCCCCGCGACCAGCACCACTGAGCGTCCTCTCCTCGACGCAGCGAGGCGGAGCGGCGAGTACCTCCCGCATGTCGCCTTGCCGATGGCTGACAGGACTTGGTCTCTCGTCGTTTTCCACCGCAAGGACGTCGTGATGCCCCCACCGGTCTGGGGGCCGCCGACGGCCTTGAACCTGGAAGCTTTCCGTTCACGCCCCTTCGGCCAGTGAAGCGCGGACCGCGCTGAATCGAATCGTCGCTCGCTCCCCGGGCTTCTTTGGCGGACACTGACCCTGGATGAGCATGTCGACCACGCGATTCCGAAACCCGGGACTGGTGGTCCTCTGCGTGGCGGTCGTGTTCGGGGCGCTCTTCGCGGCGACTTCGTTTGGGACGACGTCATGCTGATCGCCTCGAACGACCACCTTGCGGCGCCTGGCTCGCTGCGACGAGCGTTGACCTGCGACTTCTGGGACACCGCCGTTCCGACCCTTTCGACGCCCGGCTCCTGGCGCCCCATCAGCGCGTCGACGGAGCTGAACATGCAGCCTCCCGAGCGGCAGGTTATCGTCCGCGCTCGTGTGCGCTCAGAGTCAGTACGCGTCGATGGCGCAGACCGTGGTGCCCACCGCCAGCGAACTGGTCGCGCCTCCGAGGGGAGGTCGCCCGGGCGTGTTGCTCGACCGCGACGGGGTCCTGGTGGCCGAGGGGCAGGTTCGAGGCCCGCTGGTACCGCTGCCGGGCGTCGCCGAGGCCCTGCGGGTCCTGAACCACGTTGGCTTGCCCTGCGCCGTCGTCACCAACCAGCCCATCATCGCGCGCGGCGAGCTGACGGTGGACGACGTCGCCGAGTTGCACGCGCAACTGAACGCCGCCCTCGAAGCCCAGGCGCCGGGAGCGGCGGTGAGCCTCTTCTTGGTCTGCCCGCACCACCCCAACGCCGACCGTCGCGAGTTGCGCGTCGATTGTGCGTGCCGCAAGCCGCGGCCCGGTCTCTTGTTCGCGGCCGCGCGGCGACTCGACCTCGACCTGTCGCGGACAATCGTCGTGGGCGATCGGCTGTCCGACCTCCACGCCGGCGAGCTCGCGGGCTGCCGCACCGTTCTGGTGCGATCCAGCGAGACCGCCGCCCCGCCCATTCAGTCGGGCCTCGCGTGGAGCCCTTCGGCGGTGCGCGTCGACGAGACCTGGCCGTCCCTCTCGGCATGGGTGAGGCGCACGTGGCCGACGTAGCCGGCATCGTCCTCGCGGCCGGCGCGGGCACTCGCCTCGGCGAGCTCACCCGCACCACGCCCAAGCCCATGCTGCCCGTCGGCGGTCGCCCCTTGCTGGACTATGCGCTGGCCAACCTCGCCCGAGCCGGCGTTCGCGAGGTCGGCGTCAACCTCATGCACCAGAGCGACGTCATCCGGCGGTACGCCGCCACCCAGCCCCACGGGCTCGAGCTCCAGCTCGTCGAAGAACGTGAGCTCAGCGGGACGGCCGGCGCGCTGCGCCTCTTCGAGCCCTTGATCCGCCGCCACCGCACCACGCTGGTCCTCTACGGCGACATCCTCACCACCATGGACCTGCGACTGCTCGTCGAGGCGCACCATCGGCTGGGCGGAGTGGCGACCGTCGTCGTGCACCGCAGCGAGTCGTCGAACAGCGTCCTTCAGGTTGATCACTCCGGTGTGGTGACCTCGTTCCTCGAGCGGCCCGAGCATCGAGAGCGGCTGGGGACGGCGTGGGCCAACAGCGGCCTTCAGGCGGTGGCGCCCTCGGTGATGGCGGTGGTTCCGCCGCACGGGGCCGCCGACCTGCCCCGCGACGTCTACGGCCCTCTGGTGGCCCAGCGGGCGCTCCGGGCCACGCCGTTGACTGGCTATCGCTGCGCCATCGACAGCGCCGCGCGCTACCTCGCGGCACAGGAGGCCGTCGCTCATCATGCGTTCCCTTGACGTCCAGAAACACCAGCAGGAGTTCTTCGCGCTCATTCAGACGGCTGCGTTCTCCGTCGACCGGCAGCCGGTCAGTTTTCAGCGCTGGCTCGAGAGCACCGCAGGGCTTTTCGAGGCCGAGGCACAGCGCGGTGGGCGGGTCTTCTTGGTGGGGAACGGTGCCAGTCAGGCGATGAGCAGCCACTACGCGGCCGACCTGACCAAGAACGCGCTCGTCCCGGCCCTCGCGCTTTCAGACGCGGCCATGCTCACCTGCTTCGCCAACGACTACTCCTACGAGACCGCGCTGGTGGAGATGCTCAAGCGCCACCTCGGCCCGGCGGACGTGCTCGTCGCCATCTCCAGCTCAGGGAGGTCTCCCAACGTGGTCGCCGCGGCCAACTACACGCGCCAGCAGGGTCGGCCGGTCGTCGCGTTGACTGGCTTCAGCGCCGACAACCCGCTCCGGCAGCTGGGGTCGAACGAGGCCTACCTGGCCAGCCGAAGCTACGGCATGGTCGAGTGCGGGCACGCCTACCTGATGCATGCGCTGCTGGACATGCTGTGCGAGCGCCGAGGAGCGCCAGGACGCTGAGCGAGGCCACGCACGACTCGGCCGGCCACGATCAGAGGATACTGGCCTCTTGCTCGAGGTTGGCGAGGTAGGAGGACAGCTCGCCGCCCGAGATGGGCAGGTTCCCCACCCGCCCCACGCTGATGGCCGCGGCACAGGTACCGATGGCAGCGGCCGTCACCAGGTCGGCGCCGGCACACATCGACACGGCCATCGCCGACAACAGCGCGTCTCCCGCCCCCGCGACGTCCACGGGGTTTGGCTCCAGCGCGGGAAAGTAGAGAGGCTGGAGCGCGTCGTCGGCTCCCGGCCGAGGGGTGTACGCCACCAACCCCTGGGCGCCCAGCTTCAACACGAGGTGCTTGGCCTGGGTACGGGCCAAGAACTTCGCCGCGATGATCTCGACCCCGCTGCTGAAATCTCCCAGCGCGATGCGCGCCTCCTTCTCGGTGGGCGTCACCAGCATGGGCGCTCGAAAACGACCAGCGTCACCGACCTGGCTGCTGCACTGCACATCTCCGAAGAGCATGACGCCGTGCTCGTGCGCCATCGCGGTGATCGCCTCCAGCACCCGAGGCGTCACCACCCCATAGACGAAGTCCGAGACGATGACGGCGTCAACTCCGCGAATGCGCTTGGCAATGCGATCGATGAGCATCGACTCAAGCGACTCGGACAGGTTGTGTTGGCGCAACCTCGAGACGCGCAGGACCTTCTGATTGTCGACCAAGTAGCGAATCTTGTACGTGGTCGGTCGCGTGTCGTCGCGCAGAAGCAGGTGGGCAATGCCAGCGCCGCCCAGCTCCCGCTGCAGGAAATCTCCCGAAGCGTCGTTGCCGATGACCGAGACGTAGGTGCACGTCGCGCCGAGCGCCTGAATGTGACAGGCGACGATGGCGGCGCCCCCGACGAACTCGTGCGCGCTGAGCTCCCGAATGGTCAGCACCGGCGCCTCCGCCGACACCCCCAACACGTCGCAGCTGACGAACTGATCGACGATGGTATCGCCGACCACCAGCAGCTTCACCTTCTCGTACTGTTTCACCACCTCGCCGAGGCGCCGCGGGTCGATCCCCGAGCGACGGCATACGGAAAGGAAGGTGGCCAGACGCTCCCGTGGCTTGGTCCGCGCGTCGTGCAGCTCGGTCGCGGCGTAGTGCACGTCGCCGGACCCAAACACCACCCGGCCCCCCCCCCGCTCTACCGCCTCGAGTTGGTCGCGAATGAAGCCCTTCTGCTCCTCGAACTCCTTTCCCTTCACGTAGACCGCCGGCCGCAAGGCCTCGATGAACGCGGCCACGGGCCGATCGAGGGCGAACACGAAGTCCACCAGATCGACGCTGGCCACGGCCTCGGCCCGCATCGACTGGGGGAAGTACGAGCTTCGCGCGCTCGCCGGCAGCTCGCTCTCCTGCATCACCGCCACCACGAGCAGGTCTCCCTGCTCGCGGGCATACTGGAGGAACCGCAGGTGCCCAGGGTGAATGGCGTTGAAGTGCCCGTGACACAGCACCACCCGCTTGCCCTGGGCGCGGAGCGGGTCGAGCGCCGAGAGCAACGCGGGCAGGTCGAGGAGGCGAGCTCGCGTCATGTGAGCTTCAGCGCCTGCATTGTCTTGATGTTGAAGTACCGCGCGTCCGTGAGCGAGTTCGGAAGCTTCCCGGCAGCGAAGGCGGCCTTGAGGTCGTCCACTGCGTCGCCGATCGCCCGCTGAAAGGAGAACCCGAACTCCTGCTGAAGGCGTCGAGACGAGATGTGATACGAGCGCGGGTCGTCACTGGGTTCGCGGTTGATTCGGACGTCGGCGCCCACTCTCGCGCGCACCACTTCGGCGATCTGACCGGCGGTGTAGTTTTCGTGGCCGGCGTTCCACACCTTCCCGGCAATGCGCGACGCCTCGGCCTCGACCAACTCGACGTAGAGCCTGACCATGTCATCGATGTGAATCGATGGGCGTTTCTGGGCACCACCAAAGACACGAATGGCGCGGTGGTGTACCGCGTGGTTGGTCATGATGTTGGTGATGATGTCGAGCCGCTGTCGAGGCGAGTAGCCGCACACCGTGGCGGGGCGAATCGCGACCGTGGTGAAGTCAGCGCTCTGGTGCTCGCGGAGCACCTCCTCGGCCTTGGCCTTGTACAGCGCGTAGTCGGTGATTGGCTCGAGGCTCATGCCCTCATGCACGTCCTCGACCGCCTTCACACCGTACACGCTCGACGACGAAGCGAAGATGAAGCGACGCGCTCCGGCGGCCCGAGCGGCCTCGACCAGCGGCCGGAAACTGTCGAAATTGACCGAGCGCCCCAGGGCCGGATCGAGGTCAAAGCTGGGGTCGTTCGAAATGCAGGCGAGGTGAACCACGGTGTCGACGCCGGCGACCGCCCCGGCGACGGTCGCCGCGTGGCGAAGGTCCCCGACGTGAACTTCGAGGTGAGGGTGGCTGCGCACGTCGGCGAGTCCCTGAGGGCCGAAGAGCATGAGGTCCAACACGCGCACGCGGTGGCCTCTCTGGAGCAGGCGGGGCACCAGCGCCGAGCCGACGTAGCCGGCTCCGCCGGTGACGAGAACGTGTGACATGGGCCAATGCTACCAGGAGATCCGGGCACGGCGAACGTTGTGCTTGAACACACCCTGCCTTTTCGTCTCTGCTGCGCCGGTGTCGCCGAGCATTCCCTATGTCAACCTTGCGGCGCAGAACCGGGCACTCCGAGCTGAGCTGATCGAGGCCCTCGATCGGGTCCTCGCCCACGGCCAGTTCATCAATGGACCAGAGGTGGCGGCCTTCGAGGCCGAGGTCGCGCGTGCCCTGGGCGTCGAGCACGTCGTGGGAGTGTCGAACGGCACCGACGCGCTCGTGATGGCGCTGAAGCTGGTGGGCGTCGCGCAGGGGGACGAGGTCATCACCCCGGCGCATGGCTTCGTGGCGACCGCCACTGCCATCCGCCTGGTGGGGGCGACCCCGGTCTTCGTCGACATCGACGAGCGCACGATGCTGGTCGACCCGGCCGCGGTGGACCGAGCAGTGACCTCGCGCACCAAGGTGGTGTTGCCGGTGCACCTCAGCGGCTGCGCCGCCGACGTCGAGGCCCTCGAGAACGTGTGCCGTCGCCGCGGGCTGGCGCTGGTGGAGGACTGCGCCCAGGCGATCGGCGCCACCGAGCGCGGGCGCTCGGTGGGCACCGCGGGCATCGGGTGCTTCTCCCTGCACCCGCTCAAAGTGCTGGGCGCGCTCGGCGACGGCGGCTTCATCACCGTGCGGACCGCCGAAGAAGCTCGCCGGCTGCGGCAGATGCGCAACATCGGCCTCGTCGATCGAGACCACTGCGAGAGCGTCGATGGCAACTGCCGGCTCGACGCGCTCCAAGCCGCCTTCCTGTTGGCGAAACTGAGACACCTCCCCGAGTGGCTCGCGGCGCGGAGAGCCCACGCCGCTGCGTACCGGGCAGACCTGGCCGGCCTCGTGTCCATGCCGCCCGACGACGCACGGGGAACGGCGCAGGTCTATAGCGCGTTCGTGATTCGCCACGCCCGCCGAGACGCGCTGGCCGCGTTCCTCCTCGAGCGCGGAATTGAGACCAAGGTTCACTACCCGATCCCCATTCACCGGCAAGCGGCGTTCTTGCCCTGGCGTACCGAATTGCCGGTCACCGACCGCGTCTGCGCGCAGATCCTGAGCCTGCCAGTCTCTCCCGAGCTGTCTCCCGCCGGGCGGCACGAGGTCGTCGCGGCGGTTCGGGCCTTCGCGGAGCGCAAGTGAATTGGCAGGCGCTCTACGTGTACGGGGCGGGTCGCCACGGCAAGGTGGTGGCCGACGTGGTGAGGGCTGCAGGCCTGCCCGGCTTCGCGGGCTTCGTGGACGACGATCCGGCCAGAGCTGGCGTGGGAGTGCTGTCGGCCGAGGTGCTGGAGGCCCGCCGGCTGAGTGGCGACACGCTGGCGGTGGCTTTGGGGGTTGGCGAGAACTCGGCCGCGCGAGAAGCGCTGTACCACGCGCTGAAGGCCAAGGGGGTCTGCTTCCCCGTGGTCGTGCACCCCTCCGCGGTGGTCGCTCCAAGTGCCCGGCTGGGCGAGGGCACGGTGGTGATGGCCGGGGCGATCGTGAATCCCGACGCGCGCGTGGGCGTGGGTTGCATCGTCAACACCGGGGCGGTGATCGAGCACGACGTGGTCCTGGAGGACTTCGCGGTCGTCGCGCCGAATGCCACCACCGGAGGTGGCTCCTCGGTTGGGCGCCTCTCCCGACTCGGCTTGGGCGCCGTGCTGCTGCCCGACGTGCGAATCGGGCGGCGCGTCGAGGTGGGAGCTGGTGCGGTGGTGACGCGAGACGTCCCGGACGACGTGGTGGCCTTCGGGGTGCCCGCGCGCGCCGTGAGGCCTCGGTGAGATTCGCGGGTCCGTTCATCGCCGCTGCCCTGCTGGCGATGGGGTTCTACGCCGTGCTCGACATGGCCATGCCAGGGCTCCACCTCGATCTGGGTACGGTGGCCATGCCCACGCGGGGGTACTTCGTGTACTTCGCGCTGGTGGCTGCTTTTGGGGGCCCGGCGGTGGTGCTCCTGACGTTGGGCTTCCAGCGGGCCCTGCCTCCCAAGGTCGTGGCGCAGGCGATCGACGGGCTCGGTAGCCCGCGGCTCCTTGGCTGGTTGGTGGCGTTGGGCGTGCTCACCCCCTTGGCCGTCGCATCGGCAGTTCTGCGCTTCGGCCCGCTGACGGACGATGAGGCGGCGTATCGTTTCTCGGCTCAATTGCTCGCGTCGGGGCGACTGTGGGCTCCGTCACCGCCGATGAAGCTCTTCTATGACACCGCCTTCCTCGTCAACGACGGGCGGATGTTCAGCCAGTATTTTCTCGGCTGGCCGGCGTTGCTGGCGGCGGGGGTCAAGGCGTGGGTGCCTTGGTTGGTGAACCCAGTCCTCAACGGCTTGACGGTGTTCGCAGTGTACCGTGTCGGGTGCCGCTGGTGGGGGCCTCGCTGGGCGGCCGTGGCGGGGGCGCTGGTGCTGATCTCTCCGATGGCAGAGGTTCTCGCCGCCACGCAGATGTCGCACACCGCCGCCCTCTTTGCGCTGGCATGGTTGGCGTACTTCTGCGCGCGAGCCGAGGGCGAGACCTCGGCGTGGAACGACTTCGCCGTGGCCGCGACCTTCTGCTTGGGTTTCTGGGTTCGCCCCCAGGTGGCGCTGGGCGCCGGGGCGCCGCTGCTGGTGTATTGGCTGACGAGGGCGCGTTGGTCGTGGTTGCGCCTGGGACGCTTCCTGGTGGTCGCGGTGCCGGCGGCGGCCGGCTTCCTCGCCGTCAACAAGGTCTACTCAGGTTCGTTCTTCACTCCCCCGTACAACGCCTATCTCGCGTATGCGGAGGCGAACGGCTTCCGCTTTGCGCCCTTCTCCGCGGCAGGAATCGCGGAGATGAAGGTCACCACCAACTACGCGCTCCAACCGCCGTGGGTGGTGCTGGGCAACCATGCGCTGAACGTGTTTCGCCTCAATCTGGACCTCTTCGCCTGGCCCGCCAGCCTGCTCTTCGTCGCGCTGGCGCGCGGGGCGCGGGTTCGATGGCTCTGGGGGTCGGTGGGGGGGTACTTCGTCACGCACCTTCTGGTCACCGACGGTGGCGTCGACACCATCGGTCCCCCGCACTTCTTTGAGTTGCTCTTGCCGGTGGCCCTGCTCTCGACCGAAGGGCTGCGGTGGCTCCACGCGTGGACCCGAGAGCGGGCGCCGGGCCTGCCACTCGCGCTCCTGCTCGCGCTGGTGACGGTCGAGTTGACGCTGGTGTTGCCGCCGCGCCTGCTGTTCCTCGCCCGCGCGGCCGGCGACATCATGGCTCCTCAGGAGGCGGCGCGGGAGCTCCCCGAGAACAGCGTGGTGTTCGCCGCGCGCCCGGTGGCACCCAACTGTCGCACCCGCCCGGGCCGCCACTTCGTCTTCTTCCACCCCGGCTCGACGCCAGACCACGACGACCCGGTTCTCTGGGTCAACCACGTCTCGGTGGCGCGGGACCAGGAGTTCCTGAGGTCGCTGGGGCGCTCGCGGGGTTTCGTGCTCGCCTATGACGCTCAGTGCCAACCGCGCTTCGTCGCTCTCGAGGACGCGACGGACAAGCGCTTCCCGCCCTCCGTGCAGGAGCGGCCGGGAGACTTCACCGACCCAGCTCGAACAACGCCTCACCCAGCGGGAGATTGACACCGCGACGACCGACCAGCGGCAGGTGCAGCGGCCGCTCGAAGTCGAACAGGAGCAGGGCCGTCTGCGAAGCGAGGTAGTCCACCGTCATGTGCTTGCGCGTCCACGCGCGCCAGCGCACGGTGAACCCGACGTCTTGCGCCAGCCGCGCGAAGGTGTCGCGCGTGAAGTAGGCGCGGTGCCCGTGGGCATAGTGAAACCAGTACCTGCCGAGGGCAGCCCGCGACCAGGAGTCGACGCAGGGGATCTGGAGAAGCAGCGTTCCTCCTTCCCGCAGGAGAGCCTTGGCCTTGCCCAGCAGCGCGCGGGGCTCGTCGGAGTGCTCGAGCACGTCGAACATCGTCACCACGTCAAAGGGGTCGGAAAACTCGACGGTCTCGAACGGTCGGTACAGCACTCGACCCGCCAATGCCGGAGTCGTGGCGTCCGCGAAGGCGGCGCTCGTCTCCACCCCGTGTGCGTCGAAGCCGGCCTCCATCGCCACCTCGAGCAGGAACCCCGCCGCGCAGCCGACGTCGAGCAACCGGCGGCCGCGGCCAGGCCCCAGCCGCCCCAACTGCCGCCGGAAGTGGGCCTTCTTCAGCTCTCGGGCTCGAACGTAGTGCGTGTAGTTGCTGCCACCGACCTCGAGCACCGGCGCGGGGCTGCTCGCCCACTCGAAGCCGCACGACCTACATTTCACCACAGTCAACGGCGGGCGACCCCGGTCGAAGAGGTGGAGGCCTGTACCCCCGCACACCTCACAGGGCCGCGCTGCATTCGCTGTTCTCGCCCAGCGGTTGTCGTTAGCCTCCAAAGCTCAAACACCATGCCAGAACCCCTTTTCCATCGAAAGCGCTTCTCGCCCGGCGACTACCTTCGCACCAAGGAGGCGAGGCCCAAGAACGTGCTCCTCGTGCCGCCCACCAGCACTCACCTGGTGTCGATGAGCAAGTGGCTCCACCCGAACCTGGGGGTCGAGCGGTTGGCTGCGTACCTGCGGCGCTTCGGTCACTACGCCGAGGTCTTCGATCTCAACCTCTTCAAGACGCTGGGCTCCGGGCAGGGGCGCGACCGGCTCACTTTCGAGCAGAAGCTCGCCGAACGCCCGTGGGACGTGGTGGGCTTCTCGGTGTACGAGGCCACCATGGCGAACGACTTCGCCAACATGATGCTCTGCGAGAAGATCGCGCCCCAAGCGCTCATCGTCGCCGGCGGTCATGCCGCCCAGTTCGCGTACCAGACGGTCTTGGACAAGAGCCCCGCACGCATGGTCGTGCTTGGAGAGGGCGAGAAGCCGCTGCGTGCCATCGTCGAGGGCGCGCCGCTCGACACCATACCCGGCATTGTGGTGAAGCAGTCTGGCCAGGCGCTGACTGCCGAGGAGTTCGCCGAGGTCACCACCGGCGTCTGCTACGAAGAGCTGCCCTACGAGGTCTACTGGGACTACTACCTCAAGCTGTACCGCGACGCGGGCACCGAGATCACCGCCCTCCTGTCGAAGCAGATCCACACGGTGCGTATCTACACACGCAACTACTGCCCGATGAACTGCACCTTCTGTTCGTCGACGAATTGGCTTTCCTTCGCGGCCGGGGCGCAGGGCGTGAAGATGACCGATTTCATGGGCCAGCCGCTCATTGATCTTCTCAAGCGCGTGCTGAAGGCGCACCCCCGTACCGAGACCGTCTACTTCACCGACGACGAGTTCTGCATCGTGAGGGACAAGCTGCTCGAGTTCCTCCGCCTGGCCATCAAAGAGAAGCTGCCGCTCACCTACATCTGCTTCACCCGCGTCGACGACCTCGACGAGGAAGTCATCGCGCTTATGGCCGAGGCTGGCTTCAGGGCAATCAACGTCGGAGTCGAGAGCCTCAACCAGCACATCCTCAACGAATACAACAAGCACATCACCGTCGACCACATCTACAATGTTTTCGGTTGGCTCGCGAAGTACAAGATCATGCCGTCGTGCTCATTCATACTCTCGAGCCCTCGAGCGCGGCTCGAGTGGGTCGAAGAGGTGGCCGAGGGCATCCTCCGCGAAATCAGAGCCGGCCGGATCACCGCCGGGCTCAACATCGCCGTCGAGCCACAGCGAGGCGCGAGCTTCTACGAAGAGCACACCGAGTTCGAGACTCAGCGAGTGTCGATCCCCGGCACCAAGATGACCCTCAAGCGCCACCACTTCATCAAGGCTCAGGACCCGGAGGTGCGCGAGTTCCAGTACCGCTTTCTCGAGGCCTGGGCCTCCTTCATCGAGCGCGAGCTCGGCGAGCGTCGCGGCCATGTCGTGTCGCAGGCCCAGTCGGAGCTCAAGCTTGGACTCGCCCTGGAAGTCATTCGGCAGATCAAGGCTGAGCGCGGCACCCCCACTCAGTTGCGAGCCAGCGCCATGTCGGAGGCAGATCGATCGAAGCACTGGGCGACGCTCGAGCGCTTCAGCTACGGAGCGAGCCTCTGATGAAGACCCTGGTCGGTCAGCCGCTGGACCTCACCTTCGTCGTCCTCGCCTACAACGAGGAGGCAGCCCTCCGCCAGACGATTGAGGACTGCCTCAGCTGGATGCGCAAGAGCGGTCGCGTCGCGCAAGTGCTGGTGATGAACGACGGGAGCACGGACCGCTCCGGCGCCATCGCCGATGAACTGGCGACTGAATACGCAAACGTTCGGGTCAAGCACATCGAGAGGAACGCCGGGCAGTTCAACGCGATTCGAACCTGCTGGGAGCTGGTCGAGACCACCTATTACGCAATCATTCCAGGTGATCATCAGTTCGTGATGGCAAGCTTCGACCTCTTCGTGCCACACATTGGTCGCTACGACGTCATCTTCGGGTTCCCGAACAACGAGGAAGTGCGCGGCAAGCTGCGGGGGGTCCTGTCGCACCTGTGGCGCATCTACCTCCTCGCCTTCTTTGGGGTCTCGGTGGTCTACCTGGGTGGGTTGGTGGTGCTGCCGGTGCGCCTCGTCAAGGCGATGAAGATTGAGCACGGCGGGTACCTGGGCCTCTACGAGCTGATGGTGCGCATCTGCATGAGCGGCGCCAACTGGATCCAGATTCCCTTCGAGATGCGCGAACGGGAGGGTGGCGCGAGCGGCGCGCTTCGGCCGTGGCGCAACCTGACCGATCTGGCCCGCATGACGCGGCTCTGGGTGCGCCTCAAGGGGCCGGGCCTGCTCCCCGGCGGCGAGGAATTCGAAGCTTCGCGCAAGGCATACGCCGCCTACCGGGCCGAGCTGCAGCGAAGGTCGGTGGCCCACCCGGAACTCGAACGGCGCCAGGGACTGCGTTCTTGAGGGCTGAGGGACAAGGCTTCGCTCGGCATGCGCGTCCGGTTGCCCCAAGAGGCGGGCCCCTCTCTGCTCGGGACCACGGACGGGAGTGAATCGCTGCTCGCTCGCCGGGCTCCTTTGTCGGACACTGTTCCCGGATGTGCGAAGTAAGGCTGTCACCAGTCAGCGGGTGCGAAGGCGCTGCAACGGCGTCGACAAGTCCCGTCGGTGAAGACAGAGCAACCGGAGCCGAATGCGGGAATTCCGCACGTCCAGTTCTGTGAGGGGGTTCGACCGGTCCATGTGTCAGTCGAGGTCTACCCAATGAGGTCGACGACGCGACTGCGAAACTCTGGGCTGGTGGTCCTCTGCGTAGCGGTCGTGTTCGGGGTCGGGCTTCGCGGCGACTTCGTTTGGGACGACGTCATGCTGATCGCCTCGAACGACCACCTTGCGGCGCCTGGCGCGTTGCGGCGGGCGTTGACCTGCGACTTCTGGGACACCTCCGTTCCGACCCCCTCGACGCCCGGCTACTGGCGCCCCATCCCCAAGCTCTCGCACGTGCTCTTGGCGATGGCAGGGCGCACGGCGCTCCCTTTCCACGCACTCAACATCGCGTTGCACCTGGTGACCTCGCTGCTGGCGATGGAATGGCTCCGTCGCAGGCTGCTCGACGCGGGCTCCCCACCTGAAGCCTGCGAAAGAGGGGCGCTCGCCGGGGCGTTGCTCTTCGCGGTCCACCCCTCCCGCTTCGAGAGCGTGGGCTGGGTCAGCGCGTCGACGGAGCTCTTCTTCGGGTGTTTCACCTTCGCCGGCCTGTTGTTGGTCGACCGGCCCCGAACCCGACTGGCCGGGCTCCTGGCCTTCTCGCTCGCCATGCTGAGCAAGGAGACGGCCCTCATCCTCCCGCTCCTGCTCGCGGCTGACGCTGCCCTCGCGGGTCGGCTGCGAGCTCGCCTTTCGGTCATCGGTGGCACGGTGTTGGCGGTGTGCTGGCCGATGGCGGTGAGGGTCTGGCTGAACGTCCCGTTCCCCTCCGCGCCCGACGGCGCGAGCCTGATCGAGCGCATCGCGCGGGTGTTGGGAGCCTGGGCTGGCTACCACCAACGGACCTTCGTGCCGACGGAGGCGACCATGATCCCCACGGAAGTCGGGGCGGTCGGGGCCGCGGTCTTTGACGTGCCCTCGGGGTGGTTGGTCGCGGGCGCCCTGTTGAGCG
The DNA here is from genome assembly GCA_037443525.1 of Archangiaceae bacterium. Classification (GTDB taxonomy): domain Bacteria; phylum Myxococcota; class Myxococcia; order Myxococcales; family Myxococcaceae; genus JBBIOE01. The sequence continues at coordinate 9,210 of JBBIOE010000059.1, read as the reverse complement.
TCGCGTGGCTGGGTTTCGCGGGCATGGCTCGCCGACGCCCTCGCTGGCGCCCGTGGCTGAGCGATGCATTGTGGTGGGCCTTCCCCCTGGCGCCGGTGCTGCAACTGATCGCTACACCCAACCCGATTCTGATCAGCGATCGCTTCCTGTACCTGCCTCTCCTTGGCGTCATCGCGGCGTTCGGGCGTCTGGTCGCGGTCGCTCCCGCTCACGCCGCGCGGGGGCTTCGACTCGCCACGGGGGGCGCGGCGTTGGTCAGTGGCCTGATGGTGTCGCTGGCCCTTCCTTCCTTCAACAGTAGCCTGGAGTTCAACTCGCGCGAGTTCGAGCTGCACCCCGACAACCCGGTGGCGATCGACAACTTCGTGCTCGAGCTCAGCCGGAGTGGGAACCACCGAGCGCAGCAAGTCCTGCTCGAGCGCTTGCTCGCTCGCCCGATGAGCAGGCTCCGCCAGGCGAAGCTGACCGTCGCACTCGCGGAGAGTTGGTCGCACACGCTCCGCGACATCGACGCCGACGCGCTGCGGAGTCTCTCCGGCTACTTCGACGCGCTCTCCGCGCTGCGGCCGCTCGACGCGCTGAGCGTCGGCGGGAAGCGTTGGCCGATGCCACAGGAACAGGAGCTGGCACGAGCGATCCTCTCTTCTCGGGAAGCACCGCTGTACGAGGAGGCCACCCTCATTCTGCGTTCGCGCACGGGCCAAGCCGATGCGGCGATCCGCGGGGCCGTGGCGAGGCGAGCGCGCCACCCATCGACCAGCTCCACGCTCTTCTTGGCACATCTGCTCGCCACCGAAGAACGGTGGGGTGACGCGCGCCGGGTCCTCGAAGAAGCAGGTCCACGCTCACCGGCGCTCGCAGCGCCCCTGGCCCCAGTCGTTCTCGAGGGCGTCGCGATGACGTCGCACCCGTCACTCGATGCTCTCGACTTCGCCATTCGGCGCGCTCGGCTTCTCGGCGCGCTCGGGGCTCCCCGGCGGGCACGTGCAGTGCTTGCCCCGTTCGTCGAAACTCACGCCGCGTCGCGCCGACTGCTCCAAGCGCGTGTCCAAGCAGAGCTCGACGACCACTCCTTCGAGACCGCCCTGGAGATGCTCGAGCGGGGCCTGGGGGAACAGCCAGACGCGGCGGAGCTCCGGGCGGCAGTCGAGAGTATTCGAGCGCTGCAACAAGAATGGTTCCGGAAGATCGAGAGGGAGATGCGTCTGATTGAAGGACCCATCGAACCTTCCACCTTCGTTACGGGGGACCGATTGGGGCTGTCCGTCCCATCTCCTCGAGATAGGTGATGGTCTCCTTCACGAGCGGGCTCGGTTGCGGCAATTGGCGAAGCAGTGCGGCGCCCTCCAAGGCTTGCCCGTGCCGACTGAGAAACAGCGCATAGTTCCGAAGCGCTCGTTCGCTGCGCTCCAACTCGAGGAGCCGCAGGTAGCTGCGCCGGGCCTCCTCGGTACGCCCGGAACGGTCGAGGATGATGGCCAGGGTCTCGTGCGCTCGCGCCGACTGGGGAGACAGCGAGGCGGCGAGCCTTGCGTGCACCAGGGCCTCTTCGAGCTCACCCTTCTCCATGTGCACCTGCGCCACCAGCCCTCGCACCATCGACGAGTCGGGCGCATAGGTCAGGCCAGTTCGGTACAACGACTCGGGGTCCCGCCAGTCGTCGTGACGAAACTGGAGGGCGACGAGGTTTCCGAGCCCCACGACTCCCACCAGCGCCCACCCGAGCGTGGGCCGGCCCAGCCACTTCCCCAGCCCCCGCGCGCCCCAGGTGGCTGCCATCGACAGCCCCACGAGCGGCGCGTAGAGCAGGCGCTCTGCGTAGACCGAGGGGCTGAGCACGAGGAGATTCGACACCAGCCCGAAGAACGCGAGAAACCAGACGAGCGAGAACGCGAGTGGCGGCGCGCGTCGCACGGACGCCAGCGCGACGGCGCCCAGCCCAATGAGTGCCGCGAGCCCGCTCCATGCCCACAGACTCGCGGGGGAGTCCGGACCACAGGCCGGCGCCGAGCAGAGGAAGAGCCGCCGGGTCGGGTCCACGATTCCGAGCAGGTATCTCTCTCCGATGATCCGGGCCGCGCCGAAGAACCGCCCGAGAAGGGGCGCGCCCGCCAAGGGGTTCAACACCGGTTCGATGACCGGGTTCCAGCTGCCGATCGCCACCAACCGCCCCGTGCCCACCAGGGCAACGACGACCGCATAGCCGCCCGCGAGCCACCAGCGCGGCCGCCGCGAGCCACCTTCAGGGGGAAGCAGCCAGTCTGCGGACAGCAGCAGCACCGGAAACGCGATCGCGCTCTCCTTCGACCCCACGGCCACCGCGAACGCACCGAGCGCGCCTATCGCGCCTGCGATGTTCCGCCGTCGATGCGCGTGAAGCATCGCGACGCCCGCGAGCGTCGAGAGGAGGTCCGCGCGACCAACGAGAGCCTGAACCGCCTCCGCGGGCGCAGCGAGAACGGAGAACAACGCCGCCCCTACCAGCGCCACCGGCTCCCCGACCAGGTGACGCCACGTGAGGTAGACGACGGCCACGCACAGCGCGTGGAGCAGCACATTCAGCAGGTGCGAGACCCATGGCCGCCCGCCCGTCAGCTGGGTGTCGAGCGCGAGCGACAGGACGGCGAGCGGCCGATAGGTCCCGATGGTCTCCGCCGCGGGCCGCCCCCAGAAGTCTCGGGTGAAAGCCTCGTGCAGTGGCACCTCGCCTCGCACGACGGGGTTCGTCTCGATGGCGAAGTAGTCATCGAGTACGTAGCCCGAGGGGATCGATCCCGCGTAGGCCAGCGCTGCGAGCAGCGACAGCAGCAGGGCGCGCTTCAAGAAGGGTCTCGATCACCGAGCCCATGCTTCGCCAGCCGGTAGCGGAACGACCTGAAGGTGAGCCCCAGCGTCTCCGCCGCCCGCGTCTTGACGCCACCAGACTGTCGCAGCGCACCAAGGAGGAACTCCCTCTCGATGTCGTCGAGGTGGCGCTCGAGAGAGAAGCCTGCGGGCACCGACACTGCCTGGGAAGGAGGCCCCTCTGGGCTGCCCCGAACCGAGGGCGGCAACGAGTCGGGCTTGAGGACGTCAGTGTCCGAGAGCGTCGCCGCCCGCTCCAGAATGTTGCGCAACTGGCGCACGTTCCCCGAGAACGGGTAGGCCTTCAGGAGCGCGAGGGTGTCCGGTGCGAGGCGCAGCCCGGGCCTCCCGAGCTCCGAGGAGAAGTGCGCCAAGAAGAAGTCGGCCAGCGGGCCGATGTCCTCGGCCCGGGCTCTCAGCGGCGGCACCTCGAGGTTGATGACGTTGAGCCGGAAGAAGAGGTCCTCGCGAAAGCGCCCCGCCTTGACCTCCTGCTCGAGGGACTTGTTCGTCGCGGCGATGACCCGCGCCTCGAAGGCGATCTCGGTCGAGCTGCCGACCGGCTTGACCCGTCGCTCCTGCAGCACCCGCAAGAGCTTCACCTGGGTCGAGGGCGCGAGCTCGCCGACCTCGTCGAGCAGCACCGTCCCCTCTCCCGCCGATACGAGGATGCCGTCCCGATCGGACGCGGCGCCCGTGAAGGCGCCCTTGACGTGGCCGAACAGCTCACTCTCGAGCACCCCCTCCGCCAGCGCCCCACAGTTCACCGGCACGAACGGCGCGGCGGCCCGGGTGCTCTTGGAGTGGATCAGCTGCGCCACGACCTCCTTGCCCGTGCCGCTCTCGCCGGTGATGAGGACGGTGGCCTTGCTCGCGGCGGCCACCTTGTCCACCATCGCCCACAGCCTCTGCATCGCGGGGCTCTCTCCGAGATGGAAGCGCCGGCCGCTCGAGGCCACCGCGCGCAGCCGCTCGTTCTCCGTGAGCAAGCGCTTCTTCTCGAGCGCGCGCTCGACCAACAGCAAGAGCTCCTCATTGTCGAACGGCTTGCAGACGTAGTCGTAGGCGCCGCGGCGCATCGCCTCGACCGCCGCCTGGGGCGCCCCGTAGGCCGTGATGATGATCACCTCGGGCGACCGCGGCAGCCGGCGAGCCAAGGAGAGCACATCGAGCCCGGTGTCGGCCCCCAGCTTCATGTCCGAGATGACGAGGTCCGGCTCGACGCGCCCGGTGAGCGAACGGAACTCGGCCAAGGAGGCCGCCGCCTCGACCTGGTACCCGCGCTTCGTCAGGAGGAAGGAGAGGAACTCCCGCATCGACGCTTCATCGTCCACGACCGCCACGGTGACCATCAGGCTCCCCCAGAGGGCTCGGCCGGCAGGCGAACCACGAACGAGGTGCCAGACTGCGCCGAGGAGGAGACCTCGATGGCTCCCCCGTGCGCGAGGACGATCGATCGGGAGGTGGAGAGGCCGAGGCCGGTGCCGCCCTGCTTCGTCGTGTAGAAGGGTTGGAAGACTCGATCCAAGTCCTCGGCAGCGAGGGCCCCGGCGGAGTCCCAGACCTCGAGCGTGACCCCGGCGGCCGAGGGCGCGACGGTGACGCGAACGCGCCCGCCGGCCTGGACCGCGGCGCAGGCGTTGCGAAGGAGGTTGATGAGCACCTGCTTGACCTGCCCCGGGTCCACTGAGGCGGTGGCGGGCGCGAGTTGCTCTTCGATGACTCGGTTCGCGACCTCGGGATCGTTGCGCAACATCTCGATCGTCTCGGCCGCGAGGCGGTCGAGCGCCGTCGGCCCCCGGACCGGAGCGGCTGGCCGGGCCAACGCCAGGTAGCTGTCCAGCAGCTCGACCAGGCGATCGGATTCACGAACGATGAGCTGAGTCAGGCGCTCGCCAGGCGTCCCGGCGGGCTGCTCGGTTGCGAGCAACTGCGCCGAGCCACGCACCGCGGCGAGCGGGTTCTTCACCTCGTGCGCCAGAGTGGCCATCGTCCGCCCGAGGCTCGCGAGGTGATCGATCTGACTGAGCTCGACCTGCATCCGCCGCAGCTCGGTGAGGTCCTGAAACACGAGCAGGTACCCCGGCTGGCCCACCAACGGAGTGATGCTGAGGCCGAGGCTCCGCTTGCCGGCGCGCGTGGCCGCCATGGTCTCCAGGCGGCGTCCGGTGCGCGCGCTGAGGACGTTCGGAATGAGCGCTTCGACCGGCCGACCCAAGAGCCCCCCCGGCTCGTCGAGGATGGCCTCTGCCGCGGGGTTCGCATAGGTGATGACGCCTTGCCCGTCGGCGGTGAGGAGCCCCGAGGGTATCGAAGTGACGATCTCCGTCTGGAGCGACTGCAGCTTCTCGAGGTCGAGCTCTCGCTCGCTGAGCTGGCCGCCGGTGCGGGAGAGCTGGTCGGCCAAATACCCGCTCAACACCGCGATGAGCAACTGCGCCGCCACCTGGGTTCCGGCCTCGAGCACGAAGTGACTCCCTGACCTGGCGCTGACGAGGCTCGCCGCCTGCATCCACCCGACGATGCCGAGGTAGGACACGGACGAGGCCGCCGCCGCGACCAGCGAGCCGAGACGCTCCAGCAGCACCGAGGCAGCGATGATCGCAATGGAGTAGACGAACAGGAAGGGCGACTCCGGGCCGCCGGTGAGCGCGACGAACGCCGACGCGAAGAGGACGTCGGCGACGACCTGCGCCCAGGCCGCGCCTCGCCCCACCCGCCCGCTTCGCAGAAGAAGGGCGTTCGCGAGCGTGGTGACGAAGACGACGCCAATGGTGAGGAAGGACGCGTAGTCGACCGGGGTCGGCCCCCCCTCGCGAGCCTGGCTCACCAGTCGGACCGCGAGCGTCGCCAACAGCACGACGCTGGCGATCGTTCGAAACGCTGTGATCCACGTCAGCTTGATTCGGAGGCCCGACGCCCCCGACTCTGGTGACTGCCTCGCCACCGCGCCTACTTGATCGCGCCGGCGATGCTGAAGATCGGCAGATACATCGCGATGAGGAAGCCGCCGACCACGCCGCCCAGGAACACCATCATGATGGGCTCGATCATCGACGTGAGGGCGCCGACCGCAGTGTCGACCTCGTCGTCGTAGAAGTCGGCGATCTTGCTGAGCATCTGGTCCATGGCGCCGGTCGCCTCGCCGACGCCGATCATCTGCACGACCATCGAGGGAAAGACCTTGGTGTCCGCCAGCGGCCCCGCGATGTTCTTGCCCTCGGAGATCTTGGTGCGAACGTACTGAATCCCCGCTTCGATGGTGCGGTTACCGGCCGTCTTCGCCGTCACGTCGAGCGCGTCGAGGATCGGCACACCGGAGCTCACCATCGTGCCCAACGTGCGGGTGAAGCGCGCCACCGCCATCTTGCGAACCAGATCGCCGAAGAGCGGCAGGTAGAGCACGACCTTGTCGACGAGGATGCGACCCTTGGGATTCCGATAGGTGGTCACGCCCGCGAAGACGACCGCGGCGATGACGCCGACGATGTGGAAGATGTACGTCTGCAGCCACTTCGAAAGGTCGACGACGATCTGGGTGGGCGCTGGCAGCGCCGAACCGAAGTCGGAGAACATCTTCTCGAACACCGGCACGACCTTGAGGAGCAGCACCGCCGTCACCAGGATGCCGATCGAGAGCACGATGATCGGGTACGTCATCGCGCCCTTGACCTTCTTCTTCAGCTTCTCGTTCTTCTCACGGTAGGCCGCGAGGCGGTTCAAGATCGTGTCGAGAATACCGCCGACCTCGCCGGCCGCGCACAGCTGCACGAAGAGCTCGTCGAAGACCTTCGGGTGCTCCTTGAGGGCGTCGGAGAACGTCGAGCCCGACTCGACCTTGCCCTTGATGGCGAAGAGCACCTTGCGCATCGTCGGGTTGTCGGACTGCGACGCCAAGATGTCCAAGCACTGCACCAGCGGCAGGCCGGCGTCGATCATCGTCGCGAACTGGCGCACGAAGATCAGGATGTCCTTGCCCGTCACGCTGCCGCCGAACGAGAGGTCGGAGTCGAGGAAGGTCTTCTTGCGCACCTTCGAGGGGGTCAGCCCCAAGGACTTCAGGCGCGCGTCGACGGAGGCGGCGTCGTTCGCCTCCATCTCGCCTTTCTTCACCTCGCCCGACTTGGTCGTCGCCTCCCAGAGGAAGATCGGAACGCTGCGCTTCTTCTCCGCCGGCTTGGCGCCGGTGGACTTCGCAGCCGTCGAGGTTGCAGCGGCCATAGGTCAGCTCCTCATCGTGACGATGACGTGAAACAAGACGACTCTACCCTCGTCACGGGACGCAGGCGAATGCGTGACGCGTGCCTACCTGCACCTACCGGCCTATCGGGGCGGGGCGCCGCCGGGCCGCCCGACCCCGGCGCTCGCGGAGCCACCGGCGAGGATGTTCTTCAGCTCCTCGGGGTCGGACGTGCGGCCGAAGGCCTCGTCGATGGTGATGAGCTTGCGGGCGAGCAAGAAAGCCAGCGCCTGGTTGAAGGTCTGCATGCCGAACTTGGCCTGGCCGACCTGCATCTGGCTGTAGACCTGATGCACCTTGTCTTCGCGGATGAGGTTCCGAATCGCCGGGTTCGGAATCATGATCTCCATCGCCAGCACACGCCCGGCGCCCGCGGCTCGCGCGATGAGCGCCTGGCACATGATGCCCTCGAGAACGAACGAGAGCTGCGCGCGCACCTGCGGCTGCTGGTAGGGCGGGAACACGTCGAGGATACGGTTGATGGTCTGCACCGCGCTGTTGGTGTGCAGCGTGGCGAAGGCGATGTGACCGGTCTCGGCGATGACGAGCGCCGCCTCGATGGTCTCCAGGTCGCGCATCTCGCCGACCAGCACCACGTCGGGGTCTTGCCGGAGGATGTACTTGAGCGCCGTCTTGAACGACTTGGTGTCGGCGCCCACCTCGCGCTGGTTCACCAAGCAGTTCTTGTGCGGGTGCAGGTACTCGATCGGGTCCTCGATCGTCATGATGTGCTCGTGACGATCGTTGTTCACCTTGTCGACGATCGACGCGAGCGTGGTCGACTTGCCCGAGCCCGTGGGACCGGTCACGAGCAGCAGCCCGCGCGGCTTCTTCGACAGCTCCGCCACCACCTGAGGCAGACCGAGCTCCGCGAAGGTGAGGATCTTGAAGGGAATGGTGCGGAACGCGCCTGCCACCGCGCCGCGCTGCATGAAGGCGTTGGCGCGAAAGCGCGACAAGCCCTTCACGCCGAAGGAGAGGTCGAGCTCGTTCTCCTCCTCGAACTTGTGCTTCTGCGCGTCGGTGAGGATCGAGTAGCACAGCTGCTTGGTGTCCACCGGAGTCAGCGGCGCCATCTTGAGCGGCACGAGCTCTCCGTCGATGCGCAGCTGCGGCGGCGAGCCGGTCGTGATGTGCAGGTCCGAAGCGCCCTTCTCGACCATCGCCTTCAAGAGCTGATGCAGGTTGGCCACGTCGTTTCCTTCCGGGTGTGTGTGGTGTGCGAGCGAACGGTCAGAAGCGATCGGGCGCGGTGTTGGCGACGGCCTCTTCGACGGTCGATGAGCCCTGCATCACCTTGGCGAGCGCCGACATGCGCAAGCTCGCCATGCCGAGGCGAATGGCCTCCTGCTTGAGCTCCGCCGCGGAGGCGCCGTTGATGACGAGCTCCTTCAGGCCGTCCCAGAACGGCATGACCTCGTACACCGCCACGCGGCCGCGGTAGCCGCGGTCGTTGCACTCCTTGCACCCGTTCTTCTCGTAGAGGGTGAAGGTGCCGATCTTGTCGGGGGGAATGCCGGCGTCGATGAGCGCCTTCTCGTCTGGCGTGTCCACCGCCTTCTTGCAGGCCGGGCAGAGCCGGCGAAGCAGGCGCTGCGCGAGAATGAGGTTCAGGGACGCCGTCACCAGGAAGGGCTCGATGCCCATGTTCAGCAGGCGGCTGACCGTGCCTGGCGCGTCGTTGGTGTGGAGCGTCGAGAGCACGAGGTGCCCGGTGAGCGCCGCCTTGACCCCGATTTCCGCCGTCTCGAAGTCGCGGATCTCGCCGATCATGATGATGTCGGGATCCTGCCGGAGGAAGCTTCGCAGCGTCGCCGCGAAGTTGAGACCAATGTCGTCCTTCTGCTGCACCTGGTTGATGCCGGCGAAGTTGAACTCCACCGGGTCCTCGGCGGTGGAGACGTTCACCGTCGGGTCGTTCAGCGACGAGAGCGCCGAGTAGAGCGTGGTCGTCTTGCCCGAGCCCGTGGGGCCGGTCACCAGCACCATGCCGTACGGGCGGTCGATGGCCTCCTTGAACCACTTGAGCGGCTCGGGGTCGAAGCCCAGCTTCGTCATGTCGAGCTGGAGGTTCGACTTGTCGAGGAGCCGCATGACGATCTTCTCGCCGAACAGGCACGGGCAGA
>JBBIOE010000058.1:0-34884 GCA_037443525.1 Archangiaceae bacterium | reverse complement strand
GCATGCGTGTCCGGTTAGCGGGGGCCTGAAATCCTGAGGCGAGACGATCACTTGCGGTGGGGGATCGACACGAGCCGCGAATCGGTGTTGTTCGGGGCCATGGCGAAGCGCGAGAAGGCCGCCGCAGGCGGGACTGAACCGAAGTCGATGCTGGCGGCGTTCCGGGACCTCGTGGGACCCGACGAGATCCTGGAGGCCGCGAGTCGACTCGGTGCCATCAAGCGGCAGCGCAAGGTGGACATGCCGGCACTGGTGCAAGCGACCATCGTGTCGGTGCTGCCGACGCCCGGCGTGCAGACGACCACGCTCTTCAACTACCTCTCGCTGACCGGAGTGCCGCTGGCCCACAGCGCCTTCTACGACCGCTTCACGCCGGAGTTCGGCAGCCTGATGCAAGAGCTCGCCGCGCGGGCCATCGAGGCTGTTCGACTCGCCGCGCCATCCGAGCGAGGGCTGGGCGACCTCGGGGTGCTGCTGAAGGACTTCAAGGACGTGCAGTTGGCGGACTCCACGTGCCTGCTGTTGCAGAAGATGGCGAAGGACTGGGCACCCTCGACGAGCAAGGAGCGGCCGGCCGGCATCAAGTGGCACGCGCTCATCTCCGTGAAGGACGGGCTTCCCGTCGGCGAGGACCTGACGCCCCAGCGGACTCATGACAACGCCGCGCTCCCCGAGGAGGCGCTCGCACCGGGCACGCTCACGCTCTTCGACCTGGGCTACCTCGACGTGTTGCGCTTCATCGACGCCATCGAGCGCGGCGCGCACTTCCTCACCCGGCTGAAGACGGGCCACAACCCCATCATCCAGCGCGTGCATGTCGGCAAGGGCGACCGCATTCGCGCGCGGGGGATGCGCCTCGACGAGGCCCTGGAGGCCAAGGTTCTCCTGGATGACGCGGGCGCCGTCGACCTCGACGTGCGCCTCGAGTCCAACGGCCGCAGCGCCACCGCGCGCGTCACCGCCGTGCTCGCTCCCGACGGGAACTTCCACTGGTACCTCACCACTATCTCCCGCGACGTCCTCACCGTCGACGAGGTCGCTCAGGCGTACCGGCTCCGCTGGTACATCGAGCTCGTCTTCAAGCAGCTCAAGTCTGGGACTGGACTGACGGCCATTCGCGCAACTCGGCCAGGCGCGGTGCGTGCCCTCGTCTACGCCAAGGTCATCGCCCTCTGCCTCGGTCGGCTGCTCGAGCTCTCCGTCGAGGCAAAGGAGGACCGGCGCGTCACCACCCAGCTCGCGCTCATCCTCGCCCTCACCCGCTGCGCACCGATGCTCCTGTCTGCCATGTACATGGAGCGCGGCGTCACCCTTGCCCAACTTGAGGAGCGGCTCATGCTCATCGCCTGCATGGCGGCGCGTTCGCGCAACCAACGCCGCGAACGCGAGAGACTTAAGCGAGAACGCGGACTTGGCCATGCGTCCTAAACCGATCGCCCATGGAGGTTCGAGGTTCGAGGTTGGCTACGAGGTCGGACACCCGACACGCCTGGAGGTAGACGCCTCACTCCGCCACGACGGGCAGAGCTTCACCGAGAAGAAGGTGGTGTTGGATGACGATCGCTCGGCCACGCATGTGTGGTAGGGGAACGTCTCGTGAGGAGGGACTTCGTGCGCTTGATGAGCTTGGTGGTCTTGCTGGGGTGGAGTGTCACCTTGGCTGGGTGTTGCTTCTCCCTGCCGTGCTCTCGTGACGCCGATTGTGAGCCGGGGAAGCGCTGTCTGATGGGCGGCGTCTGCGGCACCAGCACGCCGCCTTCGGGAACTGGCGGGAACTCGGGCGGCGGCCAAGGTGGCGGCGGCCAAGGTGGCGGAGGCGCGGCCGCAGGGAAGCGGATTTTCGTCACCAACTCGACGTACACGGGCGACCTGCGCTCCGCCGGAGGTGCCTCGACGGGCGTGTCCGGCGGCGACGCGCTCTGCAACCTCGCGGCTCAGGCCAACAACCTTGGGGGAACCTGGGTTGCCTGGCTCTCATCGTCGTCTCAGTCCGCGGTCAGCCGCGTGACGTCAGTCGGGCCCTGGTCGGAGATCGTTCCGTCGGGTACAGCCCGCGTTATCTTCAACAACAAGGCGAACCTGCAGACGACCCCTCAGAACCCGCTGGAGCGAACCGAGAGTGGGGTCTTGCTGAGTTCAGGGACCGTGGTGTGGACGGGCACTTCCTCGGGCGGCATCGCGAGCGCCAACACCTGCGGCGACTGGACGGTCGGAACCACCGGCGCGGCCGGTAACGGAGGGCAGACAGGCTACAGCACCTCGGAGTGGACCTCGTTTCACGGGTACCTTTGCGACGAGCACCACCACCTCATCTGTCTCGAGCAGTGACACAGCGCGGCGTCCGGGCGCCCCCCGATCGAGCTGAGAATCTGGATCCCGCGTGGCTCACGCCTTAGTGGGTCGGAAGCGCGTTCGCAGGTCAGGCGCCGGTGGCGCCCAACAGCTGCTCCTACGACGAGTACAGCCAGTCAGCGCCGTACGAGCAGCTGGTCGGCACGCCGTCACCGTCGCGTCCACCGCAGCGCCCGGTCCGGGCCAGCCGGTCGCCGTCACGGCCTCCACCGCCTGCTTCCGCTGAGGGAGCCGAGCTACTCCTCGAGCGGTACCTCGTAGATCTCTCCGGTCGGGTGGCCGGCCTTTCGGTGGACCTCGGCGACGGCCTCGCGGCTGGGGCCGGTGGAGAGGCAGAAGACCTTGCCGCTGTTCGGGTCGGCCCAGGCCTTCTCGTAGTGCACGCCGGTGCCCTTCTCGGCCTCGAGGTCCTTCTGGTGCTCGGCCTTGAGCTGGTCGCCGGTGATGCCCTTCATGTCGTCGTGAACGTCCATGAATCGAGCCATGACTGTCTCCGCTGGTGCGGCGCGAAAGAGCGCGCCTTACGAGAGGTGCATGCGACGAGCCGGGGTGAGGACGTGAGCCTCGCCGTGGGGCCGGTGGTCGCGGTTCGGAAGCGGTCGCTTCCGGCACAGGTGGACACCTGGGTCCGCTCGTCGCGGATGACGCCATTCGTGCGCTTTGCCTCCGGCGCAGGAGAGGGGCTGGCTCGCGTGCAACTCGCGCCGGCTCACTGGAGCCAGATGTTCGTCGTCGGATCGAGCGAGTCGAGATCATCGACCAGCGATAGCCCACTGGGCATTGCCAGCGAGCCGTTGGTAAACCCCAGCGCCAGGTTGTTGACCTGGAAGTTGGAAGAGCTGATGTAAAAGTAACTCGCGCTGACCACGACGATCGTGCTCACGCGGTTGGAGGGAATGCTGACGGTCACCACCTGGGTCGTGCCGGAGTTGTTGGCGCAGCTCGACCAGGTGTTCGCCCCGTTCGCCGCCAGCGAGGCGCACGTGCCCCAGCTCCCATAGCTGGTGAAGTACAGCGAGAGCGGCAGCGCGATGGCGGCGGAGGTGCTGTTGCGCACGCGCATGAGCACCGCCGCGTGACGCGACTCGTTGCTGCTACCCCACGCGTACTCCGTCAGCCAGCTCTCGGAGACCACCATCGCGCTGGCGCCCGGCCAGAGCTTGCGGTTGAAGAGCGTCCGCATGGCCTCCGCCTGGTTCGACGCATTGGATGCCAGGGAGGAGTTGTTGCCCCAAGACGCTGGTTGGACGCCTCCAAACAGCGCTGGGTCGTTGTTCATCACCCAGCTCGAGCTCGGGATGTAGTCGTCCCACTCGGCCCAGCGAATGACCCGCTGGGATCCGCAGGTGACGGTCCCGTCCTCGTTGATGGCGACGATGACGCTTCCCCCGAAAGTGAACACCGAATCGCGGCCCGAAAGCGCGAGATCTTCTGCCCGCGAGAAATGCGGGAGCGAGCCCGAGTAGCTGAACGAATAGATGGGGTGAAGCGGTTGGCCGCCACGAACGTGAGAGCCGAAGCCCCACAACGGAACGCGGTCAGAAGTGGTCTCCTCGCTCGGCGCAGGCGGTCGCTTCGAGACTCGCCCCTCGCTCACCGCATCCATCCGCAGCGTCCCCCAGAAACGTCAAAGCGGGCACGGCCGGGCAGGCTTCCCCGTTGCGGGTGGATCCGTTTCAGCGCGGCGCCCTCGGCGCCCGGGAGGGACACCGTTCCGCGTCCCTGCTGGTCACGAGGCAGTGCTGTCGCACGGTCGTGCGACTTGGAGAGCCGGGACAACCCGGGCCATGGTCGCGCCCGCTCGACGACGAGCAGAGGGGACTCGACACCAGGGCTGGGACGATGACCGGAACCTCGAAGTCTCGGCGTTTCCAGCGTCCGGCAGCGACATTCCCGTTCCCTGTTCGGGCGCGACTTCAACTCAAGGAGCATCGTGTGCGGCACATCGCGTGGGTCTTGATGGCGGGGGCGGCAGTGGCAGGGCTGGGGTGTGGCGGCGGTGGAGGAACCGGCGGGGGATCAGGAGGAGGCAGCGGCTCGGGCGGGAGCTCCAGCGCCGGGTTGACGATCAACGCGGCGATGGGGTTCAGCCTGACGGACTTCACGGCCAAGGACGAGCCGTCTCTCCTCGGGTCGGCGCTGATTCACCTCGATGGCCACGACGTCGACGGTGCGACGGTCACCATCAATGGAAAGGCGCTCGTTCCCGAGGTGCTCCTGAACCAGCCCGTGAAGGGGTGCTACGTCGCCAACCCCGCGGACCCGCCGGTCATCGGCGCCGACCTCAAGCTGACCATCGCCGCGTCGTACTCGGGCCAGTCGGCCAGCATCACGGTGGACTGCCCTGCCGACCTCACGGTAGCGACCACGCCCGCGGCCGGCGCGGTGGTGAGCGCCAACGGAAGCGTGACGGCCTCTTGGACCACGAACCTCTGGAGCAATGAACCCGCACTGGGCTTCTTCGAACCGGTCCTGGAGATGAGGGGCTACGACCCCGCCGACAAGTCCATCGACTACAGGTCTCAGCCCACGTTCGCCACCATGACCTCGGGAGCGATGAGCGGCACGGTGAGCACTCCGGGCACCGACAAGCCCGGCTACCTCGTCGAGCTGCACGTGCCCGGGCCTCACAAGATGGAGAACCACAACGACGCCATCTGCTACCGGGTGAAGCGCTCCGTCTTCAAGAAGTAGCACGCTGACTTCCTCCGAGGAGAGATCTCTTGAAACCGACGACCCAGAAGCTCCTGCCGGTGCTCGCACTGCTGACTGCCACCTCGTGCGGCCCGGCCAAGACGACTCAGGTGTACGGCCGCCTCGTCGACGCGCAGGGACATACGCCCTCGGCCGCGGGCACGGTGACCGTCGGTAAGACGACCGTCGACACCAACGAGAGCGGCTTCTTCTCGCTCACGGTCCCCGCCGAAGTCGAGGTGAAGCTCCAGGCGAAGGTGACGGGCTACGCCCCGACGGTGAAGACGCTCACCGCGCCGCCGCAGAGCAGCACCTTCGTGCAGGTGACCCTCCTGGCGTGGGACAGCTCGGCGCAGTTCGACTCGTCGGCCGGAGGCAGCGTGGGCACCGGCAGCACCCGCGTCACCTTCCCCGCCAACTCGCTCGCGGCGGCCGGGCAGGTGACCGCGCGCATCGCCCACTTGGACCCCTCCGACCGCGACGAGCGCGGCGCTTTCCCCGGCGGCTTCGTCACCAGCGACGGGAAGCAGCTCGAGAGCTTCGGCGCCATCGCCATCGTCGTCGAAGACGCCTCGGGCGCGCCGGTGCAGCTCAAGAGCGGCCAGAGCGCGACCGCCGAGCTCGCCGTCTCGGCCAACGCGGGCGACTCGATGCCGTTGTGGTACTTCGACGAGGCGAGCGCCCGCTGGAAGGAGCAGGGTTCGCTGTCGAGCTGCGCCTCGGGCACCTGCACCGCGAGCCTGCCGCACCTGTCGTGGTGGAATGCCGACCGGGTCTACGAAACCGCTTGCCTCAAGGCCTGCGCCAAGAACGGCGCCGGCAGCCCGGCGGTCGGCGTCTCGCTCGAGGCGCGGGGTGTGGACTACAACGGCGTCACCTACGCCACGACCGGCTCCGACGGCTGCGCTTGCCTCAACGTGCGCCGCGCGTCGCAGGTGGAGATTGTCGGCGTCACCTCGGGCGGAGTCGTCGGCCCGGTGGTGGAGAGCACCGCCAGCGACGTGAAGACCTGCTCCGGCGGCGGCTGCCCCTCGCTCAGCAACCCGCTCACCGTCGAGACGCCGAAGTTCCAAGCCATTCTCACCTGGAACAAGGACCCCCGCGACCTCGACTCGCACTTCACCGGCCCGTGCCCCGAGGGCTCGACGAGCTGCTCGGGCCGCTTCCACATCTCCTACTCGGGCCGCGGCAGCCTCGCGGATTCGCCGGGCGCCTACCTCGACACCGATGACACCAGCGGCTTTGGCCCCGAAATCACGACGCTGACGAAGTGCAGCGCCGGCGTCTATCGCTTCTCGGTGCACCTGTATGCGGGCGAGCCGGGGCTCGAGCAGTCCAACGCGAAGGTGGCGCTGTTCCTCACCGACGGCAGCTACACGACTCGCTCGGTGCCGACCACCAACGCCAGCGCGGGCAAGGTGTGGGTGGTCGGTGACCTGACCTGTTCGCAGGGCTGCTCGTGCACCTGGACGCCGGTGGACCAGTTCGCCGACTCGGAGACCGCCTACAACCCCTAGCGGCATTGCCGAGCAGCTGGGGAGAGCAGCGCTCCCTCGGTCTTCCGGTCGCGCAGGGTTCGTCGAGCGTGCCCGGGCGGGGCTCCGTTCGGCGGCGAAGGTCAGGGCTTGCAGATGCGGGCGACGTAGATCGAGTCGCAGAGCAAGGAGTTGTTCGCGCTCGCGCCCGAGACGACCACCAGCATCGTGTCGGGCGTATCGGAGACCAGCGCCGGCGCGTACGAGTCGGCGCACAGCAACGGGACGGGGGTCGTCGACGTCGCGCCTGTCGACACGTTCGCCCAGGTCGCGACCGAGGCTGAAGCGGAGGGCCAGATCACGAGGGCGTTCTTCAGCACCGCGTACTTCCTCGGCCATGGCCACGTCCGCACGACGCCGCCGTCGGCATCGAACTGCGCGAACATGCTCCCAGATGGTGCGTAGGCCTCGCAGAACGCGTGCACGTCGCCGGAGTGGACTTCGCTCAAGCTGCACGTCTCCAGGGCGACCTGGCCCAGCGAGAGCTGCCTCGCGATGCCCCCATCGGCGAGGAACTCGGTGCGGGACGCGGCCTGGAGATCGCAGATGTCCCACGAGGTCGAGCCGAGGAGCGCCACCATGCCCCCGTCGGTGGGGAAGGCGTTCGTGATCGGCCCCTGCGCGATGACCTGAGGTGTGCCCGCGCCGGACGCGTCGGTCGTCCAGGTGGCGGTGAACGGCGGCAGGAACGCGCCGGACGGCGATCCCACCTGGACCGTGGTCGTGAGCTGCCACCCGGTGCCGAACTCCGCGACGAAGCCCCACAGGTCCCGCCAGACATTGTTGGGAATCGGGAGACGGATGCGCGGATCCTCCGTCTGGGCGACGACCGCGTTGGCCGCGCCGATCGAACGCACCGTCAACGGATCGGCAACGGGCACGCCATTCTGGTCGAGGTACACGAACGCGAGCGTGGAGCGTACGCCGGCATCCCGAAGCGTCTGCCCCGAGAGGGTGAGGTACCCGGGCCCTCCGTGGGCATCGAAGACGCGGAGGGACGTCGTCCCAAAGCCACCGCCGATGGGGTAGCCCGGCCCCTCTCCCACGGAGGGGAGCTCGTTGAGCTGCGAGTCGACCACGACGGGCACGAGCGCGCGGCCGCCGGATGGATTCAAGGGGTCCACGGGGCCGCCCGCGGAGAAGCCCAGGAGCCAGCGGCCCCTGGAGAGCGGATACGCCTGCACGCTCGTCGGCACGCCCCCGAACGTCCTCACGATGCGATGCCAGGTCGGGGTGGTCCCGAACGGGCTGCACCAGACTCCACCGTCGGTGAGCACCAGCGCGCCGGCATCGCGCCCCGCGTCCGTGGCGACGATGGAGCCAGCGTCCGGGTCGCCCGCGTCGAGGATACCAGCCTGGGGCGCTCACGGCCCAACCGAGGTGAGCGCGGCGCAGGCGCTCGCCTTCAGGGAGCCGAGTTGGACTTCCTCTCCTCGGGGCTCATCGCCACGCGTAGCCGGCGCCGAGGCTCACCGACCAGGTGAGCGGATGCTGGCTCATGGGTTCGTCCGCCGGGCCGGACAGGCGCGGGGCCCAGGCGGTGAGGCCTGGGCCTGCCTGAAGCAGGAACGTCCAACCCTCCCGGGAGACGGTGCCCTCCGCGCGCCCGCCCGGGAAGAACGCGAAGCGCAGGGGGAACAGGGCCGAGGAGGCCAACCGCTCGCTCGACGGGAGCCACAGCGCGAGGCCCCACTCCACGCCGGCGCCCGCCGAGAAGCTGTCGCCCAGCGCGTAGTCGACGCCCGCGCCCAGCGTGGTCACCGCCGAGTGCGGGTCAGTGCACAGCGAGCCGCGCGCGACCAGCGACCACCGGTCGCGCAGCACCAGGCCAGCCTCGGCCGCGACGCCGACCCCGGCGAACGGCAGCCACGGCGCCAAAGCGAACGAGCCCACCAGCATGGCCCCGCCGCGGAACCGCGGGGCCTCTCGCTCCGCGACGAGCTCCGCCGCGGACGCGTTTCCCAGCGAGAGGAACACCACCACTGCCACCACGAACCACCGAGACGAGTGCATCGACCGACTCTCCCGTGCGCTTCCCTCGCCGGCCCGACTGCGATGGACGACCGGGGCGAAGAGTCCTTCGTTCCCTGGTCGAAGCAATTCCCCGAAGAAACGCACGGGTCGAAGTTACTCGGTGCGCTCGACTGCGGCAATGTGACGGCGCGGCTGCGGCGTCATCGGACCGCCTCCCGAGCGCTTCGTACCTGCGGAGCCCCAGCGCCCTCCACTCCCTCGTCATGAGCAACGCGTTGGCAGCCCTTCAGCACCCCAACTGCGGCCGCTACGGCCTCGCGCTCCTCTGGACCGATGACGCGGGCACTCGCGAGGTGACCACCTTCGACGAGCGGCACTTCTCGTTCGCGAAGTTCGCGCGCGTCTCCGAAGACCACGCGCTGGTCGTCTGGTTCAAGACCCCGGACTCTCTGCGCGATGGCTGCCTGTACCAGTGTCCAATCGCCCGGGTCGCTGGCGCGCTCCGCTGTGTGCCGCGCTGAAGGAGCGAGCGCAGCGCGTGCTCAGCCAGCCGAACGCAGTCGCTCTCCGGCCAGGCCCGCTTCCGCCCCGGTTCCGGGACTCCCTGGGTTGAGCTGGCTGTCCGCCGGGCGAGATTGGCCGCGGGGCGTAGCGGCGGAAACGGGATACGCTCGCGCCGCCGTCCATCGAGGGGAGCCGTCATGCGTCGAGTCGTGACCGTCGCCATCGCCGTGGTACTCGCGAGCTGCACCGGGAAAGAAGGTCCACAGGGCCCGACCGGTCCCATGGGTCCGCCGGGGCCCTCGGGCAGCGTCGGAGCGAGCGGGCCCGCGGGAGCCACCGGACCGGCCGGCGTCTCCGGCGCGACGGGACCTGCGGGAGCGACGGGTCCGGCCGGGCCGCCCGGCGCCACCGGACCTGAGGGCGCGACTGGCCTCGTCGGGCCGACCGGTCCGGCGGGGGCGACCGGCCCTACGGGACCGACCGGAGCGATGGGGCCCTCGGGGCTCCCCTGGTCGGTCGACGGCGGCGTCTCCGGCGCCATCACCACCAGCGTCACCGTCAGCGCCCGCGCGGACTGCGGCACATTCTCCGTTCCGCCGCACCTCGAGGTCTTCGTCGACCGGGTGCGCATCGGCGGCATCGACGTCACGAGCGCCACGTTCACCGACCTGGTGTTTCCGTTTCCCACCCCGCGGCTCATCGGCGAGCTGACGCTGGTCTCCACGCTCGGGCCCGCGCCCGGCTGTCCCCGGGCCATCTATGTGGATCACATCACGCTGAGCAACGGCGTCACGGTCGCCTCCGACGACACCGCGCACGTGATCTTCGATGGCAGCGAAGGCGGCTATTTGGCGAAGGCCTTCGACGGCATCGACGTGAAGCCGGGCGCGGCGGCGATGACCATCGCGGGCGGGTTGCGCTTCTTCGTCGGTGCCTCGGCGCCGCTCCTTCCCTTCGCGACCCCGCGAGGCCCCGTCTACGGCGTCGGCATGCAGAGCACGCGCTTCGTCACCGGGCCGACCTGGGCCAACACCGGCGACACAATCACGCTCACCGCGTCCCCGGAGCAGCAGAAGAACTTCCGCATCACGATGCGCGAGTCGGTGACCCGGAGCGATGCGGGCGTCGGCTACTGCTACTTCAACCTCGGCTACAACGGCCCGGTCGGGAGCTTCGGCGAACCTGGGCAGCCCATCATGCCGGCCATCGGGCAAATCGGCGTGGCGGCGAACCCCGGCGTCTGGTCGACCGCGTTCTCCGAAGGGACCTTCGTGGTGCAGCAAGGCCAGACCGTGACGCTCTACGTGCAGGCCGTGACGGCGCCGGGCTACGAGTCGTGCGAAGTGGGCGACTCCTCGGCCGACGTCGATGTTCGCTCGGTCGTGATGGCCTGGCCTCTGTGAGGTCCGCCCGGGCGCTGTGCATACCGAAAACTCCATTCACGGCACCGAGGTCATAGGGAACTCAGTGACCCGTGGCCTCCGTGTCACGCGGTTCCGCCGCTGCTCTCCTCGCTCGGCGCAGGCGCTCGCCTTCAGGGTGCCGACGCCGCGCGAGAGCCCTACTCCTTGATGCACCACGCCGCGGTGCCGGCGTCGCGGCACGACAAGCCCGTGGCGCAGTCGGCGCTCGAGGCACAGCGGGTGGACGGCCCGCCCGCGCAGTCGACACCGGCGTCGGTGGTGCTGCAGAGGCGGCAGGGGTCGCGCCTGGTGACGAACCCGAGGGAGCAGCTCACGCGGGACTGGGCGGCCTCACAGGCCGACCACGCGTCGCTCGCACAGAGTGGTGAGGGGGTCGGGTCGAGAGCGCACACCGCGCCCGCGTCCACCGAGACGCAGGTCGACGCGGCGCAGTCCTTCCGTGAGATGCGCACCGGCACCATCTGATCCACTCCCGGGACAGGGCAGGTGACCAGCACGTTGCCCTCGCAGCGGGGCGGGAAGGTCTCGGCGGAGCACTCGTCCTTGCAGCCCGAGGCACCCACCAGCATCAAGACGACGGCGAGGTGTGCGCGCATGGACGGACTCTCCCGCGCGCGGGTGATCATCGCAAACACCGAGCTGGCTGAGCTCCGAAGCGCTTCGTCGGCAATCTCCAGAGCGCGCCCATCGACACGGTCCTCGTAGCCGACGGCGAACGCCCCACGAGCCGAATGGAGTGGCGGTGTGACGCCGGCTACCACTCCGCCGACACCACCATCGCGCCCCCGCCCGGAGAGGGCGCAGCCCCCACCGATACGCCTTCAGCGCACTTGGACCTCGAGCGGTGCGAATGCTCGGCGCTGATGAAGGCGACCAACGGCGCGCCCAGAGACGCGCACGCGCAAACACCACAGGATTTCGCTTGAACCCATCCCACAGATGATAAACGGTTGGGGGAGACGGAGAAGGCTTTCGCCTTCCAATCGGGAGGAACTCATACATGGGTTGGGTTGGTTCGACCTCGCCGCGAGCAGCGACAACCGTGCTGCTGTTGTGCGCAAAAGCGATGCTTGGCGGGGCAGTGATCTTGGCCTCGTCAGTCGCCGCTGAAGAATCAAGTCCCCCGCTGCAGGGTCCAGGAGATCCCCAGCCAACCAAACTGGTGCCAATGCTCCGTGGGCACGCAATGATCGAGGAAGACAACGACTCTGGGATGCTGAGTTTGGGCCTGCTTCCGAGCACAGACCGCAACTACACGCAGGGCCTAAGACTCACGGTCGATCTCCCGGCATCGGAATATCCGGCTCTCGCGGGGTGGCTGGGATGCACGGCGAACGGAAACGACATCATTCCCTTTGTCTCGAGGGGGCTGATCGTCAATCAGAGCATCTACACGCCGCTCGTCATCAACGATCCATCAAAGAACGTTGGCGACCGACCATTCGCTGGCTGGCTGTATGCAGGCTACCAGGAGCGCTTTGCCTGCCCCGGTGACTTCAATGCTTCGAGTTTCAGTCTCAGATTCGAGATAGATCTGGGCGTTGTCGGTCCGGCTGCTTGGGGAGCAGAAGCGCAGACCACGGTCCACCGAGGACTTCGAAAGATAACGAATTCGCTCAACGTTCCACCGGATCCCATTGGATGGGACAACCAGATTGGGGCTGAACACAACATTCCAATAGCAAACCTCTCGATCGGCGGAGAGCGCGCATTGCTTAGCCTGTCCAATCTTCTGGCAATGACCGGCGGCGAAAACGCGCCATTCGATGTCCAACTCAGCGGTCTGCTGGATGTGCACCTAGGGAATGCCTTCCGAAACATGTCCGCGGGAGCTCAACTTCGACTGGGCAGAATGGATAGCGGACAGAACTTCGCACGCCTCGGACTGTTCAAGACGACCAATTACAGAACTGGAGGCACGATTCATGGTGCATCGTCGGCAACTCACAGCGAATTCACATGGGAGTTCTATTTCTCATGGTCGTCGCGCGTGAGATTCGTGCAATACAATATCTTCATTGAAGGCACGGCAGGCGGTCCCGGAGTGGAGCAGGCTCCAGTTGTGTTTGACAATGAATTGTCAGCGACGTTTCGTTTTTGGTCTTTTCTCCTGAGTTTCTCTTACATGATGCGTACACCCGAGCTTCTGAACGCTCCCCCGTATGTCTCGCCACGTCCGGAGGGAATCGCCGCCCACCAGTTCACGCGACTGGGGCTCTGCTTCCTTTTCTGACTCGGGCATGACGGCGGCGAGGGCATCGGCGCTGGTCAAGGGCGTGCACCGACGGGCCGGGCATTTCCAAGGCCGAGCGCGAGGCGGTCATTGAGCCCTTCCACCGGGGCGGAGCGCGCCGGGCGAGCTATCGTCCGTCCTCTGCGTCGAGGCGCAGGCGCGTCGCTTCGTCGGACGCGTTACGGCACAGCTCGAACCACTCGGACACCTGGCCCGCGCTCTCGGCTGCGCGATACGTGGCGTCTCGAGGCTCCAACTCCATTGGGCGAGCTTGGACCAGCTCGGCCTGCACCTCGTGCTCGCGCCGCGTCCCAGGGCGCACGGGCTCGAGCTCCATCGACGTTCGCAGCCCCAGGCTGAAGGCAACTCGAATCAGGTAGGTGCTGCCCTCTACCGCGTCGAGGCGAGTCACGGGATTGACCAGGGTCGCCCGCGCCGTGGCCTCCGACGGCACTGGGTAGAAATCGCTCCCCTTCGTCTTCACGATGGGCGCGGCGCAGAGCTCGTAGCTGCCGGGCGCGAGGTCCACCGCGAAGGCTGACTCGTTGAAGCTCTGACCGAGCACGATCTTCCTTCGGCCATCGACGATGAAGGGCGAGAAGCCCGGGCCCACGAAGCTCCACGGGCGGACGAAGACGACGCGCGCGGCGTTCGGCGGAGCGGACAGTGACAGCGGCCCGGCGACCTGGCGCATGCCTCCACCGATGGGCGTCACGCATCCCGCGAGGAGCAGGGAAACGAGGAGAAGTCGGAGGGAGCGCATGGCCACCGCCCGTACGAAGCGCGTGGCGGTCCATTTCCTCTTCGACACCATCTCCAGCGGCATGGCCTCCGCCTCGGCCACCTCGTGTCGGGAAGAGAGCCCGCGAAATGCGAGGAGCGAGCAGGCGGACGGAAAGGGTTGTGCTCACCTTCGAGGAGTCGCCGGCTCTCTCGCACGCGTACGACCCCGGCGACGAGGGCGCGGCGCGCGGCATCATCTTGCACTCGGCGAGGCCATCGGGGGTAAGCCCCGCGACATGCTCCGTCGAATCGTCGTCCTGTCGATCTTCGCCGTCCTCGCAGCGGGCACTTCGTGTGGATCGACGCCGAGCACCGGCCAGGACGGCGGTGGAGGGTCGACCGGCGGCGGCACAGGCGACGAGAGCGGCGGCGGTGGTGCCACCGGCGGAGGCAGTGGCGGCGCAACCGGTGGCGGCAGTGGCGGCGCAACCGGTGGCGGCAGCGGCGGCGCGATCGGCGGTGGAAGCGGCGGCTCGATCGGCGGCGGTACCGGCGGTGCGGTTGGCGGAGGCGCCGGCGGCTCCATGGGCGGCGGAACGGGCGGATCGACCGGCGGAGGCGCCGGGGGCTCGCCGGCCGGCGACACGTGCACCACGGCCCAGGCGCTGGTTCCGGGAAGCTCGGCCGTCGTTTCGGGGACGCTGGTGGGCGCCTCGACCGACTACCTCGCGGGCCAGTGCGCGGTGGGGCCGGATCGCTACTACACGTTCACGCTCTCCACGTCGGCGCAGATCTCCATCACGGTCACGCCGACCACCGGCTCGTTCCGTCCGGCCGCCGCGATCTACGGAGGGGTCTCCGGGCCCTGCGCGACCAGCCCCGTCGAGCGCGCCTGCCAGAAGGCACCCTCCGCAGGCACGAGCGCGAAGGTCCCCGACACCATCTACGCGCCCGGCACCTATTACCTGGTGGTCAACAGCGCCGACGGCAGCACGGGGAGCTACACACTCACCACCACCTCGACGACGCCGGGCACCGGAGAGTCGTGCTCGACGATCAAGCCGATGACCTTCAGCGCCGGCAGCGCCTCGTTCGGCGATTCGACGGTCGGGCACACGCACGATGCTCCGCCCACGGCGTGCGGCATGGGCGGGAAGGATCTCGCCTACTCGTTCAGCACCAGCGGCACCCAGAACCTCACCGTGTCGGTGAGCGGGTTCGGCTCCACGTGGCCGAACATCTACGTGACCTCGCCGTGCACCGGCGCGGTCGTCAGCGGAACGTGCGCCCTCGCCTCTGCCAGCGGAGGCACGGCCACCTTCACGAAGACCAACCTGCCGCCCGGCACCTACACCCTCTGGGTCGAGAGCTACTCGACCTACGCCGGCGCCTTCTCCGTCTCGGCGACACTCACGCCCTCTGGCAGCCAAGGGAACGGTGGCGAGAACTGCTCGAGCCCGACCCCACTCGTCTTCGACCAAGGCGTCGCGACCGCCAGCGGCCGCACCCCAGCCACCGCCAGCGACGTGACCTCGACCTGCCTTGGCGAAGGCGGAGACGTCGTCTACTCCTTCACCACCACCGCGCCGAAGTACTTCTCCGTGACGGTCACGCCGGCGACGTCGCAGTACAAGGCGGTGGTCCACCTCCGCGGACCTTCCAGCACCTGCACCGCGGCCACCGAGCTCACCTGCGCCGGCGCCGCCTCACCGGGCAGCTCCGTCACCACGCCCTCGACGCTCCTGTCCGCCGGCACCTACTACCTGTGGCTGGACACCTTCTCGGACGCGTCCTTCGCGGGCCCGTTCACGCTCCGCGCGACGCTGCAGTAGGCGGAGAGCGCGTGAGCTGGTGTGGCAACGCGGTCGTGGAGACTTCGCGGAACGGGAGAGTCTGAAGCGGGTCTGCCGCTTCGCGGCGCGGGGCCCGCTCGACGAGGAGCGTCTCTGTCGCCTCGACGGCGGCCTCTACGCCTACCGCCTCAAGCGGCCCTCGCCCTCCGGCGCTCTCGCTGCCCCTGGAGACCGGGACGCCGCCGCTCGCGCCTCCTCGCCGCCGGCCTCGCCTCGATTGGGCCTCGCTCCTTGGCCGTCGACGTCGGCGCCGTGCGCGCTCGACCAGGAGCGCGTCGGTGGTCACCAGCCGATCCAGTCTCGCCTTACGTCGACATCCCCAGGCCGAGGTAGTGGCCGCGCTTGCTGGTCTCGCCTACGGCGGTGACGAGGTCCCCCCACATGTGCTGGGAGTATTCCTCGCGCAACCGCTCGGCCAGAGCGGTGGCCGGCGACGGTCTTCCGCGCAGGCGAAAGAGAAGGCCAGGCCGGACCTGCGCCAGGGCAGCGCGCACTTCGGCCATCGTCGGGAAGCGCTCCAGCGTCTGCGCACTGGGACACTGCGCTGCGGGCGACAGGCAGCCGAGCAGCCCCGAATCGAGGGCACCGAATGGTTCGGGCGGCTCCACGTCGATGAGCGAGGCGAGCGTCAGGCAACAGCGCGCCGCCAATGTGTGGGTGGCGCCCGTTCTGTGTTCTGTGGAGCTGGTCCGTCGCGGACGCGGCGACCGTTGATTCCCACCAGGGTGGCGGGAGTGGCGAGCGGAGGCACCGGGGGTGGTGCCTCCGGCCCGCCGAGGCGACTACTTGATGTTCCCGCAGGCGATGTCGGTCTTCTCGCCCACCGCATTGTAGGCAGTGGGGCCGAGCGTACGACCGTCCGACGACTCCTGAATGAAGGAGACGTCGAAGAAGCTACAGGCGTCGCCCCGCTTGACCGCCACCACGCTGGAGATCTTCCGGTTGAGCAGGCGACCCTTGAGGTTGACGTTCGTGGCCCACTTCTTGTCGGTAATCACCACCTTGAGGATCTGGTCGGACTTCCACTCGCGGCCGATGGCGGCCTTCATCTCGCCTTCGAGCTTCCCGTCGTGCATCCCCGCCACGGGCAGCCGCGCCTTCTTCGCCGCGGCCTCGGCCCCGGCGCGCGCGGCAGCGTCCTGCTTCTCCTGCTGGGCCTTCGCCGCGGCGATCTCTCCCTGCACGCCGTCGAGGAACGAGAGGTCCTGGCGCGCCGGCTCCGGCATGGCGGTGTTCCACCCGCGCACTTTGGTGACGAGCGCCTCGGCGGCCGCCCTTGCGTCGGCCGACTGGGAGTCGTTCGTCTTGACCTTCTTGAGCTGGTACGGGAGTCGATTGGCGCGCACGCTCTCGACGATCTCGGCCCACTTCTTCGCCACCTTCCCCTGCATCTTCTCGCAGCTCGTCGCCCAGGTGGCGTTCGCCGCGCAGTCGCTCTCGCGCACCTTGCCGAAGCACTTCGACCAGGCGGCGTCGAAGTCGCGCACCTTCGGCTGCA
This sequence comes from Archangiaceae bacterium, assembly GCA_037443525.1. Classification (GTDB taxonomy): domain Bacteria; phylum Myxococcota; class Myxococcia; order Myxococcales; family Myxococcaceae; genus JBBIOE01. The sequence goes on along the minus strand of JBBIOE010000058.1, from coordinate 18,094 downwards.
GCTCCCCGAGGTGCGTGGCGAGCTTCACGAAGTCGTCCACGGAGCGCTCGAAGTCCCGGTCGTTGATGTACGGCGACGCCTGGCAGGTCCGCGAGACGTCGCCTTCAAGCTCGCTACACGCCTGGATGAAGTCCTTGCCGCAGGCGTCGGGAGCCGCCGCGATCGCCGAGGTCGAGCCGGCCCCGAGTGGGCTCATGCCCATCAGACCGAAGACCACCACTGGAGCGAGGAGGAGGGTGCGCCAGTTCGGAGGCGCGGTGAACGTTGCATTCATGTGAGGACCTCTGGTGCCCGCGATGCGCCGCGGGCCCGGTTGGAAATGCGTCCTGCCGGCCCAGCCCCCATGGCTGGATTCCGGGGCCGCCCTGTCGTGACCCGCCGCTCGACGCCGGGGTGAAAAGCCATGGCAGCGCTTCCCTCGCGCGATGGGAACGACGTGATATCACTGGACCTCCATGTCCACTACAACTCCACGATCGCGGCTGGTCGCGCTCGCGTCGCGTCTGGCCGCGACAGGGACGGCCTCGTCCTTCGACGGAACGCACACGCTCCCCCGCGCACGGCACTCGTCCGCCTGGTGCTCGCGGAAGGCGAAGCCAGGCGCTGCCGGTCAGCCGCCGAAGCGCAGCCGCGTGTCGTACCTCGTCGCGCCGTTGCCGCTGTCGAGGAACACCACTCGGACCGTGTCGGCTCGAGGGTCGAAGGTGAGCGTGGTGGCGTTGTAGCCGCCGGTGGCGAAGAGGACCTGGTTCGCCGGAAAGGCGAGGTCGCGGGCCTGCTCCTGCCCCACCCCGAGCAGGAGCGACAGCGCATTGCCGTTGGCGGCTGGCCCGCCGGCGATCTCAAGGTACCGGCTGGTGGGCCCGTCCCCATCGAGCCGCATCACCAGCCCCACGTGGAGGTCGCCGGTGAGGAACCACACGTTGGTGAGGCCGGTGTCGGTGAGGTGGCTGAGCAGCTCGGCGCGGGCCGCCGGGTAGCCCTGCCAGCGGTCGGAGGGGGTCGGCCACACCGGGGTCATGGTGGAGATGGGCACCGAGTTGGCGATGACCTTGAAGTGGCAGGGGCTCGCGGACAGCGCCCCCTTGAGCCAATCCATCTGCGCGCGGGACAGGTACTGCGCGTCCGGCCCGAGCCGAGTGCTGGGCCTGCGCTCGGTGCGGGAGTCGAGGAGGAAGAGCTCGAGCGACTTCCCCCAGCGGACGCTCCTCCACAGGTTCCCCTCGGGGCTGAGCTCGACGGGCAGGGCCTCCAGGTAGGCCTGCTTCGCGGCGAGGAAGCGGGCGTCGCTGGTGCCGACCGCCTCGATGTCGAAGTTGTTCCAGAACTCGTGGTCGTCCCAGACGAGGTAGGCGCCGCAGGCCGAGAGGAGCGCGCGGTACCCCTCGTCGGCGAGCGCGGCGCGCCACTTGGCGCGGTAGCCCTCGAGGTCAAGGGCTCCGTCGTTGTACGAGGCGTCGCCCAGGTGGAGGAAGAAATCCATCGGCTGCTGGGCCTGCAGCGACAGCGCGCGGAAGGGCGCGTGGTCCAGGTTGGCGCAGCTGGAGGCGCCGAGGCTGACCGGCTCCAACCAGTCATCGGGGTAGGCGGTGCGAACCGCCCCGATGGCCGAGCGGCGCTGGCCATCGGGTGTGAGGAAGGCGTAGCGGTACCAGGTCGCCGGGGCGAGGGAGTCGACGCGCACCTTCACGTTGCCGTGGTCAGGCACGGCGAGCGTCTTCTCGTGCACCAGCGCCACCTCGGTGGCGGAGCCCACGTCGCGCCAGACCTTCAAGCTCACGTTGGCGAGCGAGGAGGCGTGGGCGAGGAGCGTCACCGCCCCCTGGTCCATCGCGCCGGAGGAGACGGCCTGAGGGAAGGCGCCGAGATCCTCGGTGATGGCGGCGGGCGCGAAGGCGACGCGGGTGGCGTGGTCGTAGCGCTGGGCGTCGACGGTGGGGGGCGGGCCAGCGTCGGGCGAGCCGAGGTCAGGACCGCCTCCGCCGGGCGGCGGCCAAGAACCGCCTTGGCAAGTGACCAGCGTCGCGGAGGCCCCGGCGAAGAGCAGCTCTCGGCGGGTGAACGGGAACGGTGGGGGTGCGCGCTTCATTGGACCTTCCGGGGGTGACGACGGGAGTGCCGGACTGAACGGGGAAAGAGGTAGGCCCCCGGGCCAAGCCGGCGCCCGGTCGCGAATGCGTACGAGCGGCGGCGAGCACGACGCCGCGTCCAGGACGTCCGTCGAAGCGCGCAACGCGCGAGCCGTGCGCGAACGCGTGGCCGCGGTTCAGCTGCCCATGCGCCCCAGATCCCAGATCAGGTGCCACACACTTCGTACGGCCCTGCTCGTGGCGGAGGAGTCGACGGTCGAAAAGCCCACGGCGGGAATTCTGCTTCCAAGCTGCCCTGTCGGAAGGCGTGCGAGGCCATCTCGTAGGCGGCGTTCCACAGCATGCACGCAGCCCGATGCTCGCGACGGAGCTCGCGCGAGGCGACATGGCACGGGGGCCGGGGAGCCTTGGCGGTCCGCTCCGGTCGCGTGTGCGGGTGCTGGCGCAGGACTCCTTCGGCGCCGACGGGAAGGGACGACGTTTCGCGCGGAGCCTCGGCGATGTCCTGGAGCAGCGTGTCCACCCGCGCGCGCTGCTGGGCCGCGGTGAGTTCCATCCACGAGGGCAGGGGCGTCAGGCGGAGCGACACCTCCTCTGCCCACTGCGCGTCCCAGAGCGCATCGCCGCCGGGGCGGAGCTCTCCCTTCTCCGAGCGCCGGGCCCAGTGGGAGAAGTGGAACGTGGCCGCGTCGTCGTCGCGAAGCAGCTGGCTGCACGAGAGCCCGGGCCACGCCTCAGGCCGGTCGACGAGGCCCTCCTTCGTTCCGTTGGAGAGAATGTACGCGAGGCGCTCCCGGTCAGCCGCCGAAGCGCAGGAACCACACGTTGGTGAGGTCGGTGTCGGTGAGGGCGATGGCCTTCAGTCCTGGCGCACCAGCTCGACGCGCCGATTCTTCGCCCGGCCCTGTTCGTCCTGGTTGTCGGCCACCGGCTTGGTGTCTCCGAGGCCGTCGGTGGCCAGGCGGCTCCCCTGGATGTTCTTCTTCGCCAGCCAACTCTTCACCGCCGCGGCGCGCTGCTTGGAGAGGGCGAGGTTCATCGCGGGCTTGCCCACGTTGTCGGTGTGGCCCTCGATCTTGAGCTTCAGGTCCTTGTTCTCCGCGAGGAGCTTCTGCACCTCGGTCAGCACCTTCTCCGAGTCGGAGGTGATCGTCGCCTTGTTGGTGTCGAAGTTGATGCCGTACACCGCGACGCGGCCGTTTTGCCTGAGGTCCGCGAGCAACGAGGCGGCGCTGACCTCGAGCTGCTGCTCCATCGCCTTGCCCTCGACGACGAGGGCCTTCAGCTGGAGATACCCCACGTCGAAGTCGGTCTCGAGCGAGACGTTGACCCGCTGGCCCTTCTCCTTGTGCCCCGTCAGCTCGTAGCCGCGCTCCGCGTGCGCGAAGTCGTTGGGCTTGCCCGACTGCGCGACGACCTGGAACCCTTGCTGCTTGAGCCAGGCCTCGTAGGTTCGCGCGAGCTCGCACGGAGAGGTGGTCGGGTCATTCCGGTAGACGATCTTGAAGACTTCGCCCTCCAGCTTGGCCTTGCCACCATCGGCGCTCACGATGACCTCCGCCTCGTCGAACGCGCTGTGCTTGCAGCTCCGAATCAGGGCGCCGGCCATCCGAGGCAGAGACTTCGGCTCCGGGCAGCGCTCCAAGTCCTCCTTCCCCGGCGGGGGGCCGCCAGTCTTGGACAGACGCATCGGCATCGGAGACTCCTTCAGGATCGTCAGCGGAACCCAGACGCGCCCATTGATCTCACGCGTCTGGAAGCCGACGTACAGCTTCCCCGAGCCTTCCTCCTTGTGGGCGGTGAGGGCCCGCGACGCCTCTGAGCCGCTGGTGTGGTCGATGGTGAAGCCCGCCTTCTTGAGCGCGTTCTCGAAGTTCCGCAGCACCTCGAGACCGCTCTGCTTCGGGTCCATCGCGTAGACGATCTGCTCGTACCCGCCGCCGACGATCAGCGGCGTCGGCTTCTCCTTGGGGCCCGACTGGAAGACGTGCTCGGACCAGACGTAGTGATAGCACTCCTCGATTCGCGAGCCGGGGAAGCGGTTGATCAACGAGGAGTCCTTGCAGCCCTCGTCCCTCGCAGTGCGCGAGTCCTCCTCTGCGAAGGCGACGGACGCCAACAGCAAGACCACTGCAGCTCCAGGATGCGAGACCTTCATGTGTTCCCTCCCAGTAGATGAACGAGGCAAGCTCGGCGTCAGTTGCTCGCGCCCCACCGCACGTTGTCGAGGTACCCGGTGTCGGGGCCGGTGTTGAACTCGCCGCGAATCCACAGCGCGGTGGTGTTGGCGAGCACGGTGTTCAGGTCGGCGTCGGTGGCGGCGGCCCCGGTGAGGGACTTCACCTTCCACCCGCTCGCCTTCAGCGGCACCACGTAGCTCGTCCAGGTGCCGCCGACGGGGTTGTTCGGCGTGTCGTAGACGAGCGTGACACCGCCGCCCTCGAGCTTCACGTCGACGTCGTCGAAAGGTCTGGTGGGGGTGGCGTCGACCTTGAGGTCGAAGCGCAGGTTCATGCCGGCCACTTGCTTGTTGTCGCCGAGGTACTTGGCCGGGGCGACGAAGAACCAGACGCCGCCCGTCGCCTCGTCCTTCGCGCTGATGAGACCGTCGGGGTTCCCGCCGGTGCCGTTGAAGTCCGGCTTCACGGACGACGAGTTGGCGTCGCCGGTGATGAGCCAATCGTCGGTGCCCATCGTGAAGCCGCTCACCGACTTGCCTTCGAGTCCTTCGTTGCCTCCGCAGCCGACGAGGAGTGGGAATCCGAGAGCCATGGACAGGAGCGTGCGGAGCGTGTGCATGCGTGCGTGGCTACTCCAACGCGGACGCCTCGCCACTCGCACGAACGTGCGACAGCTCTCCAGGTGAGGTGCCACACACTTCGTACAGCGCCTTGGACCGTCGAGCCTGCGGTGCAGGGCTGCTCGCCTGCTCTCTGGACTCCCCTTGTCACGTCAGGTACCTGCCGCGCGATGACGGAACGCCTGAGGGTGACGGTGCGGGGGTGGCTGGGGCCTGAGACTCCGCTCCAGCCTTGGCACGTGGTGATCTTCGCTCTGCAGTGCGTCTTCCTCTTCGTCAGCTACCAGCACCATGACATCGGCCACACCGGCGGCGCCGGGTTCGTCTGGCTCTCGGGCCACGTGGCGGACTTCTACGACGCCTGCAAGGTGACTGCGGGCCTTCACAACTACCTGCCCTCGACGACGCTGGTCTTCGCCCTCTGGGACCTGCCGCTTTGGCTCCTCGGGGTGGTGAAGGCGCCGGAGCTCTTCACGGGCCCCATCAACTTCTGGTTCAAGCTGCTCCCGACGGCGGTGATGTTTGGTTGCGCGCCGGTTCTGTTCGCCATCGGGAAGGAGCTGGGGCCAACCAGTTAACCAGTATGGCATCTGGTGGCGCTGTGGCTCACCTCGCCCATCGCCCTCTTCAGTCAGTTCATCTTCGGCCAGTACGACGTCTTCACCGTCTTCTGCTTCCTCTGTGCGACGCTGTTCTACCTCCGGGGCCGCCTCTGGTGGTTCGCGGTTCTGGGGGGAGTTGCCTTCAGCTTCAAGTACTTCCCGGTCTTCCCCTTCGTGCCCATGGTCTTGGTGGCGGAGAAGCGGCTCAGCCGGATTCTCCCGCTCGGACTGGTCTTCGCCGCCCCAGCGGTGCTCGAGTCGCTCCCCTTCCTCCGCTCGCCCGCGTTCAAGCAAGGCGTGCTGGGCTTCGGCGCCGCCACGCGGCCGATGCAGCTGACCGAGGTCGGCGGTGTTTGGCTCAACCTGCTCTTGGTTGGCTGGCTGTCGCTGTGTGTCTTCGCCTGGCAACTCGAGCCGAGGGAGGGGGCGGCGCGGGGGCGGTGGGCGATGCACCTCGGCCTCTCCGCGAGTGCGGTGATGTTTGCCAGCGTCCTCTGGAACCCCCAGTGGCTCATCTTCTTGACGCCGCTGATGGCGGTGGTGGCGATGCAGCAGCGGGCGCTGCGGCTCTACCTGCTGCTCGACCTCGCGGGGCTGGTCGCCTACCTCGGCTTCACCGGAGGCATCCTTCCCCGAAACGTCGACTTCACGCTCGCGGCCAACGGCGTGTGGCACGGAGTGCTCGGCACGCTGCGCAACGCCGACCATGCCTGGCTGCTTCGGGATGTGTTTCCAGGCAACCCGTGGAACTACTTCTCGGTCTTCCTCGTCGTGCTGCTCGCCTGGGTGGCTTCAGCGTGGCCTCGGGGGGACAGCGCTGAACAGGCGACGGTCTCGATGGCCGGAGCGCCGATTCTCGACGGCGACCTCGGCCTCTTTGGTCTGCGCGCTTTTGCGTTGGTACCGCTCTTCGTTCTGCCGACCATGCTGGCGTACGGAGTGCCGGCGCTGCGGACCTATCCTGACCCGAGCGCGGCGGGTCAGGCAACGAAGCCGACCCTGGTGGACGTCGTCGCGGCCTCCGTCGGCGAGGGCGAAGCGAGGCTCGAGTTGGGCGAGCTGGAGCCGAGCGAGGGTGTGAAGATGAGTCAGGTGCCTGGGGGGATCAGGCTCGCCTACGGCGGCTCAGATCCATCGGTGACGGCGACCGCGGTGACGCCCTGTGCCGCCTCCGAGGAGTGTACCCTCGAGCTCGACGTGGCGCTCTCGAGCCCCGACGTCTTCCAGGTCTTCGTCTCCGCGGGCAGCCAGAGTTTCTCGGAGCAGAGCTCGGTGCAAGTGCGGCTCGAGGTTCCACCGACCAGGGTGCGGCTGTCCCTGCCCCACACCCAGGAGCCCCTCAACATTCGAATTGACCCGGCGACGCGGGCTGGCGAGGCGTTCTTGTCCCGCGCCGTCGTCACCCGGACACCGCGGGAGCAGGCGAACTGAGGGTCCAGCGACGTTGTGCACTGGCGAGCCGGGGCTCGGCGTCAGTTGCTCGCGCCCCACCGCACGTCGCCGGTGATGAGCCAATCGTCGGTGCCCATCGTGAAGCCGCTCACCGACTTGCCTTCGAGACCTTCGTTGCCTCCGCCACAGCCGACGAGGACTGGGAAGCCGAGAGCCAGGGAAAGGAGCGTGTGCAGGCGTGCGTGGCTACTCCGACGCGAACGCCTCACCATTCGCAGGAGCGTGCGACAACTCCGCGCGAACCTCGCCCGCTTTCCCAGCGGGCGCGCGTTCGCGGAAGGCGCTCGACCCTGTGACGCTCGCTCGTCCCCTTCTCGGCGGCGGCGACGCAGCCGCTCGCGTCCAAGAGGGTAGCGCGCGAGCCCGTCCTCTCGAATCGCGGGCTCTTCGTCCCATGCTTGATGCCAGGTAATCTCGACGGGTGCGCGTCGTCTGGCGTCGACCCCTTCCGCGAGGCACGTTCTCGGCCGCCGATCTCGACGGTCCGCTCGCGATCGATGGCGGGCGGCTGATCGTCGGCGGCGACGGGGTCGTGTACGAGGTCGACCTCCGGCGCGATCGAGTGCGCTCGACGCGCGTTCGCCGGAGCGGGTTGGCCTGGGGCCGCACGTTGTTCCGCGCGCCTCACACGCCCCACCTGCACGCCGGGTGGTTCCACCGCGTCGGCAAGCGCCTCGATCCGCTCGACTGGGGGAACGTCCGTTCGGCCGGCCACGTCGGTCTCGGGCCCGACGCACCGCTCGTCGATCGCGATCGCATCGTCTACACCGACGTCGGCAAGCAGCGCCTCGTGTGCCGTGATCACGCCGGCGCGCTTCGGTGGTCGCTCGATCTAAGCGTCCGGGGGCGCGCGACGCGGTACATGGTCGGTCCCGTCGCGCGCAAGGGCGAAGACCTGATCTGCTACGGACGCGGCGCCCTGTGCTTCATCGATCCCGCGCGCGGAACCATCCGCCGAACGTTCGTCCTCCCGGGCGGGGGCAAGCCGTTTCCACCCGCCGGCGAGGGTGACGCGCTGTTCTTCGGCTTCGCCTCCGGCGGCAGGGGAGGCGTTGTCCGCACCAACGCCAATCTCGAGATCGAGTGGACGTTCACGAAGCGCGGCTCATCGGGGAGCCCCGAGTACATTCGCGAGGTCTGGGCGTTCGACGACGTCGTGGTTTATCCGCACGGAGAGACCCAGCTCGTCGGCCTCGCCGCGGCGACCGGCAAGGAGCTGTGGACCGCGCGTCCCGGCTTTCTCTGGATGCGTCCAGAGCGCGTCGGCAGGGACCTGCTGGTCGGCACGCGCGACGGCGACGACGGCGCCGTGTTGCACCTGTTCTCGCCGCGCGGCCGCGGCGTCCACCACGGACGCGCGTACTTCTCCTTTCGCAACGAGGTGCTGTACCCAGCGCGTGCCGACGACGCGCTGTTCGCCGGCGATCTCGATGGGGTGCTGCACCGTGTTCGCCTCCGCGACCTGAAGGTGGAGCAGCGGCTCACCGTCGGAGGCGCGCTCCGCGGGCGGATCCTGGTCGACGGCGACCGCCTGTACACGCTCAGCGAGCGCGACGGCGCCGCCGAGGCGGTGTGCGTGGCGCTGTGACGGCCGTCGGCCGCACCGCCGACGCTCGGGTAAGCGGCCACGAGGTCCGACCGGCTGTCCCGGTGCGAGCTCGCGACCACTCTCGGGGGCACGACCCGCCGATCGTCACTGCGGGGTCAGTTTCCCGTGGTGAGCGCTGGTACCCCAGAGCTCGTGCTGCCGTGGCGCCGCAGCCCGCCCCAGCCGTCCTGCGGTGCTTCAGGGGCGTCGAATGAGCAGGGCTCGCGGGCGCCATGAGCAGGCCCCCCGCCCCGGCCTCGACGCCGCGCGCCCCCGAGGTGCTCGCCGCGCGGTACCACGAGTCGCCGGCGCACGAATGCGCTATGCGGGCGCCCACATGAGCTCGTCTCTCCGTCGACTCGTCACCCTCGTGTTCACCGCGGCTTCGCTCGGAGCGCCCGGCTTCTCCGCCAGCGCCTGGGCCCAGGAGCAGGCGCCCGAGGCGCCGCACGCCATCGAGGAGCTGGATCTCCAGGAGCTGCTCGCGCTCCCCATCGTCTCGTCCTCGAAGGTCGAGCAGCGCGCCGGCCAGGCCCCGGCGGTGGTGACTGTCGTCACCGACGACGACATCAAGAACCGCGGCTACTCGTCGCTGGCGGAGATCTTGCGCGTGGTGCCCGGCTTCTACGACGTCTACGACCAGGTCACCCACAACGTGGGCGTGCGCGGCATCAACGGCGGCGCCCGGGCGTCGGGCAACGTGCTCAAGGTGATGATCGACGGTGAGCCGGTCGACTTCCGGCCCACCACCGGCAACTTCTTCGGAGAGGAGCTGATCCCCATCGAGGCGATCAAGCGGGTGGAGATCATCCGCGGGCCCGCCTCGGCCCTCTACGGCGCCAACGCCTTCCTCGGGGTGGTGAACATCATCACCAGGAGCGGCGCCGACGGCGACGGCGTCAGGCTCATCGCCCGCGGCACCCTCGACGGGACCAACCCCGGTGGCGGAGGCGGCGTGCTCATCGGCGCGACCGCCGACAAGCTCGACCTGCTCTTCGCCGCCACCGGCCTGCAGCGCGATCGCTCCGGGCTCACGCTGCCGGCCTCGAGCCCCGCGCTGGCCGCCACCCCGGGCCTCTCGGGGACCGGCCCCTCGCAGAACGACCTCTCGCAGGCGAGCTCGCTCTTGCTCAAGCAGTCGCTCGACGGCGTGGCGGGCGGCAAGCTCGTCTTCCTCGCCTCGCTGCAGCGGCTGGAGGCGGCCGGCGAGTTCTTCGATCTCGCCCCCCTCACCCACCACACCAAGGTCGGCTGGAACGATCAGAAGTACCGCCTCTCCTACCAGGTGGCCCCGACCTCCAAGCTCAGCCTGAGCTTCTCCGGGGCCTGGCAGCACGACGAGCCGAGCGCGAGCGAGCGCCTCGATCTCGGCCGGCCCGGCGTGGTGCTGCTGCGCCGCGTGGGCGTGGACGCGTTCTCGCTCACCGGCGACGGGCGCTACGAGGTCAACGACGCCCTGGCGCTGACCGGCGGCGCCGACGTCATCAGCGAGAACCACCTGCTGCAGCGCTTCGACCAGCTGCTCACCGAGGACGTGCGCTCGGCCGAGGGCGCGGTGGTGCGCACCCAGGGCACCATCATTCCCGGCGAGGGCTCCGGCGAGCGCCGCCGCTTCCTCAACGTGGGCGCCTTCTTCCAGGGCGTGCTCAACTTCAGCCCGGCCATCAGCCTCACCGCCGGCGGCCGGCTCGACGTGCACAGCATCTACGGAGCCAAGCCCAGCGCCCGCGCCGCCCTCGTCTACGCGCCGCCCGACCGGCCGCTGAGCCTCAAGGCGCTCTACGGCTCGAGCTTCAAGGCGCCCAGCGCGGCCCAGCTCTACAGCGAGCCGGCGGCGGTGCTCGACGTGCGCGGCAACCCCGCCCTGCAGGCGCAGACGGCGCAGACCTTCGAGCTGGCGTGCCTCTACGGCCTGCCCGGCGGGCGCGGCGAGGTGTCGCTCAACCTCTTCCTCACCTCGCTCGCGGGCCGGGTGGAGTTCGTGCAGCGCGGGCTCTACCTCGAGGCGCAGAACCTCCTCGACGAGCAGGTGCTCGGCGGCGAGGTGGAGAGCCGCTTCAACCTGGCCGAGGGGCTCAAGGCCCGCGTCTCGGGCGGCGTCGCGCGGACGGTGGCCCAGACCGCCGGGCCTTCGCTGCTCGGCGCGCCCAGCGTGCTCAACCCGCTGTTCCCCACCCTGCAGGTGCACCTGGTGCTCGAGTACCAACTGCCGGTGTGGGGCAAGCCGCACCTGACGGCCGAGACGTCGTACGTCACCTCGCGCCCCGCCTCGCAGTCCAACTCGCTCATCCACGGCTCGGCGTACTCGCTCAAGCCCTACGTCTACACGGCGGCGGCCATCACCTGGGCGGGACCGACCGTCGCCGGTCGACGCACCGGCGTGGCCTTGAGGGTCACCAACGCGCTCGATCTCCCCTGGGCCGAGCCGGGCTTCGGCGGCTACGACCTGCCCAGGTCCGCCCGAGCCGTGATGCTGACCTTGAACCAGAACCTCTGAGCGGAGCGTCCTTCGGGCCGAGCGGCGGATCGATCGGCCCGGGCGGCATCTGCGGCGCACCCGCGCGCGAGGTCTGTCCACGCCGCGCGAGACGAACCGTCGAGGGTCGGCGGAACGACAGGGCGCATTCGGGCGAGGCGAGCGTTGAAGGGGCCGAAGGCGCGCGGGGGGAGCTCGTGGGACGCGTCCGGCCCCGACCCAGCCGTGCTGGGTCAGGGCCGGCGAGCCGTCACGGGCAGCCCGACAGGTCCTTCATCGTGCACAGGCCGTTCGTGCACGTCATGTTGTTGAGCCCGATGATGGCCTGCTTGCAGTCGGCGTCGACGCTGCACGAGGGGCCCGCCAGCTCGGTGATGCCCTTGACGAACTTGCTGGTGCAGATGAGCTGATCATCGGTGATCACCGAGCCCGCCGGCACGGTCGAGGCGTCGCTGAACTCGATCGGCCCCTGGAAGACGTTGAAGGTGCGCTCGGTGATGGCCTTCTTCTTGGCGAGCACCTGGTCGCGCACCGCCTGCGGCACCGCGTCGGCGAAGGTGGAGAGGCCCGCGACCTCGAGGTCGGCCAGCGAGACGTAGTCGATGCGGCCCTGGGCCGGGTAGGTGCCGGTGCGAACCTCCTCGGCCAGCTTCGCGTAGAGCGGACCCCAGTTGTAGAAGGAGCTGACCAGGCAGGTCTTAGGAGCGGCCGCGCAGCCGTCCTTGTTGGCGTGGGCCACGCTGTAGACGGTCTTGGTCGCGGTGTTGAGCGCGTCCACCCCCTTGATGGGGATGTCGGTGTCGGTGAAGGACTTCACCACGTCGACGCCGGCGCCGTTCACCAGGTCGGGGACGGCCTTGGCCTCCTTGTCCGGGTCGAACCAGAAGCCCACCCAGCGCACGATGACCTGGGCGTTGGGGTTCACCGCCTGCACGCCGAGGGTGAAGGCGTTGATGTGCACCATCTGCTCGTAGATCTTCATCGCGCCGACGACGCCGATCTTGTTGTTCTTGGTGAGCAGGCCCGCCACCATGCCCGAGAGGTACTCGGTCTCCTCGATGCGCGCCTGGTAGGTGCCGAACCGCTCGCCCTTCTTGAAGCCCGAGCAGTTGAGGAAGGTGACGCCAGGGTGCCGCGCGGGCGCCGCCATCGCCGTCTGGAGGAAGTCGAAGCTGGTGGTGATGACGAGCTTGGTGCCGCCGTCCACCATCGCGTCGATGGTGTCCATCGCCTTGGCCGGATCGACCGACTCGGCGAAGGTGGTGTGGACCTTGGTGCCGAAGTTCTCCAGGTACTGGCGGCCGTCCTCGTGTGCCTTGGTCCAGCCGTAGTCGCCGATGGCGCCGACGTAGATGAAGCCGACGTTGATGCCCGCATCCTCGGGCGGCGGCGTGGTCGGCTTGGTGCCGCAGGAGAGGGCGAGCAGCACCAGGGTGGGCAGGACGAGCTGAGCAAGACGGGACATCAGGTTTCTCCCTTTCGGTGGTGAATCGTCAGTCGACGGGGCGAATGGCGCGCTCCACGACCGTGAAGCCGGAGGCGCCAGCCACCCAGATGTCATAGGGAGCGGAGGTGTCGCCGCTCGAGTCGAGGTCGACGGAGCCCGAGGCGCCCTCGTAGTTCACGTCTTTGTGCTGGGCGATGGCCTCGACCATCGCCGTGAAGTCCGCCGCGCCGTAGGCGCTGCCGCCGAGCGAGATCGGCCGGAGCGCGGCGCGCACCGCCTCGGGGTCGGTCGAGCGCGCCTGCTCCATCGCCAGCGCGGCCAGGTAGACGGCGTCGTAGACGTTGGCGGAGAACGCGCCCACCGCGGGCACCTTGCCGAACCGGGCCTCGTAGGCGGTGGCGAAGTGGCCGTAGCGCGAGCCGGTGGGCGTGCCCGGCCCGACCCCCTCGTTGGCGAAGCTGAAGTTGTGCGCGCCGACGGCGGTCAGGAACGAAGGAATCTCGACCGCGTGGGTGAAGAGCCAGCCCACGCCCGAGCCGGAGTCGGTGAGGACGAAGTCCTGGACGATCTGCGCCCCGTCGACCGGGTCGGCGTCGAGGAGGATCGCCTCCGGGCGGGTGGCGAGCACCTGGGCCAGCAGCGCCCGGTAGGAGCTCGCGCCCTTCTGGTAGGCGACGGTGACGGTGAGGCTGCCGCCGCCGCGGGTGAAGGCGCTGGCGAAGGTCTCGACCAGCGTCGATTGATCGGGCGGCGGGCGGCGAATGACGGCCATTCGGGTGAGCCCGCGCGCGCGCGCCCGCTGGGCGAGCAGCGACGCCTCGCCGGCCTCGCTGGCGCAGGTGCGGAAGGTGAAGCCCTGCGCGCTCTGCGCGGTGAGCGTCGTGGCGGTGGCGGAGCCGGAAAGGAACACCGCCCGAGCGTCGGTCGCCTGGGTGATGGCCAGCGCCAGCGGGCTGTCGACGCCGCCGATCAGGACCGTGGCCCCCTCGTCGACCAGCTCGCCGGCGTAGCGCCCCGCCTGCTGGGCGTCGCTGCCGTCGTTGCGGAAGCGAATGTCGAGCGGGCGGCCCAGCACGCCGCCTTTGGCGTTGATCTCGTCCACCGCCAGGTGCGCGGCCTGGAGCTGCGCGGCGCCGACCTCGGCGAGCGGCCCGGTCACGGGGAAGATGGCGCCCAGCGCGACCCGCTCGCCGCCGCCGGAGGGCGGCGCGCAGGCGGCCAGCGCGAGGAGGACGGCGAGGAGTGGTCTTCGAGGCGGGGACATGGAGCGCCCTTCTAGCGCACCGATCGGGTGACCGGGCCGACGGCGTAGACGCGCCACCCGGCAGCTTCGAGCTCCGAGCTCGTCGCCTCGAGCAGAATGGGACTGTCGTCGACCACCACGACCTTGGCTGCGGGGGTTGCTGGCTGCACTGACCGCTCCATGAGGTGCCTCGAGCCACCCTCCACGGGCACGTCCAGGAGCAGATGCTCGCTGACACCGCCACTGAAGTCACCGGTCCAGACGGGACGGTGTGAGAGCGCAGCTACTACCTCCCCTTCGCGCCACCTTCGCTCCTTCTCGGGCGTTCGTCAGGGCGCATCGGACGCGCTCCGCTCGGCGAGGACTGCGTCGAGTTGAGGCATCGCGGCGCGGAGCCCTTCTTCCATGCCCGCCGGCGCGGCCGAACTTCCATGAGCCGCTCCACTTCTCTCCTTTCGGCCCGGCCAGGAAGTACTCGGCGCGACCGCCGCCCCTGAAGTCATGACCGTCACCCCGACCGTGCGTCTACCCTTCCCCATCCTGAGTGAGCGCCGGCCGGTAGAGCCAGTATCCGCCGGCGTTCGAGCTGGCTCACATCGGCATGGCGACGCCTGCTCGGCGGGCGGCCGAGGAGCGGCGCCGCCCCCGGCCGGCGTGGCGGCGGCGCGGCGACTGTGGCAGTCAGGGAGCGTCATGAGTCCAACGCGCCCCCGCTTCGAGCGCTACGTCGCCATCGGCGACAGCACCACCGAGGGCCTCGAGGATCCGGACGGGCGCGGCGGCTATCGCGGCTGGGCCAACCGCTTCGCCGAGCACCTCAGCCGCCAGGTGGGCCCCATCGCGTACGCCAACCTCGCGGTGCGCGGGCTCACCTCGGCGCAGATCCGCGAGCGGCAGCTCGAGGCCGCGGTGGCGATGCGGCCCGACGTGGCCACGGTGGTGGCGGGCGTGAACGACCTGCTCCGCCCGAGGCTCGAGCTCGACGAGGTGGCGGGGCACATCGAGGCGATGATCCGCTCCCTGGTGGCGCAGGGCGCGGTGGTGCTCACCTTCACCATGCCCCAGATGGATCGGGTGAATCCGCTCGCCCGCGTGCTGCGCGCACGCCTCGACGGGCACAACGCGCGGCTGCGCGAGGTCTGCGCGCGCACGGGAGCGCTCCTGCTCGATCTCGCGACCGCGGAGGTCGCGGGCGATCCCCGGCTGTGGCACGACGACCGGCTCCACGCGAACTCGCTGGGCCACGAGCGCATCGGCCTCGGGCTCGCGGCGACGGTGGGCCTGCCGGTGACGCAAGCGTGGAACGAGCCGCTCTTGCCCGCGCCGCCTCCGACGCTCGGTGCCCGCGTCCGCCGCGAGGTCGCGTGGGGGCGCGCGTACCTCGTGCCGTGGGTGCTGCGGCACGCACGCGGGCAGTCGAGCGGCGACGGCCGCGCGGCGAAGCGGCCCCACCTGGAGCCGTTCGCCGCGCCGGTTTCCTAGCGGGACCCCTGTGCGCTCTGGCCGACTGCCCCGCCTGTCTCGGCGCCGACGCCGGCGCGCCTCTGCGCCCCAGCGTCCCCGCTGAATGTCTCGCCGGTCGGACGGCACCAGGCGCACGGTCCGAGGTCCGGGAGAGCCTCAGGAGGGCCTCTGCACGTGCACCGGCTCGCCGAGCCGAGGCGCTTGCCCAGCGGGCGAGCACTGCATCATCGACGAGCGCGGCGCCCCTGGCCTGTGCACCAGCTGCCCGCCGTCTCGAGTGCGCGGCGGCGCTGCCATGCGGGCGCCGACCTACGGCGAAGGACACATTCGCGCTCCGTTCGTGAGCGCTGGATCCACGCACTGAATCGCTCGAACGCAGACACCACCGATGCACGAATGGTCGCTCCAAAGGCAACTCGAGTGGGTCGCGCAGCGCACCGGCAGGCAGGCGGTCTGGCGGGCGAAGCCGCCGCCTTCGGAGGTGCAACACCCCGGGCACACGGAGATCGTCAGGACGTCCACTCCGGCGTCGTACGCGTGCTGGTCGAGGAGGAGCCAGCACGACTCACCCAGGCCGGTGCAGGTCGTGCCCGGCGCCTGGGAGCACTGAATGTGGTCGCCGGCATCGATTCCCGTTGAGTACGCGCACTGGACTCCCGACGTCGTGGAGAAGGACGTGGGCTGCGCGCATCCGCTCCCGACGCCGACCAGCACCGCCAGACAGAAGCGCGGAATCTCGCCACCTCGTTCCACCTGACCTCCCGCGCGCCGTCGCTTCGAGCCCCGACACCGTCGAGCGCATCGTAGCAGACGCACGTCGTCAGGCCGTCCCGTCGAGAAAGGTCGTTGGTGAGCACGCGCGATGACGTCGAGCTGCGCGTCGGAGTCACCCGTGAGGTCCTGGAGGACGTGAACCCCTTCCGTGCGGCCGTCTTGCAGGCAACGCGCGCCGCTCAGGGAGGTCCCGGGCAGCCACCGCGACTCGAGTCTTCCGGGAGCGCGTGCGACCAGCGCAAGGCGCCCTTCTCGTCCGTCGCGTCGAGCCGCACGGTGGCGCGGCGCAGGCAGCCGGCTCCCGGCACCTCGGTTCGCACCACGGCGAGGCGCGGGGTGCGTTCGGGCGCGGCGGCCGGCGGGCGGGAGGCTGCGACCGCCGGCAGCTCGAGGTCCGGCGAGAGGTAACGGCAGTCCGTCGGCTCGGTCTCGACGATCGAGCCGCGCTCTCGCGGCGGGTCCATGAGGAAGCGCTGCACGCGCGTCGCCTCGGCGCTGCACGACGCGGGCGAGAGCTCGACGACGCCGCACGCGCGCCCGGCCTCGAAGCGACGCGTTTCCGAATCGGTCGGGGGTGGCCCGCCTTCGCGCTGGCGCGCCGCGGAGAGGAAGTACGCATACGGGACGCCTGCGCGATCGAATGGGAGCACCGTCACCTCGTCGGCCTCGGCAGGGATGGGCAGGGTCAGCGAGCAGCGCTGGATCGTCGGTGCCAGCGCCGCCTGCGCGAGCGAGAGGAACCAGAGGACCGGCTGCCGGCGGTCCACTCCGCCGAGCACGACGAGCGACGTGCCCGCGCGCGCGAAGCTCGTGCCGCGGACCTCCGGTCGCCTCCAGCGCTCGGCGCCGGTGGAGAGCTCCAGCGCCACGAGCCCGGGCGCGACGAGGTAGACGAGACCGCGCGCTCGATCGATGAGGATGCCGCTCGAGACGGCCTCCACCTCGACGCGAGGCGTCTTCGCCTCCTCGGCGACCGCGCGGGCGAAGCGCGCCTCCTCGCTGCGCGCGAGCGCCTGCAGCTCGATGCTGTTCCGCGCCGGAGCACGTCCAGGCTCCGCACGAAGCGCCGTCGCGCGCGAGCCGGCTCCACACGCCGCCAGCCCCACGGCGACCAGGAGCGAGGAGAGGAACCGTCCCCCGCCTCCCCGGAAGCGAGGGCCGGTGCCGAGCAAGACGAGGAGCGGCGGAGCGAGGCAAGACGCGCGCGTCACGGGGCCGAGAGCCTACCGCGAGCCGGCTTTGGGGTGGGCTCGAGCCATCGCTCACGGCTCCTGCGCCGGGGCGGCGCGAAGGGGTCGCGGCCCAGATTGGAGTCGGCCGGTCGCGACGACAAGAGACCTCTCCTCACGGGGTGCTGAAAATCGAGCCGCCGATGGGTACGCTCGCGCCCCACTCGAGAGGTCGCCGTGCGCTTTCCAGGACGCCGCAAGCACAAGCACTACTTCCCCGTTCACGCCCGAGATCCGCTGCTGGCCGCCCCGGGCGCCGAGCAGCCCCGCCGGAAGACGCACGTCGTGGGCGTCGACCAGACGCTGGTGGACATCGACGCGCGTGTGCCGCCCGAGCTGCTCGAGCGCCATGGCCTGCCCAAGGGCGGCTCGACGGTCATTCCCGACGATCGGGCGTCGCGGCTGTACGACGAGCTGCGCGAGCAGCGGCTCATCTCCTCCGAGTTCGCCGGCGGCACCATCGGGAACACGCTCCACAACTACTCGCTCCTCGCCGACGACGCCTCCATCCTCCTCGGGGTGATGAGCGACGTCATTCGCGTCGGCACGTCGGGCTACCGCTACCTCTCGAACACCTCGAGCCGGGTGAACCTCGATCACCTCCAGCCGGTGGCCGGGCCCATCGGCCGCTGCTTCGCCTTGGTGACGCCCGACGGGGAGCGGACGTTCGCCATCAGCGCGGGCGAGATGAACGGCCTGAAACCCGAGAGCGTCCCGCCGCACGTCTTCGAGGACGCGTCCTGCCTCGTCATCTCGACGTACCTGCTGCGCTGCAAGCCGGGCGACCCGATGCCCGAGGCCACCGCGCGCGCGGTGTCGCTGGCGCGGGCGCGGGGCGTGCCGGTGGTGCTCACCCTGGGCACGCGCTTCGTCGTCGCCGAGCGGCCCCAGTTCTGGCGCGACTTCATTCGCGACCACGTGGACATCGT
>JBBIOE010000057.1:0-35103 GCA_037443525.1 Archangiaceae bacterium | reverse complement strand
AGGTAGCTCGCCGCCGACGCCTCGGCGACGCGCGCCGGCGCGGCCGCCTTCACCGGCTCACCCGCGCGGGTGACGTCCTCCGCGAGGCGCCGCGCCAGGGCGTCGGTCAGCTCGAAGAGGCCGAGGTCGAGGTCCCCGGCCGCGATCGCCTTGAAGGAGCGGATGGTGTCCACCGGCCGGCCGTGCGACGTCAGCACGATGGTGCCTTGCGAGACGAAGGCCTTGGGCAGGGGCCGCTTCACCTCCGGCGGCACGGTGAAGGACACCTCGGCCTCGTAGTCGGGAGGGACCGCCGGCGTGCGCACCACGGTGGCGCCCGAGGCGGTGAGCGCTTGCTCGAGGCGGCTCGCCATCAGCTCCGACTCCCGGCCGAACTCGCCCGGCGGCGTGGTCGGCCAGACGCCGACCCGCAGCGACGCGGGGAGCGACAGCCGCGGCAGCCCCGGCACCTGCCTGAGCGCCGTCCCGCCGCCGGCGCTCGCCGCGCCCGAGACGGTGAACGACTCGAAGAACTGCCGCGCCACCTCGTCCTTGGGAAACGCCGAAGGCCGCACGTACACCAGCGACACCACCCGGCTCACCACGTGCGCCACTCGCCCGGTGACGCGGTAGCCGTCGGCGGTGCGCCCGTCGAACACCCGCACCGCGAAGGCGCCGCTCGGCTGGCGCAGCACCTCGTCGCGCACCGTCACGTCGGTGGCCAGCGCCTCGCGCGTCTGGGTGCCGGTGTAGGCGCGCAGCTCCCGCTCCATGCGCGTGCCCGCGAACTCCCGGGTGTCGATTCTGGCCGAGCCCACGTTCACGATGTCGGACCGCCGCGGCGCGAGGGTGAGCCGGTAGTGCTGGAGCAGCTGCGCGGTCGCGGCCTCGAGCACCCGGGGCGACTCGCTCGGGGCGAAGGCGCGCTGGTAGTCGTCGACGAGGAAGACGAGCTGGGTGCGGTCGCCGTCGGTGAGGAAGGCCTGCTTGGCGCGGCGGGCCTCGCCCAGCGCGGTGCTGGTGAGCGACTCGGTGCGGGCGGGCGGGCGGGGAAACTGGACCTCGAGGCCCGGCTCGGTCGCCCGCACCCAACCCTCGAGGCCGACTTGTCCGAAGAGGGCGGTCGCGAGCACGGTCAGGGAAGCGAGCATGGCGCGCCTCTCACCACGGACGGGGAGGGGGGCGCAAGGTGGCGCCGCGCAATGGCCGCCGCCTGCGCTACAAGCGCGGTCGATGCTCGCGACGCTCTTCGCCTTGGCTCTCGCCGCCGCCCCCGAGCCCGCCGTGCGCCTGCGCGCCGTGGGCGACGTGATGCTCGGTACCTCCGTGCCCGAGGGTCACCTGCCGCCCGACGGCGGAGTGCACCTGCTCGCCGAGGTGGCGCCGCTGCTCGCCGACGCCGATCTCACCTTCGCGAACCTCGAGGGCCCGCTCTGCGACTCGGGCAGCTCCACCAAGTGCAAGAAGGGCGGCAACTGCTACGCCTTCCGCTCGCCCACCGCCTACGTCGAGGCCCTGGTGGCGGCGGGGTTCGATCTCGCCTCCACCGCCAACAACCACGCCGGCGACTTCGGCGAGGCCTGCCGCCGCGAGACCGAGAAGACCCTCGACGCGCACCGCATCGCCTGGTCCGGCCCGCCGGGTACCATCGGCACCACCACCGTGAAGGGCCTCAGGCTGGCGCTGGTCGCCTTTCACACGTCGGCCTCCACCAACGACGTGAACGATCTCGCCGGCGCCAAGGCGCTCGTCAAAAAGGCCAAGGAACAGGCCGACCTCGTGGTGGTGAGCTTCCACGGCGGCGCGGAGGGCTACGACAAGCAGCATGTCGTCGACGGCAGCGAGCTCTTCCTCGGGGAGAACCGCGGCGACGTGAAGGCCTTCACCCACGCGGTCATCGACGCCGGCGCCGACCTGGTGCTCGGCCACGGGCCGCACGTCCTCCGCGCGCTGGAGCTCTACCAGGGCCACCTCATCGCCTACTCGCTGGGCAACTTCGCCACCTACGGCCGCTTCACGCTGAGCGGGCCCTTGGGCATCGCCGGCGTCCTCGAGGTGGAGCTGGCGAAGGACGGGCGCTTCGTCTCGGGTCGCCTCCTCCCCACGCTCCAGGAGGGGAAGGGCGTGCCCAAGAAGGACCCCAGCGGGCAGGGCATCGCGCTGGTGAGGCAGCTCACCCTGAAGGACTTCCCCGACAGCGGGCTCGTCATCGCCGACGACGGCGTGGTGCGCCCGCGCTGACAGCGGTGTGAGTACGGGCGTCGCCTTCCGTTCGCCCTGAGCGGAGTCGAAGGGTGCCGACTTCAGTCCGCGTCAACTTCGCGGCTCGCGAGCGCCCGGCGGAAAAATCGCGCGTCGTGACAGGCCTGTTTCGATGCGCCGCATGAACAAGCGCGTCATGCCCAGGCTCCGCCGCCGCCTGAAGCTCTGGCTCGGAGAGCGTCAGGCCTTCACCGCCGACGTCTCGCCCACCGGCCTCGCGGTCGAGCTGATGGCCACGCTCACGCCCGGCGCCACGGTGCACGGGCGCCTGCTGGTCGGCGAGAAGGAGCTGCCCTTCACCGGTCTCGTCACCTGGGTGCGCGGTGCCGAGCCGAGGCTCCAGCGGCAGGGGCGAGCCGGCGTGCGGCTCACCGGCATCGAGCGCTCGTTCTACGCGCTCTTCGAGGGGCTGCGGCAGGCGGCGTGACTCACTGCACGATGCGCGCGACCTTGAGCACGCTCGGAGGGAACGACGCACCCAGCGCGGCGGCGAGCTTCTTGTTCACCACCGGCCGCGGCTTGCCTGACGCCTCCTCCACCGAGAGCAGCACCCTCTCCTCGGCGTCGTCCGGCACCAGCGACAGCGAGTAGACCTTGAGCCGCTCCGCCGCCTTGGACCACCGCTCCACCTGCTTCGGGGTGAGCCCCGGCAACAGGAGCACCGCCGAGGCCTTGCGCTCGAAGAGCCCGTCGGCGCCGTCGAGCGGCACGGCCACCAGGCGCACCTTGCGGCCCGCGAGCAGCGTCTCTCCCACCGGCCCGATGGCGGCGTAGGCGCTCGACAGGTCCGCGTGCTGCTCCGACGTCGGCACGCACACCACGAAGTCGCCGCTCGCCCGGTCGGCGAACGCGTGGTCGTAGGTGAGCACCTTGAGCATCACCACCACGCCCAGCTGCGGCGGCACCTCGGCCCGAGCGCTCGCGCTCCACAGCACCAGCGCCCCTGCGATGGCGGCCCCGACCCTCACAGCGGCAGCGCGTAGCCCAGGCGGAAGAAGATGTCGCGGCCGCGCCCCGGGATCGGCGGGTGGCCGCCGTCGTAGGGCTGCAGCCACGGCAGCGGCTGGTCGAAGACGTTGTTCACGCCCAGCGTCACCGCGAGCCCGCGCACCGGCGAGGTCTCGGCCGCGTCCCAGCGCGCGTTGGCGTTGATGATCAGCGCGGTGGGGAAGACCTCGTCGGCCAGGCTCGAGCCGAGGGCGGTGCGATCGCTCACCAGCCAGGCGGTCGCGTTGAGGCCGTAGCCCTTGGGCAACGCCAGGTGCCCGAGCAGGTTCAGCTTGTGGCCCGGCATGCCGCGGAGGCGCGCTTTGGTGTCGGCCAGCAGGTAGGCGCTCACGTCGGTGTCGGGGCTCGCCTGCGCGAAGGAGTAGCCCAGGCGCAAGAAGCCAAGCGCGCCCTGGAGCCGGGCCTCGGCCTCCACCCCGCGGCTCCCCACGTGCCCCGCGTTGACGTAGCCCTCCGCGCCGGTGCCCGGGTTCACGGTGTAGAGGATGGGGTCGTCGACGCGCAGGCCGTAGACGTTCGCCGAGACGAAGGCCCAGTCCGTCGCCTGGAAGCCGAGCTCCGCCTCGCCGACCCACAGCTCCTCGGGCTTGAGCACGCCGCCGGGCGCGGAGTTGAAGTTCTCGAACGACGGCGCGCGGTAGGCCCCCGAGAAGAGCAGCTTGGCGGTGAAGCGATCGAAGCGGCGCGTCGCGGCGAGGCGCGGCACCAGCGACTCGCCCGCCACCGAGTGCGTCTCGGCGCGGCCGCCCAGGGTGAAGTTCGCCACCGGCGTGTCCGCCTGGAGCTGCCCGAAGGCCGAGAGGCTCGAGAGCGTCGCGCGGCTCGGGTCCGTGGGGTTCAGGGCCGCGAAGTCGGGGTTCGCGCCGAAGCCCGCCAGCGCGGGCTGGGACAGCCAGGCGTCGTCCCGGTGCGCGTCGACCCCCGCGAGCAGGTGCAGCCCCGGTAGCGCCGCCCAGGTGGCGGTCACCGAGGCGCCGCTGCGCAGGGCGTGCTTGTCGTAATAGAGCGACGAGGTCGGGTCCGGGGTGAACCACGGGCGCTGCAGGCTCGCGTAGAGCCGCGGCTCCAGCGTCACCGCGTCGCCGAGCTGGAAGGTGTAGCGCACGTCGCCCGCCGTGGCCCGGAAGGACATGGTGGCGGGCGCCGGCACGGTGGCGCCGTCGCGCGTGGCGGTGGCGAGCTCACCCAGGCCGTCGATGGTGGTGAGCGTGTAGTTGTCGACCACCAGGCGCGCCTTCAGGCCCCGCCAGGTGACGCCCACGTTGAGCAGCATCGGGTTGGTGGCCGCGCCGCCGTTGGAGAGCGCCCAGGCATCGCCGGCGCTCGAGGTGTAGGTGCCGTCGCTGCGGTTGCCCTGGCCGAGGTAGCCGCTCACGGAGACCGCCAGCTGCCCGGGCACGTCGAAGGTGTGGCCCAGGTTCAGCCCGATGGTGCGGTCGGACGAGGTGCCGGAGAGCTGGCCGTAGCGCGCCTCCACCTCCGCGCCGTGCACCTCCTTCGCGCCGCGGGTGATGATGGAGATGACCGCCATGCCGGCGTTGCCGCCGTGAATCGCCGAGCCCGGCCCGCGGATGATCTCCAGCCGCTCGATGTTGCTGGTGAGGTAGTGCAGGCCGAGGGGGTTCACGCCGTAGAGCAGGTCGGTCATGTCGACGCCGTCGACCAGCAACAGCACCTTGCCCTCGTACGACCAGACGCCGCGCACCGAAAGGCCGGTCACGTTCTCCACGTCGAGGTTCTGGGTGAAGCCCGGCACCAGCCACAGCAGGTCCGACAGGTCGCGCGCGCCCGAGGCGACGATCTCCTCGCGGGTGAGCACGGTGACGACGCCGGCCGCCTCGCGGGCGCTCTCGGCGCGATGCGAGGCCACCTCGATGGGCTGGGCGAGCAGGTCGTCGAGCGAGAGCGCGGCGATGTCCGCGCCGGGCGCGACCACGCCGCCGGCGGGCTCCTGGGAGAAGGCCAACGACGCGAAGCCCAGCGCACTGAAGACGACCCATCGAGAAGGAGAGCCCATGCGGCGGCGCACTCTGGACCTGACGACTGCCAGGTCAAGCCAGAACGCGCGGCTGCCCTCAGCGCGGCTCGCGGCAGGTCGGGCTCAAGAGCTCGGGGCGGTACTCGAAGTGCATGGTGTCGAAGTGCACCCAGCGGCCGCCCCAGATGAAGCCCTCGGCCTCGAAGGCGTCGACCACCGCCTGCGGCACCTTGTTCTGCCAGCGCAGCGGCTCGCCGCGCCGCTGCCAGCGCCAGTAGTGCGCGCGGTCGGCGTTCAGGTCGATGGCGATGCCCCAGGCGTGGGTGGACAAGGCGCGGGAGCGGGCGATGTGGCGCCAGGTCCAGGTGCCGCCGATGTCGTGGAGGAAGGGCAGCACCTTCGGGTCCTCCTTGGCCGCCGCCTCGAGCCGCGAGACGACCCGGCTCATGGCTGGCACCGCGCGCTCGTGGAAGGGCCAGCGCAGGCCGAAGAAGCGCACCCGGCCCAGGTGGGTCTGCACCTCGGAGAGCGAGGCGCCGTAGGTGGTCATGAAGAGCTGCTCCACGCGCACCCGGCCCGCCTCGTGAATCGCGCCCGCGTCGGAGGTGTCCACCGGCACGATGGGGCCCTTGACGTAGGGCGTCTCGTAGATGGCCTCGAGGTCGGGCGCCGCCTCGCTCTCGGAGTCGGCTTCGCCGTGGTGGCTGCTCCAGGGCAGCACCTGGCCCGGGGGGAGCCGGAAGCCCCAGCCGCCGTCGGCCTCGAAGACCACGCTGCCCGCGTACCAGGTGGGCAGGCAGGCCAGCCCGGGCGGAGGGAGGCCGCCGTCGGGACTGCGCGGGAGGAGCGCGCCGGCGTCCGGGGTCAACGCCTCCGCCGTCGCCCGAGACCGACCGGCGTCGGTGGCGCCCGCATCAGAGCGCGCGGGCGCGACGCCGGCATCCGCCGCCGAGAGCGCGAGCACGGTCACGAACGCGAGGGTCACCACCGGCAGCAGACTCGCCCGGCCGGGGCCTCGCGTCGACTTTCCACCCGGGAGAAAGGGGAGGGCGCTCGGCGCTACTCGACCACCACCAGCTTGGCGCCGTTCTCCACCGCGGTGCCTTCCTTCGCGAACACCTCGAGCACCGTGCCGGCCTTGGGGCTCTTGAGCTCGTTCTCCATCTTCATCGCCTCGACGACGACCAGCCCTTGCCCTTCGGTCACCACGTCGCCCGGCTTGACGAAGATCTTCACGACCTTCCCCGGCATGGGCGCGAGCACGGTCTGCTTGCCCTCGGCGGTGAAGCCGCCGCCCACCTGGCGCAGCCGCGCTCTTCGCTCGTCGACCACGTCGAAGCGCGAGACCTGGCCCCGGCAGAGCACGTCGATCTCGTCGCCCTTGTCCTCGAACTCCACGGCCCAGGAGTGGCCGTCGATGATCATCGACACCGCGCCGTGCGGCAGCTCGAGTGACTCCAGCTCGTAGCGGTGGCCCTCGAGCGTCACGGCGTAGTGGCCGTCGCCGAGCGACTCGACCACCAGCGAGGTGGGCTCCTTCTGCTTCTGCGACACGTTCCGCGCGAAGTAGGTGGTGATGGTGTTCGGCATGGTCAGGCCCTCTTCCAGCTCGAGACCTTGCGGCTCGCTTGGCGCCAGGGGCTTTGGGCCCCCTTCGCCGCGCCCGGCGTCTGGGCGCTGGCGACCTTGGCGGCGAGCCGCTCGGCGCGCTGCTTCGCGTACACCGCCGCGGCGATGAGCGAGGCCTTGGTGAGCTCCGGGTCGGTGTTGCCGAGCAGGGCCTGGTGCGCGCGGGGGAGGAAGCCGGTGTCGTAGTCGCCCTTCACGAAGTCCGGGTGCTCCATGATGGCGCGCAGGTAGCGCACGTTGGTGGTGATGCCCTTCACCACGTACTCGTCGAGGGCGCGGCGCATGCGGGCGATGGCCTCGGGCCGCGTCGGCGCCCACACCGAGAGCTTGGAGATCATCGGGTCGTAGACGTTGGGCACCGTGTAGCCGGCGTAGACGCCCGAGTCGTCGCGCACGGAAGGGCCCGACGGCACGCGCAGGTACTGAATCTTGCCCGGCGAGGGCATGAAGTTGGTCGCCGGGTCCTCGGCGTAGATGCGCGCCTCGATGGAGTGGCCGCGCGGCTGAATCGGCTCCTTGAAGGGCAGCTGCCCGCCCTCGGCCACCACCAGCTGCCAGGCCACCAGGTCGACGCCGGTCACCCACTCCGTCACCGGGTGCTCGACCTGGAGGCGGGTGTTCATCTCCAGGAAGTAGAAGTTGCGCTTGGCGTCGACCAAGAACTCCACCGTGCCGGCGCCGACGTAGCCGACGGCCTTGGCGGCCTTCACCGCCACCTCGCCCATGGCGGCGCGCATCTGCGGCGTGAGAATCGGGGAGGGCGTCTCCTCGACGACCTTCTGGTTGCGGCGCTGGGCGCTGCACTCGCGCTCGTTCAGGTGGACGCAGTTGCCGTGGGAGTCGGCGAAGATCTGAATCTCCACGTGGTGCGGCTGGTCGAGGTACTTCTCCAGGTAGACCGCGTCGTTGCCGAAGCTGTTCATCGCCTCGGACCTGGCGGCGCGCCAGGCGGAGTCGAAGTCCTCGGCGCGGTCGACCCGGCGCATGCCCTTGCCGCCGCCGCCGCCGGCCGCCTTGAGCATCACCGGGAAGCCGAGGTCCTTGATGGCGTAGCTCTTGGCCTCCTCGAGGGTGGCGAAGGCCGAGGTGGTGCCGGGCACCACGGGTACGCCGGCCTTCACCATGTTGGCGCGGGCGCGGGTCTTCTCGCCCATGGCGTCCATGGCGCTGGCGGGCGGGCCGATGAAGGTGATGCCGGCGGCGTCGCAGGCGCGCACGAAGGAGGCGTTCTCGGAGAGGAAGCCGTAGCCGGGGTGAATGGCGTCGGCGCCCGACTTCTTGGCCGCGTCGAGAATGGCGGCCTGCACCAGGTAGCTCTCGCGCGAGGGCGGCGGGCCCACGCAGAAGGCCTCGTCGGCACTTCGCACGTGCAGGGCCGAGCGATCGGCCTCGGAGTACACGGCCACCGTCTTGAGGCCGCGCTCCTGGCAGGTGCGGATGACCCGAATGGCGATCTCGCCACGGTTCGCGATGAGGACCTTCTTGAGGCGGGGCATGAGTGAGGCGTGTAGCAGAACCGCGGGCGGGCGCGAGGGCTGGAATTACCCGTCGCGCTCAGCGCTCATCCCTTGCGGTACCTCGCCCGGTACCTCTTGGCGGCTTTCAGCAGCGCAGCGTTGGGACGGTGCTCGTCGTTCGTAGCTGATCTTCGACAGGTCGAACCATGAGCCCCTCATGGGAGATCTCGAGGATCGAGCGGCGACATGAGAGAGCCTCGTTCGATTGCGGCGAGCAACACCTCAACGACTACCTGCGTCGTTTCGCCCGGCAGAACCAAGAGCAAGACATCGTCCGAACCTGGGTTGCGTGCGAGCCTGGCGTTCTCAGAGTCCTCGGCTTCTACACTCTGTCCGCGTCCTCGATTGCGTTCGAGCACGTGCCCGAAGCGGAACGCAAGCGGCTCCCTCAGTATCCAATCCCGGTCGCGCACCTCGGCCGGATCGCCGTCGACTTGGCCGCCCGTGGCCAAGGTCTTGGCGAGACCCTCTTGATTCATGCTTTGGAGCAAGTCGAGCGCGTCTCGCAGACAGTCGCGATCCGTGCCGTCGAGGTTCGTGTCAAGGATGCGACCGCCCGGCGCTGGTGAGCCCGAACTCGACCACCCAATCGAAGGCGGCCACCACCGCCGCCAGCGCGACGTCGCCAGCCGCCCGGAACCACGCCAGTCGGGCGGCAAGCAGGGCGGTCACGACTGCGGTCAGCCAGAGTTCGTGCCGGTGGATGAGCGGCGGCAGCGCCACCAGCGTGAGGAAGCACGCGCACTCGACGGCCAGCTGGGCCCGGGTGGGAGCGAGACGCCGATCGAGCCGGCGCTCGAAGGTCGAGAACCCCCAGAACGTCAGGGCGAGACCGCAGAAGTACACCGGGGCGATCCACCAGGGGACGGTGGCGCCCGGAGGGAGCGACCAGACGCCCGCTCCCTGGTGGACGTACTCCACCGCGCACCCGACTCCCGCGCCGAGGCCGCAGACAACTGCGTACTTCGACCGCCTCGAAAGGCCACGCTCCCGTTCGGAGTGCCGCCACACGCGGCCAGTGTAGCCCGTGAGGTGGCGCTCGATGACCGGCCGATGACGGAACTCCTGCTCCCCGTCACTACGCTCCGGTCAATGCAGCTCCTCACCCGCACCGACCAGGCCGTCGACTTCCCGCCGCGAAAAGACGGCACCATGAAGAAGCGCAAGGCCTTCGGCCCGGAGCACGCCAAGGACCTGAACCCCTTCCTCTCCCTGATGGAGGACTGGATGCGCGAGCCCGGCGGCTACGTGGAGCACATCCACAAAGGCTACGAGACGGTCACCCTGGTGCTCGAGGGCGAGGTGGCCTTCGCCGACCACACCGGGACGACGACGCTCCTCCACGCCGGCGACGCGCAGTGGGCCACCGCCGGCCAAGGGCTCTCCCACAGCGAATTGCCCCAGGGCGAGGCCGAGGCGCACATCCTCCAGCTCTGGGTGAACCTGCCCGCGTCCGAAAAGCGGCGCCCGGCGCGCTTTCAGAACCTGCTCGCGGCCTCCATCCCCACGCTCGAGGCCGAGGGCCGCCGGGTGCGCGTGCTCGCCGGCGCCTTCGACGCCGAAGAAGGTCCCGCCCAGACCGTGCTCCCCGTGCGCCTGCTCGACGTCTCGCTCGAGGCGGGCGGGCTGCTCGAGCTTTCGATTCCCTCGGGGCAGGTGGGCTCGCTCTACGTCGTCTCGGGAGACGTCGCCGCGGGCACGAACCGCCTTTCCTCCGGCGGCCTGCTCCACTTCACCAGCAAGACCAGCGACGTCTTGCCCATCGCCGCCGCCGGAACCGCGCGCCTGTTGGTGATGAACGCGCCGCCGCTGCTCGAGCCGGTGGAGGTCTCCGGGCCGTTCATCATGAACACCAAGGCCGAGGTGAAGAAGGCCTACGACGAGGTCCGCGCCGGCGCCTTCGACCGCCTGAAGGACGGGACGAAGCCCTGAAAAGCAGCGTGCCCGCGGGCTGTGGGGCCGGCGGGCACGCAGAACACCCTTCGAGAGGGTGTGCGGGGGTGGCTACTTCTTCAGCCCGCGGATGACCTTGATGATGCCGTCGACCTCCTCGGGCTTCATCTCGGTGCCGAGCGCGTCCATCTCCTGCTTCTTGCCGTTCTTCTCGCGCTTGATGCCCTTCTGCAGGGTCTCCTTGATCTTCTCGTCCGTGAACTCCTTCTGCCATTCCGCGGTGGTCATGTCGGCGATGCCCATCTGGTCGCCCTTCTTGGTCTTGCCGACGCCGTCCTTGCCGTGGCACGAGCCGCACTTCGACTTCCACATGCGCTCGGCCTTGGCGTTGTCTTCGGCAAAGGCGGGCATGGCGAACAGCGACAGCAACGCGGTGACTGCGAACAGCCTCTTCATGGTGTGCTCCTTGGTGGTGTGAACTTCGCTCGTCGTGCGCTTCAGGTTGCGGGGGTCGGCGCCGTACCAGGAGGCGTCGTAGCGTGGACGTGCCCGCCGTGCGCGTATTCTCCATTCATGATGGGGACCGCGATCTTGGTGAGCAACGTGAAGACCAGAAAACCGATGGAGAAGATGGCCGCGCCCACGCGCAGCTCCGTCCAGGTGGGGGTGTACTCGTAAATCTCACCGAGCTCATCCGGCGTCATGCCCGGGATCACGAGCCCCAGGCCTTTCTCCAAGTACACGCTGGCATAGATGAGCAGGCAGCCGATGTTGCGCATCACCGTGTTCCTGCGCGTCGCCGGGATGAGGAAGATCACGAAGGCCGCGAGGCCGCAGATCACGAAGGTGCGCGAGAAGGGCACCAGCGCGTTGTGGCCGTGAACGCCCGAGAACAGGTACTCGAAGTGCACCTGGTGCTCGGTGGCCCAGTAGTACTCCTTGAAGATCTCCGCCCCGAGCAGGAACAGGTTCAAGAACATGAAGTACGCCATCAGCTCGGCGATCTTCTCCAGGGCCTCGTTCTTGATGTTCAGCTTGGTGGTGCGCTGCAGAATCTGGAAGAGGATGAGCATGATCGCCGGGCCCGAGCAGAAGGCCGAGGCGATGAAGCGCGGCGCCAGAATCGACGCGTTCCAGAACGGCCGGCCCGACAGGCCCGCGTAGAGGAAGGCCGTCACGGTGTGAATGCTCACCGCCGCGGGGATCGAGAAGAGCACCAGCGGCACCACGAACTTGGCGTTGTAGTGCTGGCCCTGCACGCCCTTGAAGAGCACGTGCCCGACGATGACCAGGTTCAGCACCAGGTACATGTTCAAGACCAGCACGTCCCACGACAGCACCGAGTGCGGGAAGTTCATGTGCCCGACGAAGGGGATGAGGTGCCACAGCCGGTCCGGCCGCCCCATGTCCACGAGCACGAACAGCATGCACATCACGATGGCGCTGACGGCCAGGATCTCACCGAGGATGGCCACTTCCTTGATCGGCTCCCACTTGTAGACGTAGGCAGGAATCACCAGCGTCACCGCCGCCGCCGCCACGCCGACCAGGAAGGTGAAGTTGCCGATGTAGAAGGCCCACGACACCTGGTCCCGCATGTTGGTGACGATCAGCCCCTCGCGGAACTGATCGACGTACGCCGCGCCGCCCCAGGCGATGAGGCACAGGAGGAACAACAGCCACAGCCGGTAGTAGAGCCCGCCCGAGATCACGGACTTCCCGGCCAGCTTCATCACGCGCATGAATTCCATGGGTCGGCCTCTAGAGTCCGTAGAAGTAGAAGAACTTCGGCTTGGTTCGGAGCTCGCTCTTGAGCACGAAGACCCGCTTGTCCTTGAGGATTCGGGAGATCTCGCTCGTGGGATCGTTGAGGTTCCCGAACTTCCGCGCGCCCACCGGGCAGATCTCGACGCAGGCCGGGTAGCGGCCCTCGCGGGTGCGCTGCACGCACCAGGTGCACTTCTCCACCACGCCCTTGGGACGCGGCCGGTTGCCCAGCACGTGCATGTTGGTGTTGAGCTCGTCCTTCGGAATCGACGGCGTGGCCCAGTTGAAGTGGCGCGCGCCGTAGGGGCAGGCGGCCATGCAGCTGCGGCAGCCGATGCACCAGTCGTAGTCGATGACCACGATGCCGTCGGGCTCCTTGTAGGTCGCGCCCACGGGGCAGACTCGCGCGCAGGGGCTGTTCTCACACTGCTGGCAGGCCACCGGCACGTAGAAGTGATCGGGGTCGGGGACGGTCGCGGGGTCGTAGTAGGGGTTCGCGCCCTCGAGGTCGATGCCCTTCTCCTTCTCCATCTCCAGCACGCGAATCCAGTGCAGCTGAGGATCGCGCGACTGGTTGTTCTCCTTCACGCAGGCGTACTCGCAGCGGCGGCAGCCGATGCAGCGCGACAGGTCGAGGCCGTAGCCGAACACCACGCCCGGAAGCGCCGGCTTCGCGGAGATGGTCGCGTCCTTGTCCCACTTCCTCTTCACGTCCTCCTTGAGGTGCGCGACGCGCTCGGTGATCTCCTCGGGCGTCAGCTCCTTGAACTGCTTGCGGAGGAACTCCTCGCGCTGCTCCGGCGTGCAGCCGGCGAGCACGGCCGACGCCGCGAGGCCGAGCTGCACCATGAACTCGCGGCGAGACGCGTTCTCCGCCTCGTCGGGGCCTCCGTTCGGATCGTGGGGGAAGGCCGCGCCCGCGTGCTCACTTGCCATGACCGGCCTCCTCCTTCTTCACGTCCTTCGTCGCGTCCTTCGACTCGGCGGCGCGCGCCTCGACGCTCCCCTCGGGCTTGGCGGCGTGGCCCTCGCTCTTCACCTTCACCTCGGGCCCGGGGCGGTGCTCGGCGCGGAGATACTGCGGGCGCACCGGCGGAGGCAGCGGCTTGAGCGGCGCGAAGTGCGGGTCGTGCGGCCAGTGGCAGTTCACGCAGAGCAGGTAGCGCTTGGTGCCGTTCCAGTAACCGGTGCGCTTGCCGTGAATGCCGACCTTCCAGTCGCGGTACTGCGGGCCGTGGCACTGGCCGCAGAGCTTGTACGACTCGGTGAAGGGCACCAGCTCACCGCTGGCGAGCTTGAGCTGATCGCGATCCTTCAGATCGTGGCAGTCGAGGCACCAGCGGTGCTCCTCGTCATGCTTGAGGACGATCTTGGTGTGCGCGTCCTCCAGCTTGCGGCGCAGGGGGTTCGGCGGCTGATCGGGCTCGCCGTGGCAGTCCATGCAGGGGAAGACGCCGTCGGAGAAGGGCGGCATCGCGGTCGGCACCAGGCCGCCGTCGGGGATGCCCGCGTCGAGGCCGTCGAGCGCCTCGTCATGGGCGAACACCGCCGGAAACTCCGACGGCGAGTGCGGCACCGCCGCCATCACGCCCTCGTTGGGCACGTAGGGCGGCTGCGTCTCGATGAAGCCGAGCACGGCCGCGATGGTGATGCCCGCGACGCCCAGCAGCGGCACCAGCGCGCCGGTGCCGGAGATGGTGATCTGTGGCTGGGGCGCCCCCGGGCCGCCACCGCTTGGGTTCGTTCCGCTCGCACCAGACATGTGGGCTTCACCGCTCCCTTCAGGATGTGAACGCTCCCCGCCGCCGCCGCCCGCCCTCGACCGCACCCTGACGGTACGCGCCTCTCCTGATGCGCAGCAATGTCGACATTAGAATGTCTATGACCGGGGATCCGCCGGGCGGTAAGGCGCCCTCATCCCACGTCGGCGTCGGGAGGGATTCGCCCGAGGGGTGGCGCGGTTACGCAGGGATTTCGCCTTCCTGCGGACAGGTGTCATCGCGCCCGGCGCAGAAGCACGGCTTCTCGAAGCGTCGATGTCGGGCGCTTGACCGATCGCGTTGCACACCGCGGCGGGGTGGAGGGTCAGACCGTTGCCATGGGCTCGACTCGACGCTTCCGCAAGAACGGCTCCTCCTCCAGCGCCTCGGTGCGCCCCCCCTCGGACTGTGGCTATGGTCTCGCCATGCTTCGGTTCTCCGCCAAGGCCGTGCTCGCGCTGGTGGCCCTCTCGGCCTGCGGTCCCCTCACCAAGCCCAACGGGAGCATGCCCGCCGGCATGACCTGCTCGCGCATCCTCGTCTCCTCCACCGACCTGACCGCGAGCCTGGGCACGGCGACGGCCGGCGACTGCGTGCTGCTCACCAAGGGCACCTACCGCGGCAACTTCGTGGTGCCGGTGGACGTGAGCGTGGTGGCCAGCGAGGGCGACACCGTCACCCTGCGTGGCACCGAGCAGGGCTCGCCGGTGCTCACCGTGCGCGGCGGCGCCAAGACCGTCGTCCGCGGCATCCGCATCGACGTCTCCTCCGGCGGCGGCATCGTGGTGGAGCCGGGGCCGGTGAACATGGAGGGCGTGTCGGTGACCGGCTCGTCGCAGGCGGGGCTCACCGCCAGCTGCAATCAGGCGGACTGCGATCAGCGGCAGAGCACCGTCAAGGACTGCGAGTTCTCGAACAACACCACCGGCATCGTGGTCTCGGGCGCGAAGCTGAAGCTCCAGGCGGGCCGGGTGGCGGACAACCAGGGCCCGGGGCTCACCGACGGCTCCGGCATCGTGGTGGCGAACGGCGCCTCGCTCGAGCTCGAGGACACCACCGTGGAGAACAACGGGGGCGCGGGCGTGCTCATCGACGGCGCCGCCACCCGGGCGCTCCTCACCCGCCCGACGGTGCGCGGCAACAAGGGCCGCGGCGTGTGGGCCCAAGGGCTGGCCGGCGCGGGCACGCTGCAGGTGATGGGCGGCGCCTTCAGCCAGAACAACCTGGTGGCCGTGGGCAGCATCATGTCCGAAGGCATCCTCCTCAAGGACGCCACCATCGCCACCACCCAGAAGCTGCCGGTCATCATCAACCTGGGCCGCACCGAGTACATCGGCGACGGCGTCGGGCTCTTCCGGGGCACGCGGGCCACCAGCCTGGAGAACCTGACGCTCACCGACAACGCGCGGGCCCAGGGCCTCCTCGACTCGGTCGGCGAACAGGTGCACGGCACGAACCTCGCCGTCACCGGTGGCACCTGGCGGCTGGTGGTGCAGCACACCACCTCGGCGGTCGACCTGCCCTCCGCGCTGTCGGACTCGCCGCCGCAGCCGCTCTTGCTCGACGACACGTCCATCCCCGTGCACAAGTAGGTTGGGCGAGGCCAGCGCTGGGTCTATGGTGCCCCTGCTCGGGTGCACCATGTCCGCTTCCTTCTTCGACGAGCTCGTGGCCTTTCGCGCCGAGACCGATGAGCGTCTCGCCCAGCTCACGCCGGCGCACACCATCAAGGGCATCTTCCTCAAGGGCTACCTCTCGGCCTACCGCACCGACGGCGGCGACGAGCTGTACCGGCGCTGCCTGGACCTGGTGGGCGAGAAGCGGCTGGTCGACTTCTTCAGCTACCCCTACGCCGCGGTGATGAAGGTGGGCGTGCTCGGCGCGGAGGTGCTCGGCGCCAAGCACGGCGGGGTGCAGCCCTACCTGCGCTCCATGGGCCTCATCGCGGTCGACCAGTACCTGGGCAGCGCGCTGGGGAAGACCTTCCTCGGCCTCGTGCACCCGACCCCCAAATCGATGCTCTCTCGTCTCCCGGTGGCGATTCGCACCATCATGAGCTTCGGCGAGCGGACCTTCGACATGACGGGCCCCAGCTCGTGCGTCTTCTCGTGCCGGCAGGACTTCTCGCCCTCGGAGGCCAACGCCGGCGCCATCGAGGCCATCGTCCGCGCCACCGGGGTGAAGGGCGTGCAGGTCGGAGTCGTCCAGCACGGGCTCTTGGACTACGACGTGACGGCGACGTGGAGCGCGTGAGCGGGCGCGTGAGGCGCGCACCTACGAGCACTACCGGCACGACGCCTCCGGAGCCGCTGCGTTAGGTCGGCGAGGCAGCACGCTCGCCTCCGTCGGGGCAACAGTCAGGCCAGGGCGCGGAGGCGGGCTTCGTTCAAGCGAAGGGCAGCGTCTTCGCGACCATCACCCAGAAGACGAACAGCGTCGCGGCGAACGAGGGCACGCCGAGCAGCAGCCAGACGTGGTGCGCGCGCCGCCAGGCGTCGGGCAGCGGGGCCCCCTCCGCCGCCGCCTTCGTGGAGAGCCGCCGCATCTTCACCTGCAGGAAGGCCGCGGGGAGCCAGGTGAGGCCGGCGACCGCGTAGCCCAAAAGCCCGGCGAGCACCCACGGCGTGGTGAGCGGAATGCGGTACAGCTCCACCAGCCACAGCCCCGACGCGGGCATCAGCACCGCGGCGGGTACGGTGAACCAGAAGTCCGCGCGCACCACCGCGGCGTCGGCCCAGGCGACGAGGCCCACCTGGCCGCTCTTCACGCTGTGCAGGCGAAACCAGACGCTCCCCAGGCCGGTGCCGAAGAAGACCGTCGACCCGAGCACGTGCAGGGTCTTCAGGACGAGGAAGAGCATCGGCGGGCGAGCATCGCCGTTCCGGCGAGGATGGGGAGGTTCTTGGTCAGCGGCCCGAAGGGGTGCACCCAGAGGAAAGGGGCGAGGGCGCCGACCCACAGCGGGAGAATCACCAGCGCCGCCGCGTGGGCCAGCCACACCACGGTGAGCGCGCGGCCTCTGGGCAGGGTGAGCGCGAGCACGCCCGAGACCAGCTCCACCACCCCAAGGACGGCGAGGGTGCGGCCGGGGTGACCGAACGCGAACCCCGAGTCGGCGACGATGGCCAGCTCTACCTCCTGCTGGAGCAGGAGCTTGGGCAAAAGCCCCTCGGTGAGCCACGGCGCCGCCATGCCCGCCCGCAGCACCCACGCGGCGCGAAAGGACCAGCCCTCGCGCTCGAGCAGCCACGCGCCCCACACCACCGCCACGAAGGGGATGTTCTTCATCAGCACGCCGAAGGGGCTCGCCAGGAGCATCGGCTGGGAGACGGCGAGGACGAGGGTGAAGAAGGCGACGGCGGCGGTCTGGGCGAAGACCAGCAGCCGGTGGCTTGGGCGCAGCGCGACGACGGCGGCGAAGACCACCTCGAAGCCGCAGGCCAGCCACATGAGCACGTCGGGCAGGCCGAGCCGGGCGAGCGCCTCGTGGCCCACGGCGCGGTAGCTCGGGTGCAGCACCAGCGCGCCGGTGAGAAACCACACCGCCGCCGCCGAGAGTCGGAGCCAGCGGGCGTCTTCAGCGGCGAGGTCCCGCGGGGCGGTCACCGCGGCAGTGTGCAGGCGTCGCGACCACCACGCCAGCCGAAGGCGAAGTGCTGCCGTTGCGGACCTGGGCGCCCGGCGGACGATGGGCCTGGCGGCGAGGGCTCGAGGCGGGCGGACGCACTCCGCGGCGCCGTCCTTGGGGCCGCTGGCGGTCGCGACTCAGCGCGGTGGCGTCGCGGTGGGAGGACCGGCTGGCTTGGTGTCCGCGTTGAGCTGGGCGTTGCAGACGTCCGGCGCCCCGCACTCCACGACGTACACCGACTTCTGCTGGCAGCCGGTGACACCGATGACGGTGCGTTCGACGCCGTACTGGGCTTGCGATCGGCCGAGGTGCGTCGTCTCGCCGAGCTGGGCGGTGACGAGGGACTCCGCCGGACAGCCGAGGTCGAAGGCGGCGCGCTGCACCGCGGTCCGGCGAATGGTCTCCAGCGAGCTCCTGCAGCTGGCCAGGACCAGGGCAGCGGCGAGGAGGACGACGAGGCGGTTGCTCATCGCCGGGCTCTGTAACATCGATGACTCGGGGACTCCATCACTGTCCCGAACTGACTCACTCGGCGCCCGCTCAGCCCAGCGCGTCGGTGAGCGCCTCGAGCGTGGGCGCGAGCGGCTCGGCCTTCGAGGGGCGCTCGAGCAGCGCCTGGAGCGCCGGCGGCGGCGGCACCGTCTTCCCCACCAGCGGCTCGACCACCGTCTCGAACTTCGCCGGGTGGGCGGTGGCGGCGACGAGCCACTCGCCCGTCTCGCCGCGCGCGCGCAGGCGCCCGAGCACCGCCAGCCCGCAGGCCGTGTGCGGACAGACCGCCGCGCCGGTCTGCTGGAAGGTCTCGGCGATGGTGGAGCGAATCGTCGCGTCGTCGACCCAGTCGGCGCTCACCACCGCGGCGAGCTCCTTGGCGTCGGGGTGCCAGAAGCGCAGCCGCTCGAGGTTCGAGGGGTTTCCCACGTCCATGGCGTTGGCCAGCGTGGCCAGGCTCGGCCGCGCCTCCCACCGGCCGCTGGCGAGGAAGTCGGGCAGCACCCGGTTCGCGTTGGTCGCCAGCACCACCCGGCCGATGGGGAAGCCCATGTCCCGCGCCATCAGGCACGCCATCGCGTTGCCCAGGTTCCCGGTGGGCACTACCACGTTGAGCGGCGCCTCCCCGCGGCGGTTCAGCGAGGCCTGCGCGTAGTACGTGAGCTGCGGCAACAGCCGCCCCAGGCTGATGGAGTTCGCCGAGCCGAGGGCCCGCTTCGCCTTCAGCCGCTCGTCCACCAGCGCCTGCTTCACCACCCGCTGGCAGTCGTCGAAGGTGCCCGCGACCTTGAAGGTGCGCACGTTGTCGCCGAACGCGCCCAGCTGGTGCGCCTGCCGCGCCGACACGCGGCCGTCCGGGTAGAGGATGGCCACCGAGAAGCCGGGCCGCCGGTGAAAGGCCGACGCCACCGCCGCGCCGGTGTCTCCGGAGGTCGCCACGAGGATGGTGAGGTCCCTCGGGCGCGAGGGCAGGCGCGCCAGGCACTCCGCCAGGAAGCGGGCGCCGAAGTCCTTGAAGGCGGCGGTGGGCCCGTGGAACAGCTCGAGCAGCCCGGTGTCGTCGGAGAGCGCTCGCACCGGCGCGTCGAAGGTGAAGGCGGCCTCGACGATGGCCTCGAGGCCGGGGCTGAGCGGCGCACCGTCCTCCCGTTCACCCTGAGCGAAGAGGGGTGCTGACTTCCCTCTGGCGCTCGGGCCGGACACCAGCGCTTCGCCCGCGAAGAACGGCGCGAGCGCCCGCGCCGCCGTCTCCGAAAGCGGCGCCGAGGCCGGGAATGCCGCCAGGTCGACGCGCGGAATGCTCTCGGGCACCCAGAGCCCGCCGTCGGGAGCGAGGCCCTGCTCGATGGCCTGGGTGAGCGAGACGGGCGCCGTGCCCTGCCCGCGGGTGCTCAGGCAGCGCATGTCTCGACCTTCGCCGCGGGACCGGCCACCGGAGAGACGAGGGTGTCCGACTGAAGGCCCGCGTTCGCGAACGCCTGCGCCATCGACGATGCACCCTTCAGCGCTTCCTCCTTCGACTCGAACCACGCGAACACCGACGGGCCGGCGCCGGAGATGCTCGCGCCCAGGGCGTGACAGTCGAGTGCCGCCTGCTTCACGCCCGCGAAGCCGGGGATGAGCGACGCCCGGCGCGGCTCCACCAGCACGTCCTTCAGGCCCCGGCGCACCAGCGAGGCGTCGCCCTTGAAGCAGCCGGCCAGGGTGAGGGCGAGGCCCTCCGACTGCTCCACGAAGCCGTGCAGCTCGTAGGTCCCCGCCAGCGCCGCGCGGGCCCGCCTCGTCTCCAGGACGAAGTGCGGGTGGGCGATGGCGCAGTGCCAGTGGGCCGGTACCGGCACCGGCACCGGGCTGCCGTTCGGCGGGGCGATGACCAGGCCGCCGAGCAGCATCGGCGCCACGTTGTCCCCGTGCCGCGCGCCCGACGCCGCCGCCTCGCCGTCCATCGCCAGCTCGTAGAGGTCGGCGAGGGAGAGCGTGCGCGGCAAGAGCGCGTTGGCCGCCACCAGCGCCGCCACCGCCGAGGCCGCCGAGCCGCCCATGCCCGAGCCGAGCGGGATGCCCTTGGTCAGCTCGACCTCGAAGCCGAAGTCGAGGCTGAAGCGCTTGCACATCGACTCCAGCGCGCGGCCGGCGGTGTTCTGCGACGCCACGATGGGCAGGTCGACCACCACGCCGCCGATGGACTTGATGGTGACCTTCTGCTCCGGCACGCGGCGCACGGTGGCGCGGTCGCCCGGCCCCATGAGCGAGTGCCCGAGGATGTCGAAGCCCACGGCGACGTTGCCGACCGAGGCGGGAGCGAAGGCGGTGGCGACGGAGTGCATGCGGGTGGGGAGACTACACCCGCGCGCCGATGCCGGCGGCGATGCGCAAGAGGTCCGCGAACACGCCCGCCGCCGTCACCTCCGGCCCCGCGCCCGGCCCCTGCACGATGAGCGGGTTGTCGCGGTAGCGCCTGGTGGTGAACTGCACCACGTTGTCGGTGAGGCGGATGTGGGCGAAGGGGTGCGTGGAGGGCAGCTCGACGAGGCCCACCTTCGCCGTGCCCGAGGCGTCGAGCCGCGCGACGTAGCGCAAGACCGCGCCGGCCTGCTTCGCCTTGGCCAGCCGCTCGGCCATCGGAAGGTCGAGCTCCTTCACCCGCGCGAGGAAGCCGTCGAGGCTCACGCTGCGCAAGGACTCCGGCACCAGGTTCTCGAGCTGCACCGACTCCACGCTCGCCTCCCAGCCGTTCTCCCGCGCGAGGATGACCAGCTTGCGCGCCACGTCGAGCCCGGAGAGGTCGTCGCGGGGGTCCGGCTCGGTGTAGCCCTTGGCCTTCGCCTCCAGGACCAGCTCCGAGAAGGGCCTCTGGCCGTCGAAGGTGTTGAAGAGGTAGGCGAGGGTGCCACTGAAGATGCCCTCCACCGCCAGCACCTCGTCGCCGGTGTCGAGCAGGTCGCGCAGGGTCTGAATCACCGGCAGGCCCGCGCCCACCGTGGACTCGAAGCGGAACCGCGCCGCGCCCTCCGCCCGGCGAATGGCCCGGTAGCGCTCGATGGGCCCCGAGCCGGCCTGCTTGTTGGGGGTGATGACGTGAATGCCCCGCTGGAGCCAGCCGGCGTAGCTCGAGGCCACCGCGCCGGTCGCGCTGCAGTCGACGATGACCGCGTGCGGCAGGTGCTCGGCGTGCACGTGGTTGGCGAAGCGCTCCAGGTCCGTCGGCTCGCCGCCGCTCGTGATGCGCTCGCGGATGCCGGCGAGCTCGAGCTTCGGATCGCCGAGCAGCATCTTGGCGCTCCCCGCCACCGCGCGGACGCGCAGGTCGAGGTTCGCGGTGCCGAGCAGCCGCTCCCGCGCCGCCTCGAGCTGCCTCAAGAAGGCCTGGCCCACGTTGCCCGGGCCGATGACGCCCACCGAGATGGTCTCCGGCGAGAGGTAGAAGCCCGCGTGCACGGCGCGCAGGGCCCGGGTGGCGTCGGCGGCCGAGATGGCCACCGAGATGTTCCGCTCACTGGAGCCCTGGGCGATGGCGCGCACGTTGATGCGCGAGCGCCCCAGCGCGGTGAAGAGCCGGGCCGCCACGCCCGGCATGCCCGCCATGCCGTCGCCCACCACCGCCAGCGCCGCGATGCCCCGGGTCACCGTCACGTCCTGCACCAGCTGCGCGGCCAGCTCGCGGGCGAAGGCCTCTTTGAGCGCGGCGCGGCCGGCCTCGACCTCCCTCTCCTGCACCACGCAGCAGATGGAGTGCTCGCTCGAGCCCTGGGAGATCATCACCACCGAGACCTTGGCCCGCGCCAGGGCGCCGAAGGCCCGCTCCGCCGTGCCCGGCACCCCCATCATCCCCGCGCCCTCGAGGTTCAAGAGCGCCAGGTTCCCGAAGGTGGTGATGCCCTTCACCGGCAGGCGGGTGTCGGTCTCCCGGGTGATGCGCGTGCCCGGCTTCTCAGGCGCGAAGGTGTTGCGGATGACGAGGGGAATGCCGCGGGCGAAGGCCGGGGCCATCGTCTGCGGGTGCACCACCTTGGCGCCGAAGTAGGCGAGCTCCCAGGCCTCGGCGTAGGACATGCGCTCGAGCAAGACCGCCTCGGGCACCAGCCTCGGGTCGGCCGAGAGCACGCCGTCGACGTCGGTCCAGATGTGGATCTCCTGTGCGTCGAAGAGCGCGCCGAAGATGGCGCCGGAGTAGTCGCTGCCGTTCCTCCCCAGCGTGGTGATGCGGCCCTTCAGGTCGCGGGCGATGAAGCCGGTGACGATGACCCGCCCCGGCGTGCGGCCGGCGAGGAAGGCGTCGAGCCGGCCCTGGGTGGCCTCCCAGTCGACGCTGGC
Source organism: Archangiaceae bacterium (assembly GCA_037443525.1). Classification (GTDB taxonomy): domain Bacteria; phylum Myxococcota; class Myxococcia; order Myxococcales; family Myxococcaceae; genus JBBIOE01. The sequence goes on along the minus strand of JBBIOE010000057.1, from coordinate 12,876 downwards.
GCCGAGCGGGCCCTTGTCCACCACCAACACCTCGCGCGCGTCGAGCCACAGCGCCTCCGCGCCCCTGGAGTGCAGGTGCGCCGCGAGCAGTGACGACGAGAAGACCTCGCCCAGGCCGCAGATGACGTCGAGGAGATCCTCCGAGACCGCGCCCACCTGCTCCTGCGCGTGGAGGAGCCCGGCCAGCGCCTCGAACTCCGCGTCGAGCTTCAGCACCGCCGGCGAGGCGCCAGCGCCCAAGAGCTCGCGCGCGGCCGTCGTGTGGCGCTCGGCCAGGGCCGCCAGGTCCGCCTTCCAGCTCGAGTCCCGCGCCGCGGCCTTCTTGCAGAGCGCGATGAGCGCGTCGGTGACGCCCTGCATCGCCGACACCACCACCACCTGCCGGGGGTCGGGGCGCACGAGGAGAATGTCGGCCACGCGGGCCATGCGGGAGGCGTCGGCCACGCTGGAGCCGCCGAACTTGTGGGCGATGAGGGTGGTCATGGTGTCGTCTCTTACAGGCGTCAGCGCTTCACGCTCAGGTACTTCTCCAGCGCCTGCCGGAGCTGCTGGTTGTCGCGCTTGAGCTCGGCGATGACCTTCTCGCGATGGCTCAAGAGCTCCTTGAGCGCGTTCACCTCGCGCGAGAGCGCCGAGGCGTCGAGCTCCTGGGTCGGGACGAAGGCGGGGATCTCCGTCTGCGTGCCCTGCTGATCCCAGTCGGCGTCGGGCGGGGGGGGCGCCGCCCTGGGCGCGGTCACCGGAGGCAGCCCCCGCTGAGAGGCCTGCGCCGAGGGCAACAGCACCGGCAGCGCGGGCGCCGAGCCGGCGCTCGCTCCCGGTGCGGCCGCCGGGCTCGAGGACACCACCTCGGCCAACCAGGCCTGGAGGTGCGGCGGCACCGAGTCGAACTTGAGCCCCACGCCAGCGACGCCCTTGGTCTGCGCCGCCTGGGCCGGGCTGATGCAGGACATCACCGTGCCGGAGAAGGTGAGCAGCTGGATCGCCCCGGGCCGCTGAATCTCCAGCTTCACCTTCTGGCCCACGGGCAGCACCGTGTTGCAGCGCACGAAGGCCCCGCCCACCGACAGGTTGTCGATGCCCAGGCCGATGTGCAGCGCGTCGCCGGCCCGGATGCGCGCGGTGAGCTGCTTCGGCTTGACCCGCGCCTGCTTCCGGCGATTCACGGCGGCCATCGGGTCACCCTCCCAAGACTCTTTGCACCGCGGGCTCGCGGTGGCCGCGCTCGTCAGTCGACGGGGCCCAAGAGGTAGAAGGTCGGCTTGGCGCCCGGAGCGACCGCCTTCTTCTCGACGATCAGCATGCCGTCGGCGACGTAGCCTTTGTAGCCGACGCCGGTGAGGCCCTTGGGGGTCGCGCTGACGACCTCGAAGTCGCCGTTGGCGATGCCCTTCTTCACCTGGGCGAGCTCGGCGCCCTTGAGCGCGAACGTCGGGTTCGACAACAGGCCCATGCGCTCGGCGACCACCTTCTGGACCCGGGCCTCGAGCGACTTCGGCTTCGGGCCCCAGCCGCCACCGGGCCTGGTCGTGTCGTCGACCGCGGGCTTGGGCGCGTCCTTCAGCGAACCGGCCGAGGCCCACTTGGGCGTCGCGCCGGGGAAGACGCCCTTCGTGCGCACGAAGAGCTCCCCGTCCACCACCATGCCCTGGATGGAGGCCCCCACCCGGCCGGCCGCCAGGTTCTCGGTCTTCGCCGAGCCGCTGTTGAACTTGGCCTCGAGGGCCTTCGCCTTCGCCGGGCTGACCTCGACCAGCTTGTTCTTCGCCGCGGCCGCCTCGTAGGTCTTGGCCATCGCCGACGCCTTGGCCTTCGGCTTCGCCCCGTCACCGGCGCCCTTCGGAGCGCGAGGCTGGGTCGGGACATCGGTGCGAACTCCCATTCCAAAGTGGCGGGTCGTCGTGACGGTCATGGCGAAAGGGCTCCCTCGAGTGTGGGAGGCGACCATAGCCTTCGGGCGGCGGGCCTCCAACTGCCTCGGGCGGCGCCCGCTCACTGGCTGCAGGGAATCGAGGTGCAGGCGCCCCACATGCCGGTGCGGTTGGTCTGCGCCTCGACGACGTAGCCCTTCAGCTCGTCGCTGCGCGCCTTGCCGCCGGGCGCGATGTAGAGGAAGCAGGCCAGCCCCTGCTGGGCGAGGGCTGTGTTGATCTCCACCCCGTCGACGGAGACGTAGGCCAGCGTGCGGCCGTAGCGATCGAGGCACGCCGCGTCGTCGTAGGCGAGCTGCACCGTCTTCCCCAGCGCCGTCGAGGTGGTGAAGGACGCCGCCTGCTGGCCGTAGCAGTCGTGGTGGCCCTTGGTCGTCTCCGGCGCGTCGACCAGGAGGAGGCGGAGCTTGGTGCCGTCCTGGAGCACCAGCGTGTCGCCGTCGATGACCTCGCTCACCACCGCGGTGTCGGGGCCGCACTTGCTCTTCGGCCCGCACGACGAGCCCGAGAGCGCCGCGAACAAGACCAGCAGAAGTCGCATCGAGGGGCGCGTCATGGGCAGGCGACGTTGGCCGCGCCCGGAGTGCCCCGGTCGCCCGCCGTCACGCCTCCGTCCGCCAGGGCCAGGCCGCCGCCGTAGGTCGTCCCCGCCGGCGTGGGGCACACGTTGGTCGTCACCTCGTTGTCGGTCGGCGCGGTGAGCCCCGAGGCGAGCTGCGTCGAGGCGCCGGTGGCCGCCGTGGTGTACGAGAAGCGGTCGAGCTCCGCGCCCTGGCTCGAGATGCTGATGAAGCGCGAGCCGGAGTTCGCCAGCGCGAAGCCGAAGGTCGCCATCGGAGGAGGCAGACCGCCGTTCGCCCCCGCGTCGGCGCTCCGGGCGAAGACGGCGTAGCTGCCCCGGTCCAGGAAGAGGCAGGCCTGCGAGCTCACCGTGGTGGTGCTGGTGCCCTCGTTGCCCAGCACCAGGCCGTTCAGATCCACCGGCTGGTTCGCCACCACCTCGAACCACTCGCCGAAGGTGTCGCTCACCGCCCCCGGGTTGGCCATGAACTCGGTGATGGCGAGGTCGCCCGCCACGGGCCGGGCGATGGGCCGCACCCGGCCGCTGGCGGCATCGATGCAGCTGTTCGGGTCGGGCGCGAGGGGGCAGGTGGTGTTCGCCGCGCCGGGCGTGCCGAAGTCGCCGCCGCCGTCGGCGCCGAAGCGCGCCGTGGCGGGGCAGAAGCTCGCCGGGTCGTCGTTGGCCAGCGCGTCGAGCGTGGTGGGCGACAGCTGCCAGGCCACGCCCGAGAGCGCCGCCGGCAGCGTCGCGGTGTCCACGCCCGCGTCGGGAAGGGAGAGCGTCACCGGCCCGCCCGAATTGGCGAGGCTCACGGTGATGGTGGCGAGCGGCGCGGGGAGCCCGCCGTTGGTGGCCGGGTCGCTGCTGCGCGCCAGCACGCCGTAGTCGCCGGCGTTCAAGTGCAGGCAGCTCGTCGCGGCGAGGGTGGTCTTGCTCGAGCCCGCGCTCAGCACCAGGCCGTTCAGGTCCACCGAGCTGATGGCCTTCACCTCCACCCACTCGCCGGCCGTGTCCGCGACCGCCTTCGGGTCCGCCATCACCTCGGTGATGATCACGTCACCCGCGGCCGGGTGCACCACCGCGCGGGCCGTGCCGTTCTCCAGGCAGGTGCCGGCCTGGGCCGAGGCCGTGCACTCGCCGTTGGGCGCCCCGGGCGTGCCGGCGTTGACCCCGGAGTAGGTCTTCGCCGGGTCGGTGTCGCACCACTTCGCCTCGTCGTCGTTGGCGGTGGCGTCGGGGTCGGAGGTGCCGCCGAGCATGCGCGAGCGAGAGGCCTTGGCGGCCTTGGTGTAGGTCACCTCGTCGAGGGTGGTGGTGCCGCAGCGAAGCCCCACGATGCCCTCGGTCTGCGCCAGCCCGCCGAGCCCGTCGGCGTAGGAGTAGTTGATCCACGCGGGGTTCGGCCCCTGCCGCACGTCGCCGAGGGTGAAGTAGCCGCGCGAGGGCACCTCGCCCGCCAGGATGCCGTGGGCCTTGAGGCCCGTGCCGTCGAGCTTCTTGGTGTAGACCTGCACGCCCTTGAGCGAGATCGCCTGTGGGGTGGCGTTGAAGAGCTCCACCCACTCCTGGCCGGTGTCGGCGCCGTCGGGGTCGAGCATCAGCTCGGTGAGCACCAGGTCGCCCGCCTTGCGGCTCTTGCACAGGTCGGTGTTGGGCGGCTGGGGGTTGCAGCCAAAAAGCGCCACCGAGAGGAACGTCGCCATCGAGATTCGCGTGGTCATTCGCCGTCCTCCTCGGAGGCGTGGTCGGCCGAAGTCTTGTCCGCGTCGTCGCCGCGGTCACTCTTGGAGGCGGCGTTCTTCTCGCCGTCGTCGAGCATCTGCTTGAGCTCGGTGGAGGGCGCGAGCACCTGGCCCGGGAGGCTCACCACCACCTGAAGCCGAGTCCCGTACTTCTTCACCGCGCCCCTCACCTGCACGTACTCGCCCTTCTTGTACTGCAGGCCGGTCGCCATCAGCACGTCCTTGTCGAAGAAGACGATGGGCAGCACCGAGGTGCGGCTGCGCGCCAGCTCCACGATGGACGGGCCCTTCTCGCCGCGCCTCACGTCCTGCACCGCGCCGAGGATCACGACCTCCTGCCCCACCTTCTGCTCGAGCTTGAGCATCGCGTCCCAGCGGGTCAGGGCGATGTAGTCCTCGGGGTTCTCGGCGGAGTCCTTCTCGAAGCGGGTGATGACCTTCTCGCGCTCGCCCCACCACTTGAGCCGCTCGTCGTAGTCGTCGTAGTGCATCGCGCCCGGCTTCCAGATGCCGCGCTCGGCTCCTTGCGCCTCCTTCTGGGCCTCGATGAACTCCTTGTGGAAGCGCCGCGAGCGGCCGTACTTCACGAAGTAGGGGCTCATGCCCGAGCGCACCGCCTCGACGTTGTAGTTGACCCAGTTGCCGTTCTTCTTCACGAAGATGTACGCGAGGTAGCGGCCGTAGAAGTCGCGCACCTCGCCGGGGTGATCGCGCTCGAGCCTCACGCTCGTGACGTCCTCGAAGAAGCCCTGGGCGAAGGCCTTGGCGTCTTCCCCCAGCGGCGTCGCCATCTTCACCGGGCGCTGTGAGTGGCCGCGCATCTTCTTCTTGTACTGCTCCCAGCCCGAGGCGAAGGCCTTGCGCTCCCACTCGTGCTTGAAGGTCTCCTCCGTGTCGATGCCCAACAGCCGCATCGTCGAGGAGAGGCCCTTCACCCGAACGGTGTCGCCGTCGAGCACGCTCGAGGCTCCGTCGATGGGGAACTCGCCCAGCTCCAGGCTCACCACCTCGAGCCGCTTGAGCAGCGCCGAGGCCTCCTCGCGGGAGTAGCGGCGGCTCGCCTGGGTCTGGCAGCCCGAGAGCGCCAGCGTGGCGAGCAGCAGCGCGAGTGGGAGGAGCGAAGGGCGCATCGGTCGAAGAGTCAGAAGGCGTAGCGGAGATCGACGAAGAAACGGTGCTCGGGGTTGGGCACTCGGGTCAGCGTACTGGCGCGCCGGTCCAGCCAGAGGAAAGCATCGTACCGCCCCAGAATGGACGTTCCCTTGCCGAACATCCACTCCACCTCCAGGAAGCTCCACAAGGACTGCTCGAGGTAGGCGTTGTCGCTGATGTCCTGGAACAACCAGCGGGTCTTCGCCCGCAGGTGCAATCGCTCGGTGGGAGTGCTGAGCACCTCTCCCCACAGCATCACGTCGTTGCGGAAGCGATCCTTGTAGCGGAGGTCGGAGCTCCAGACGAACCACCCCTGGGTGATGACGTCGAGGAACCTGGGGATGAGGTGGAACTCCAGCCGCCCGGCCACCTTGTAGATGTCGCCGTTGCAGGTGAAGGGCTGGCCCTCGGTGTAGACGATGGTGCCCGAGGAGCACTTGCCGAACGCGTTGGAGGCGAGGTTCCGGTTGCGCAGGTCGACCCAGAGCGCGGGCTGCACCAGGCGCCAGCCGTTGAAGTCGGCGCGGGCGAGGCCATACAGGTTGGCGGTGCCGGCCGGGCCCTCCATGGGGCTGGAGTAGGGAAGGACCCAGAAGTCGCCTTTGGCCGTCACCTGCCAGTCCTTGTTGGGGCTGAAGTACCAGCGCAGGCGGGCCCCCAGCTCGTTGCGGGCGCGCTGGCCGTCGGCCTCGTCCGGCGCGGACACCGGCCGGCCGTAGGGATTGCCGAACTTGTCGTCGTAGTAGCGCACCGACAGCTCGAACTCGTGGTGGGCTGGGCTGAAGGTCGAGCGCACCACCGCGCCGCTGCCGCCGCCGCCGCCGACGGCGTGGTCGAAGCTGTGCGCCAGCTCCATGAAGAAGTTCACGTCCTCGAAGGAGACGTGGCCGTCCATTCCGATGGCGCCGTAGGGCCCGCCGTTGGGGGTGCGGCTCCACTCCTGGAAGTCGAGCTCCATGGGCTGCGCGTGGAAGAAGGGCGCCGCGCCGTAGGCGGTGACGCCCAGGCGGTAGCGGTAGCTCGGCTTCACCTCGAAGTGCGCGCCGCCCACCAGCTCGTCGTAGAGGTAGGGCAGGGTGCTGTAGACGACCTTGGTGCTGCCGGGGTTCTGCGCGTCGGCGATGAAGACCTTGGGCGCCCGGCAGGCCGGATCGGCGTCGTTGTTGGGGTCCGAGCAGTTGCGGCGGTCGTACAGCTCGTATTGGTAGAGCGACTTCGACTGGTACGAGAGGAAGCCGAAGGCGGAGAAGCTGCCGTCGGTGCCGATGGGCACCTCCTCCAGGCTGGCCGCGATGCCGCGGAAGGCGTCGCGCACCGTGAAGTCCGGGGTGACGTAGAGGTTCGACGCGCCGTCGGCGCAGGCGCCCTCCAGCGGGTTCGGCGACGAGAGCTTGCAGGTGCGCGAGAGGTCGGGCGGGCGGCGGTACTCGTCGGTCAGGTAGATGCCGTGCGGGGTGGCGCGGCGGGTGTTGTCGAGCACCAGCCGCTCGGCGAAGCCCATCACGAAGGTGCCGAGCACCACCCGGCGCTTCCCCTGGTTCCACTGGAGGAACGCGCGCGGCAGCATCAGCTGGTACGGGTGGCCGGTGGTGGTGAGGGTGTCGAGGAGCGGGTCGTACTGCGCCGGCGCCACCTCGCGCCGCACGCTCTCCATCAAGAAGCCGGCGGAGAGATCGAAGGGCCCCTTCACCCGCGCGCCGAGGAGCAGCGGCGGCGCCACGTTGTCGGTGGCGGTGACGGCGCCGATGGCCAGCGCCTTGCCCGAGATGGGCAGCACCGCGCCCCTGGCGTCGATGCGAATGAAGGGCGCCATCTCCAGCAACTGCGCGGCGGTGATGGCGCCGGCGCCCACCAGCTCGGCCGGATCGTCGATGCGGCCCTTGGCGGTGCGGTAGGCGATGATGGCGTCGACGTCGGTATAGGTGAGGCCGGGCAGGTCGTAGAGCTCGTCGCGATCGGCGGAGTTGAGCTCCACGCCTTCGCCCAGAAGCTCGAGCAGAATCTCCAGCGAGGTGCTGGAGATGTCGCCGCGCTGCTCCATGTCGACGAGCTGCTCCTCGGTGTCGGCGGTGATGGTCGTCTCGTAAATGGCGCCGTGCGCGGAGCCCGCGAGGAGCGCTGCGCTGGCGAACGCGAGGACTCGGAGACCCGCCCGACGGGGACCGATGCGAGTAGTTACCGCCATGGGCATCGAGCCGGCGAGGCTAGCGCGCTTTGCACCGTTCCCCGGAGGACAAAATCCCGGGCGAGGCGCCCTCGGCCGCTAGCGAGGCGCCCCCACCAGCACCCGCGCGCGGCCCGTCATCGGCAGTCTCTCCTCGTCGACCGAGAGGCCCAGGCCTTGGGCCAGCTCGGCCAGGTGCCGCATCCACGGGTTGTAGGGCATGGAGTTGTCGGAGCAGCAGGGCACCACCGCGAAGGGCACCCGGTGCTTCGCCGCGTACTCGATGATGACCCTCGTGGCGCCGTCGGCGTGGAGACCCACCACCAGGTCGGCGGCGCACGGCTCGTCGAGGGTGAAGTCGCGCTGGGCGTAGGTGACCGGCAGGTGCTTGTGGCGCCGGTCGAAGGTGGTCACCGCGCGGCCGCGGGCGGTGAGCGCCTGGTTGAGCCGGCCCTGGCCACCGGCGACGTCGAAGACGCGCGCGGCGGCGGGGAAGCGCCGCACCAGGAGCTCGGCGAAGAGGTCGAAGCGCTGGTGGTCGGCCACGGCGGGAAATCTAGCGCCGGCGCCGCGCCAGCCCCAACAGCACCAGGGCCAGAGGCCACCCGAGGCCCTCACCCGTGGAGCAGCCGAGCGCGCTCTTCATCGCCGCGCCCTCGGAGTGGGCGAGCGGCTTCTCCACCAGCGCGTTGCGGCAGTACTTCGTTCCGTCGTGGCCGGTGGCGCAGGTCTGGGGCGCGGCGCAGTCCGCGTCGCCGCGACAGGAGGTCTGGCAGATGGAGCCTTGGGCGTTGACGCCCGTGCACACCGTGCCCTGGGCGCAGATGTTCTGGGTCCAGTCGCACGTCTCGCCCGGCTGCACCTGGGGCAGCGCCTTGTAGACGCACGCGCTCTGGGTGGTGTTGCAGGTCATGTCCTTCGGGCAGTCGGCGTCGCCGGCGCAGAACGACGAGCAGTAGAGCGGGTGGGCGGCGTCGGCCACGCACTTGCGCTGGGCGCACTGGTCGTCCCGGGTGCAGGCGCCGCGCTCGATGACGCAGTCCGGGTCAGGGCGGGGGCAGGCGGGGATGCTGCAGACGCCGTTCTTCCCGCAGTCCTTCGGGCAGTCGGGGTCCTTCGCCAGGTCGGGGCAGTCGGGGTTGCAGGTGCCGTCGCCCCCGCAGACGCAGTCGATGTCCACCGGGGCGCAGCCGGCCAGGCAGCGGCCGTCCTCGTTGCAGGTGGGGGCCTCCTTTTCCGAGAGCCACCGCGCGACGAAATCGCCGTAGACGTCGAGGCGGGTGTCGGCGCCGTCGACGCAGGCCTGGGTGCTGGTGAAGGAGTGCACGCCGATGACGCGCTCCTGGCCGTCGGGGAAGGTCTTGAAGGTCGGCCCGCCGGAGTCGCCGTGGCAGATGCCCTTCGCGCTGCCGTCGCCGATGAAGAAGTTGCCGTCGGTGACCCGGGTGATGACCAGCCCCACCTGGCGCCGCAGGCCCGCGCCCTGATCGTTGCCGATGGTGCCGTAGCCGATGGCGCGCACCGAGGCGCCCTCCGAGGTGGAGAGGTCCTCGCGGCTGAACAGCTTCGGCGTCACCCCGGTGGTGGTGGCGAGCCGCGCCATCGCGATGTCGCCGGTGAGGCTGTAGGGGTCCCAGTCCGGGTGGTAGCGCGTCTCCACCACGCGCCAGACGTTCACCCCGGGGACCACGTTCTGCTCGCTGGTGGCGTTGGTGGCGTAGAGCTCCACCGACTGCGCCTGCATGATGCGCGGGTCGACGCAGTGCGCGGCGGTGAGCAGGGTGTGTGGCGCGATCAGCGTGGCGGTGCAGGTCGAGCCCTCTCCGGTGTTCGACCGAATCATCAGCAGGAAGACGTTGGAGTCGCTGGAGTCGGTGGTGCCGCCCAGGATGGCGCCCGCGACGCGCCCCGCGGGGATGTGGGGGCCCGGCGCGTCGGGGAGGCCGCAGGCGGTGAGGGCCAGGGCCAGGGCGCTCGCCGAGAGGAGCCGCCGGCCCTTCGCCCTGCGCCTGTGGAGCACGGGCACGAGGAGGAGCGCCATCCACGCCGCCGCCGCGCCCGGGCTCGCCGCGCAGCCGAGCCGCTTCCCGCTCTCCACCTGGAGCGCGGGGAGCTTCTTCGACGCGTACAAGAGGTCGGGCGCCTGGCAGTAGTTGCCGCCGGTGGCGGCCGCCACGCAGGTCGCGCCGCCGGAGCAGTCCGCCGCAGTGGCGCAGGCCGTCGAGCAGCGGGTCACCGCGCCGTCGCCGCTGGGGCCGGTGCAGCTCCCGGTGGAGCAGAAGTCGGTGCTCGCGCTGCACAGCTCGAAGAGGGCCTTCTCGGGCCTCTGCGGCAAGACGCACACCGAGGCGGCGCCGCACTGCATCGTCGGCGGGCAGTCGGCGTCGCCGCCGCACAGCTTGGTGCAGTAGGTCTGTGGCGAGTGCTGCGCGTCGGAGGCGCAGCGCCGCTCCTTGCACTCGGTGGCGCGCGAGCAGGTCTCGCCCAGGGGCACGCAGTCCACGTCCGGCGCCGGGCAGGTGCCGCGCGCGCAGACGCCGTCGGCGCCGCAGTTCCTCGGGCAGTCGGGATCGAGCGACGGGTCGGTGCAGGCCGCGATGCACTGGCCGTCGGCGGCGCAGGCGCAGTCCTGGTCCATCGGCGTGCAGCCCTGCACGCAGGTGCCGTCGTAGGCGCAGGTCGGGGTCTCCCAGGCCATCACCTGGTGAATCCACGACGAGACCACGTCCACCCGGCCGTCCCAGCCGTCCACCGCGCAGCCTGGGTCGCCCCAGGACACCACGCCCACCACCACCTCGCTGGTGCCGCCGTCGGGCACCATGAAGGCCGGGCCGCCGGAGTCGCCGTTGCAGGTCTGCTTCCCCGTCGCGCCGGACTCGATCTCCAGCGCCGCCACTTGCCGGAGCGTGTAGGTCACCTCGCGCTTCTCGCCGCTGCCGCTCTGGTTCTGGGCGTCGTTGACCCCGAAGCCCGCGTGCCGAATCGACGAGCCCACCCAGGCGCTGGTGATGGCCGTCTCGTTGATGGGAATCGGCGTCACGCCGGTGGGCGCGTGGTCCAGGAGGATGAGGCCGAAGTCGTAGCCGTTGCCCTGGTAGTTGGGGTTCGCCTTCTGCCAGTGCATCGCGATGGCCTGGGCCGGCGCGTTCACCGAGCTGCCGAAGACGACGTAGCCGGGGTCGGGCAGGTTGCCGTCGATGCAGTGGGCCGCGGTGAGCACCGTGCGCGGGCCGATGAGCGTGCCGGTGCAGTAGTCGAAGTAGTCGGGCCCCGACTTCGAGGTCAGCGCCACCACCGCGGGATCTCGAGGGTCGAGCGTGCCGCCGATGATGCCTTCCTCGTGCGCGACCGGACGTCGCGCCGCCTCGGGCGCCAAAGACGTCGGCCCGCAGCCGCAAAGGACCATCGCCACCGCCACTGCCACCTTCGCTGCGTGCTTCATGACCACCACTCCTGTTCGCCCCCTCGGCGAGCGCGCCGCTTCTAGCAAGGTGTGTGCCCCGCTCGCACCTCGCGGGAATCTCGATGGCTGGAGCGAGCCATGAGCGGAGATTGGCTGACGCTCCGGGCGCGATCTGCCCGAACGTTGGACACCGGGCCGCCCCCTTTTTCGGATCGCAACACGGAGGTGTCGGGCTAGTCTCCGCCACCCTGTGGGCACGATCCTCAAGGGCGCCACGCTGGTCGAGCTGGAGCCTGCCTCGGTGGAAGTGGCGGACCTCCGCATCGTCTCCGGGAAGATCGTCCAGCGCGGCGTAGGGCTGAAGCCTGAGCCTGGCGACGAGGTGATCTCGCTCGCCGGCCGCTTCGTCTTGCCCGGCTTCGTGAGCGCCCAGCACCGGCCCTACTCCCTCGCGCTGCGCGGTCGGCCCCGCAAGGGCGCTGGCTTCGCCGCCGAGCAGGCGCTGCTCGAGTCCATCGAGGCCAAGCTCGAGCCCGACGATCTCGAGGCCTTCGCCGCCGCTTCGGCGCTGGAGGGGCTCACCTCGGGCACCACCACCGTGGTCTCGGTCTTCCACTCGTCGAAGGCGCAGGGCACGAGCGATCGGGTGGCCAAGGGCCTCTCCGAGGTCGGCGTGCGCGGGGTGGTGGCCTGCGAGGTGTCCGACCGCCACGGCGCGGTGATGCGCGAGGAGGCCCTGGAGTCGGCCGCCAGCTTCGCCAAGGGCGCCAAGGGCCGCATGCGCGGGGCGCTGGGCATCACCGGCCTGGGCTCGCTCTCCGACGACACCTTGAACGGCGTGCGCGCGGTGGTGGAGCTCACCCCGGTGCCGGTGGTGGTGACCGTGGGCGAGGACCCGGCGGAGGAGAAGGCGTCGCAGGAGCGCTTCGGCGCCCAGCCGGTGGACCGCCTGCTCGACGCGGGGCTGATCACCGCGAAGACCATCCTGGCGCAGCTGGTGAACCTGGCCTGGCCCGACCTCTCGCGGGTGCTCGGCACCGGCGCGTGGCTGGCCCTGGCGAGCCGGGCCAACATGGCGACGCAGGCGGGCGCGGCGACGGCCGGCAAGTTCGGCGTGCGGGGCTGCCTCGCCACCGGCACCTCGTCGCTCGATCTGCTGGAGGAGGCGCGGGTGGCCTGGCTGCGCTCCCGCGACGCGGCGCAGCCCATCGACCCCTTGCGCTTCCTCACCAACGGCTCGCGGCTGGCGGGCGACGTCTTCGGCCTGCCCATGGGAAGTCTGCGCGAGGGCGCCGCCGCCGACCTGGTGGTGCTCGACTACGCGTCGGCCACGCCCTTCGACTCCGGCTCGCTGGCGAACCACCTGGTGTCGGGGCTGTCCTCCCGCCACGTGGAGTCGGTGATGATCGACGGCCTGTGGCGGCTGTGGAAGCGGCGGCCCCTGTCGGTCGACCCCGTGGCGGTGGCCCAGGCGGCGCGCGCGGCGTCGGATCGCGTCTGGGCGAAGGTCACCGCGAGCTGAAGCGTTCCTGCTGAGCCGCGCCGAGTCTTGCTTGACCTCCAGGGGCTCGTCTTGTTTGGTGCGCCGCCACGTGCGCCACCACTCGACCGGGAGCGGCGCCGCTCATCAGGGAGAACTGACATGAAGCTCAAAGCCCTCACCCTCGGCCTCTGCATCGGCTTCACGGTGGCGATCGCGCCGTCCTGCGGCGGCTCCAGCGGAAAGTGCGGTCCCGCCAACTGTGCCGGCTGCTGCGACGCCAACGGCGCCTGCCTCACCGACCCCACCGCGTCCAAGAACACCACCTGCGGCAACCAGGGCAACGCCTGCGCCGACTGCACCAAGACCAACGCCACCTGCGCGGCGGCGACCCACACCTGCCAGAGCGGCACCGGCGGGGGGACGGGTGGCGGCGCGACCG
>JBBIOE010000056.1:0-35839 GCA_037443525.1 Archangiaceae bacterium | reverse complement strand
GACTCCACCGCCCGCGCTTCCGCCGACTCCACCGCCCGTGCCGCCACCGACTCCACCGCCCGTGCCGCCACCGACTCCACTGCCCGCGCTGCCACCGACTCCGCCGCCGGAGCCTCCACCGAGAGCGCCGTTCTCGCCGCCATCGCCCGACGTCCCGACCGCGGGGAGCGCGCACGACGACGCGACGAACACGGCAGCGATGATGAGCCCGAAACGAACCATGGCGCTGCTCTAGCCGACCTTCGACTAGGATCGCACGCCCTCGAGAAGGAGCTCTCCATGCGCCGTCTTCTCCCCATCGCAACCGCGCTCACCCTCGCCTGCGGTTGCGCGGGCTCGACCGGCCCTCAAGGCGACCCGGGTCCCGCGGGTCCCCAAGGCACTCCCGGCCCCGCAGGCATGCCCGGAGCGCCTGGAGCCTCCGGCCCCGAAGGCCCTCAAGGTCCCACGGGCGCGTCGGGCGCGTCGGGCGCCGACGGCCAACCTGGCGCCACTGGGCCGCAAGGCCCGGCCGGAGCCGCGGGCGCCACCGGCCCAGCCGGCCCCACCGGCGCGGCCGGCCCAATCGGCCCGCAAGGTCCCGCGGGCACCATCGACCTGACGAAGGTGATCGCCAACGGCACCGCCCCCCAAGCCGGCGGCTTCAACGTCACCGGCGCGGGGACGATCTCCGGCGGACTCACCGTCAACAACGGGAGCGCGCGCGACGTCGTCATCGGAGGAGCGGGCAGCTGTGGCGCCTCCTACTCCGGCCTCAGCGTCCAGGGCGCCTTCTCCGGCTGCACCAACTACTCGCTGCTCGGAGACGGCACCAACCTCTACGTCAACGCCGCCGGCGGCGGCATCGTCTTTCGCACCAACAACACCACCACGATGCAGCTCGCCTCGAGCGGCGCCCCGCAGTTCCTCGCCAACACCAACCCCCTCAACATCTCATCGGCCTGGTCGGGCACGCCGGACATCACCACCAACGCCTCGGAGATCTCCAACGACACCTCCGCCTACAAGACGCTGATGATCGTCGGCAACCGCTCCGCCGGCCTGGGGCGCCGGGTCTCGGTGTGGGATCGCCTCGAGGTCAACGGCACCTTCGTCAACAACAGCTCGCGCGAGCACAAGAAGGACATTCAGAAGCTCGGCGCCGCGGACTACCGCCACGTGCTCGACGTCGTGGAGCACACCGACGTCTACCACTACCGCTGGCGCGCCGACGGCATCGACCAGAAGCAGCGCATCGGCCTCATCGCCGAGGAGGCACCCGACGAGATTCGCGACGAGACGGGCAAGGCGCTGAGCATGCTCGACTACAACGGGCTCCTGCTCGCGGCGGTCAAGGCGCAGCAGAAACAGATCGCCGAGCTCAAGGCCGAGGTGGAGCAACTCAAGCGCCGATCGCCGCGCCCCTGAGCCACCCTCACGCAGCCGGCGTGGGCTCGTGCACCACGAGCACGTCTCGGTCGGCGTGATCCGCCACCTTCGAGGCGTTGGTGCCGAGCACCCGGTCCCACCCGCCGAAGCCGTGGCTGCCCACCACGATGAGATCGGCGCGCAGCTTCGCGGCGGCGGCGATGATGGCCCGCCAGGGCTGCGTCGTCGCCAGGTCCGGCGGCTCGACGCGGACGCGCGCGTGCCCGGCCGCGAGCTCCGCCAGCCACTGCGTCGTCTTCCGGGTGAGCACCTCGGGGAGCGGATCGACCGGCATGGGCGCCGCCGCCGGGAACTCCTGCGGCACCGGCACCGCCCGGAACAGGTGCACCGTTCCGCCGAAGCGCTCCGCCACCCCCACGGCCCGCGCGAGGACTCCACGCGAGCGCTCCGAGCCGTCCACCGCCGCCAGGATGATCGAGTACATCGCGCCGGCGTACCACGGGGCGTCGTGCCCGTTCGGCACGAGCCGGGAGCGCCGGCGCCAGCTATCGTCGCCCCGTGACCGCGGAGCCCGTCCCACCGCCGCTCAACGCCCGCCTCGTCGCGGAGCTGCGGTACCTCGCGGCGCTGGCGACCGTGGCCGTGGGCGCCGCCGCCTTCGCCATCGCCTTCCGCTGGGTCCTCCTCGCCGCCTTCCAGCGCAGCACCGGCACCTCGGACGTCGTCTCGATGATCTCCGGCCTGCCCTGGTGGGGCCGCTTGGGCCTGCCCGCCGTGGGCGGCCTGCTCGCGGGCTCGGTGGCCCTCTTCATGAGCCACGAGACCCGCAGCCAGGGCGTGGGCGACGTGATGGAGGCCGTGGCCTTCGGGCGCGGCACCCTGTCGATGCGCACCACCCTGCTCAAGTCGCTCGGCTCCTGGCTCGCCATCGCCTTCGGTGGCTCCATCGGCCGCGAGGGCCCGCTGATTCAGTTCGGCGGCAGCCTGGGCAGCACCCTGGCGCAGCTGTTCCGGCTCGAAGGCACGCGCGGGCGCTCGCTGATGGCGGCCGGCACCGCGGCGGGCTTCGCGGCCGCCTACAACACGCCGCTCGCCGCGATCCTCTTCGTCCTCGAGGTCGTCACCGGCGTCGTCGCGCTCGACGCCATCGTGAGCACCGTCGTCGCCACCGCCATCGCCACCGCCATCACCCGGGTCCTCCTCGGCGGCGGCCCCATCTACCAGCAGCGCGGCTTCACCCTCGAGAGCCAGCCCGAGCTCTTCGCCCACGCCGCCCTCGGCGTGGCGGGCGCGCTCACCGCGCAGGGCTTCATGCGCCTGTTGTCCGCCGGCGAGGGCGTGTTCGCGCGCTCCAAGCTGCCGCAGCCGTGGCGCGCCGGCTTGGGCGGCCTCGCGGTGGGCGCGGTGGCCATCCTTCTGCCGCAGGTCGCGGGCAACGGCTACGAGCCGCTCAACGCGATGCTCGACGGCGCGGTCCCCCTCTCGCTCGTGCTCTGGCTCCTCGCCGCCAAGGCCTTCTGCACCACCGCGTCGGTGTCGTCGGGCAGCCCGGGCGGCGTCTTCACCCCCACCCTGCTGCTCGGCGCGGCGGTGGGCATGGCGTTCCAGGCGGCGCTCGCGGCGCTCTTCGGCGCCCACGCCATCGGCAGCCCCGGCGCCTACGCCCTGGTCGGCATGGCCGCCACCACCGCCGCGATGACCCACGCCCCGATGATGGCCGCGGTGCTCGTGTTCGAGCTCTCCGGCGACTACGCCATCGTCCTGCCGCTCCTGCTCGCGACCGCCCTGGCGACCGCGCTCTCCCGGGCGATGCGCGCCGACTCGCTCTACGGCGCCGAGCTGCGCCGCCGGGGTGTCGGGTGGGAGGTCACCCTCGAAGGCCGCCGCGCCGTCGCGGTGGAGCCACCCGACCCAGGGCGCTGAGCCGCCCGGATCACCCCTTCGACGCGAGCGCCCGGACGCGCGCCGCCCACGCCTCGGGCAGCGTGGCCTTCACCAGCTCCTGGTCGCCGCCGTCGCGGTGCTCCTCGTCGGTGAGCGTGACCTCGCCGGTCTCGAGGCTCACGCGCACCGCGCCGAAGTGCATCGCCTGCGGCAGCGTCCCATGGAGAAGGAGCCGCGAGCCGTCGCGGCTGAGCGACGTGTGCGTGAGCGACCAGTCGTGGAGGCCGGCGGAGGAGCGGTCTTCGATGGCCGACATCGCCGCCTCCAGCGTCGCGAAGCGTGGAGCGCGCTCGGAGTCCACCGGCGAGAGCGCCAGCTCGTAGCCGAACACCGGCAGCGGCCGCGCCGCGTCGAGGTTCGGAAAAGGGTGCGTCTGCCCGCGGTCCGGCGCGCGCGTGAGCCCCGCCTTCTCCAGCACGCGAATCGAGGCGCGGTTCTCCGGGTTCACGAGCGCCGAGAGCCGGGTGAAGCCTCCGGCGCGGGCCTCGTCGATGACCCCGAGGAGCAGCTCGGTCGCGTAGCCCTGGCCCCAGGCCTCGGGGACCAGGAGGTAGCCGGTCGTGGCCGTGCCATCGGCGCCCGCCTCGAGCCCGGTGCTTCCGAGGAGCGCCCCGCTCGCCGTGGCGAACACCAGCCAGGGCCCGGCCCCGTCCCGCTGCCACGCGTCGTCGGAGAACCGCACGAACGCGAGCGTCGCGTCGACGCTCCGGTGCGTGGGCCACGACAGGTACCGCGTCACCTCGGGCCTCGAGGCGTAGGCCCTGAACATCGCCGAGGCGTCGCTCGACTGGGGCCGCCGCAGCGTCAGGCGGGCGGTGCTGAAGATCTCCGGAACCCGGGGCATCCCCCGACTTCACCACGCGGCTTCGCGGTGCCGGACACTTTTTCCAGCGCGCGCTTCAGCACTTGTCGGACAGCACCAGCGTGGCGGTGAGCTCGGTCGCCATGCCCGGCTCCGGCGGGCGGAAGCTTCGCGCCTCGAGGTCCTTCCGGACGCAGCGGCTCACCAGGCCCGGGTCGACGTCCACCGTGTTCTCGATCACCACCACGCCCTTGACCCCGCCCTTCGCGTCGAGCCTCGCCCGCGCCACCACCCTTCCTCGGCGCAGCACCCGGCAACCATTCTTGTAGACGAGCCGGCCGCAGCTCGACGGCCGCGCGGCGAACGACGCCTGCACCCAGTCTTCGGGATACGCCGTCACGCCCGCGTCCGGAGCCGCCGCCATCACCACCACCGCCGCCAGCGCCGCGAGTCCACGCATGACGCGACTATCGCACGCGGCCAACGCCCAGCCTCCACGCCCGGCCTGGATCTCGCATCTCGCGACTTGGGGACTGGGGAGGTGCGCGTGCTGCCCCAACGCTGGTCGAGACCCTGGCTCTCCGTGGGCGCCCTCCTGGGGATCCTCATTGGTCTCGGCGCCTTCACCTTCTCGTACGCGTCCGGCTTCGCCTACTTCAGCAACGACCCCAGGGCCTGCGCGAACTGTCACATCATGAACGACCAGCTCGACTCGTGGCGCAAGGGTCCGCATCACGCGGTCGCCACCTGCAACGATTGCCACGTCCCGCCCGGCTTCCCCGAGAAGTACGTGGCCAAGGCGCGCAACGGCTACCACCACTCGATGGGCTTCACCTTCCAGTCGCCGACGCCCGACGAGCCCGGCGAGCGCACGGTCTTCGAAGAGCCGATCCGCATCAAGTCGCCGAACAGCGAGATCCTTCAGGACAACTGCCTGCGCTGCCACGGCGAGTTCGTGCACGCCATCGTCGGCGGCAGCGCCGGCCCCGACGACGCCGTCCGCTGCGCGCACTGCCACTTCTCCGTCGGCCACGGAGCCCGACGCTAGCGAGGACACCATGGAGCAAAGCCGCAAGAAGGCCCTCACCGCCTACGTCGCCGTGGCCATCGGGGCCGCCGTCGCCACCGCCATCGTCGCCGCGCTCCTGGTGAACATCTTCCAGCGCAAGCAGGAGGCGAAGAGCCCCTTCCTCAAGCTGGTGGAGGTCTCCGAGAACGACGTCGACGCGAAGAAGTGGGGCGTCAACTGGCCACGCGAATTCGACGGCTACAACCGCACCGCCGAGCCCTCCCACACCAAGTACGGCGGCGGGCTGGTCGGCCCCGAGGGCAGCCTGCCGCCGGAGAAGGCGGCGCGAGACCCGTGGCTCAGCCGCGTGTTCGCCGGCTACCTCTTCGCCATCGACTACCGCGACCGCCGCGGCCACGCCTTCATGCTGCAAGACCAGGAGGTCACCAAGCGCAACCTGCCCGCCGAGGCGAAGCAGTCGGGCAACTGCCTCCACTGCCACGGCTCGATCATGCCGCTCTACCGGAAGCTTGGCGCCGAGGCGGCCCCTCAGGCGACCCCGGCCGAGCAGGTGCAGAAGGGCCTCGAGAAGGTCTCCGAGCTCAGCTACTGGGACGCCCACAAGCAGCTCGCCGACCTGACCCAGGGCGCGCACCCCGTCTCCTGCGTCGACTGCCACGACCCGAAGACGATGGAGCTGCGCGTCACCCGGCCCGCCTTCATCACCGGCATCCAGAAGCTCGCCCAAAGCGACGCCGCGGTGCCACACCTGCCCAGCATCGAGCGCTGGCGCAAAGGCAGCCGCGCGACGCCGTACGACCCCAACGTCGACGGCACCCGCCAGGAGATGCGCAGCTACGTCTGCGGCCAGTGCCACGTCGAGTACTACTGCGGCAAGGGCATGACCCTCTTCTTCCCCTGGGAGAAGGGGCTCAAGGCCGAGCAGATCGAAGCCCAGTACGACGCGCTGCAGGTGAAGGGGCACCGCTTCAAGGACTGGGTGCACGCCGAGACCGGCATGGAGGTGCTCAAGGCCCAGCACCCCGAGTTCGAGGTGTGGAGCCAGGGCATTCACGCCAAGAGCGGCGTCGCCTGCGCCGACTGCCACATGCCCTACAAGCGCGAGGGCGCGATGAAGGTCTCCGAGCACTGGGTCAGGAGCCCCCTGCTCGAGGTGAACCGCTCCTGCGAGACGTGCCACCCCTACGGCGAGCAGGAGCTCAAGGCGCGGGTGGAGGCGATTCAAGATCGCCACTGGGCGCTGATGAGCCGCGCGGGCCAGGCCGCGGTCGAGATGCTCGACGCCATCTCGGCGGTGCGGAAGCGCTACGACGACGCGGGCTGGAAGGAGGCGCTGGACAAGGACGCCAAGGTGAAGGAGCTCGGTGAGCTCCAGCGCGCGGCGCAGTGGCGGCTCGACTTCGTGGCCGCGGAGAACTCCATGGGCTTCCACGCCCCGCAGGAGCTGGCGCGCCTCCTCGCCGAGTCCATCGACCTCTCCCGGCAGGCGCAGGTGAAGGCGGTGAGCCTGCTCGGCGGCCAGCTTCCGGAGCCCCGGCCGCCACAGCCCGTGCCGGCGCGCACCGGTCCGTGATGGCCGTGGCGAAATCGACCAGCGCGGAAGCGGGTCGAGCATAAGCTCACCGCTCCGTGACGCCCCGCCCCGCCCTCCATCTGCTGCTTGGCCTCCTCCTTGCCGCGCCGCTCGCCGCGCGCGCCGCGCCCCCGGTGAAGACCGTGGCCGTCGTCGTCGACGAGACCGTCGGGACGCAGGCTCCACCCGGCTCGGCGCCCGAAGCTCCGGAGCCGTCCGACGAGGTGGCGACCCTGCTCACGCGCGCGCTGATGGCCGCGGGGTGGACGGTGATCCTCCCACCTCCCTGCCCGCCCATCGTCCGCGCCCCCGACGCTCGCGACCTGGGGCGGCTGGCGAACGCCGCCTACGTCGTCTTCGGCCGGGTCCGCTTCTCCAAGCACCAGCTCGCGACCTTCGGCGGCCTGAACGATGACCCGACGAGCTTCCCCGCGACCGGGGTCTTCGAGCTCACCGTCGTCTCCACCGCCGACGGAGTCGTGCTGGGCGCGAGCACGGGCAAGCTCAACGTCGCCACCCCGGGAGCCAAGGGCTCCGACGGCCTGTCGCGGACCAACGTCTCGCACGACCGGACGATTCACGACATCGTCCACCGCTTCCGCAAGGACGAGCTGCTCACCCCCGTCCTCGAGGCGCTCGAGGGCCACGCGCCGGCCGCGTCCGCCCAGGGAGGCTCGCGATGAGCCCACGGCCCCGCGCGCTGGCCGCCGCCGTCGCGCTCGTCGCCTCCGTCCCCGCGCTGGCCGGCAGGCCGGCCAAGTCGGTGATGGTGATCCTCGACGAGAAGACCGAGCGGGTGCCGAACGGCCGCCAGGCCTTCAAGCACCCGGCGCCTGACCAGCTGACCCAGGCGCTCATGGCGGCGCTCATGGCCGACGGGTGGTCCCTGGTGCTGCCCCCTCCCGACGCGCCGAAGAACGATCGCCGCGCCGCCCGGGAGCTCGCGAAGAAGGCCGGCGCCGCCGTGGTCATCACCGGCCGCGTCCGCCTCTGCGAGCACCCGCCCCAGCCGAAGGATGACCCCGTCATCTTCCCCCTGACCGGCGTCGTCGAGCTCGTCGCCGCGTCGACCGCGGACGGCGTCGTGCGCGCGGCCGCCGACCTCGAGCAGTCGCTGTCCTTGTCCGACCAGCCGAGGGGGGAGAACTCGTACGCAGGCAAGGCCGGGTTGCTCGTCGAGCGCATCAAGGCCGCGCTCTGGCCAGAGCTGTCGGCGGGGCTCGCCGCGCACCTCGCGGCGCGCTGACGCCTGAGGACACGATTCCTCACGTGCCCTTTGGCGCCCGCGGATCGCGCGTGGGAGAACCGTGGCGGGAGGACCCCCGCACATGCCCACCATCACCCCCGCTGCCACCGGCGCCGTCGCGCTCCTCGTCGGAACTCGCAAAGGCGCCTTCATCCTGAAGAGCGATCGCGCCCGAAGGCGCTGGAAGCTCACCGGCCCCTTGAACCTCGGGCAGATCATCCACCACGTGATGCTCGACCCGCGCGACCGGAAGACCATGCTCATGGCGGCGAGCACCGGGCACCTGGGGCCCACCCTGTTCCGCTCCACCGACCAGGGCCGCAGCTGGAAGGAAGCGAAGCGGCCGCCCGCCTACCCCACGGCGAAGGAGGGCGAGAAGGCGCGCGCGGTGGACCACACCTTCTGGCTCACGCCCGGCCACCCGAGCACGAAGGGCACCTGGTACGCGGGCACCTCGCCGCAGGGGCTCTTCCGGACCGAGGACGGCGGCGACACCTGGGCGCCGGTGACGGGCCTGACCGATCACCCCGAGTACTCGAAGTGGTTCGGCAGCGCCAAGGACGGCACGCCCGACGGCGCGAAGCTGCACTCGGTCATCGTCGATCCCCGCGACGCGCGGCACCTCTACGTCGGCATGTCGAGCGGCGGCGTGCTCGAGTCGAAGGACGCCGGCGCCACCTGGTCGCCGCTGGTGAAGGGCCTCGAGGTGGTGGAGGGCTTCGACGCCAACACCCTCTCCTTCCACGACCCGCACTGCGTGCGCCTGTGCCCGTCGAACCCCGACCGGCTGTACCAGCAGAACCACTGCGGCATCTACCGCCTCGACCGGCCCGACGACGCCTGGGTGCGCATCGGCCGCGCGATGCCCAAGGCGGTGGGCGACATCGGCTTCCCGATGGTGGTGCACCCCCGCGACGCCGACACCGCGTGGGTCTTCCCCATGGACGGCAGCGGCGTGTGGCCGCGCACCAGCCCGGGCGGCAAGCCGGCGGCCTTCGTGACCAAGAACGCCGGCAGGAGCTGGAAGCGCCTCGACGGCGGGCTGCCGAAGCAGCAGGCGTGGCTCACCGTGAAGCGGCAGGCGATGAGCGCCGACGCGCACGGGCCGGTGGGGCTCTACTTCGGCACCACCGGCGGGGAGCTCTGGGCGAGCCGAGACGAGGGCGCGAAGTGGAGCTGCATCGCGCGGCACCTGCCGGAGATCTACGCGGTGGAGGCCGCCGAGCTCACGCGATGAAGGTGCTGATCCCCTCGCCGCTGCGCTCCTACACCGGCGAGGGCCGCGTGGAGGCGACGGGCGCGACGCTGGCGGAGCTGCTCGCCGATCTCGAGCGCCGCTACCCCGGCATCCGCTTCCGGATGATCGACGAGCAGAATCGGGTGCGGCGGCACATGCGCGTGTTCGTGAACGGAGAGGAGGCCGAGGACCTGTCGGTCGCGCTGAAGCCGAGCGACGAGGTGCAGATCGTCCAGGCGCTCAGCGGCGGCTGACCGCGCCGGCCAGGCTCCGCGCCCCTCACGAAAGGCCCGCGGAACGTCTCTCGTCCTCGCGGTGGTGCGTCCACCGCGCGGCCCCGACCTCGACCAGCGCCTCGAGCTCCACCCGCGAGACCTGGAGTTCCGCCCCCGGCTCGCGCTGACGCGTCGCTCGAACCCGCGGCCCGGCGCCGCGCACCCTCTTCGCCGCCGACACCGGCAGGTCCTGCGGGGGCGAGAGGGAGTCGCAGAAGTCGTGCTCGCCCTGGCGATGCCGCCGCCCCTCCGGCGGATCCCAGAGGCAGTCGGCGAGATGCGCCTTTGGGGCGACGCGGGTTCGCGGGTCGGGCTTCAAGAATCCGCAGGCCCACAGCGCGGGGACGGCGTTTCGTCGCACGCGAAGGCCGCGGGACTGGGCGCGGAGGGACGACGTCATGCGTGAGACGACACCCGGGCCCGTCCCGGAGCGCATCAGCTCAGAAGGTCCCGACGAGCCCGACCGGCGTCACCGCGAGCGCGACCGGCGGCTGCCCCTTCGCCACCTCGGCCCGCATCACCGGCAGCACGTGCACCTCGGGGAACGACCCCACGAGCATCAAGATCCCCGCAGCGGTGAGCGGCACGCTGACACCGCCGGTGATGAGCCCGGCGGTGCACATGCCCCCGTGCTTCTCGAGATCGCTGCAGCCGATGGCGGTGAGCGTGATGGCGACGATGGCGCCCATGCCGCCCAGCGAGGTCCACGTCACGCCGTTGACGAACAACCCGTGGTGGGAGCCCGCCGCCGCCATCACCGCGCGGCTGGCCCCGGGCGCCACGTCGATGAGCCTCGGAGCGAAGACCCCTTCGTGCTGGCCTCGGAAGAAGACGGTGGACCCGGTCCTGATGCGCTTCGTGCAGGGTGTGGTGCAGAGGAACTCCCCGTCCGCCGCCACGTTCCAGTTCAGCCCCTCGTCGTCGGAGACGAAGTGTACGTCGACCATGCCGGGCGGGGCCTCCTCCCTGGGCTGGCCCGCCTCGTCCGCGGCCACGGTGACGACGCGCCGGACGCAGCCGGAGAGCGTGGTGAGCAGCAACAGCGGGGCGATCAGAGCGAGCGCGCGCATGGAGAACCGGAGGATACGGTCCAGCGCCGGCCGAGTCAGCGGCGAGGCGAATTCTCGTCAAGGCCGGCGGGGCCTCCTACGCTCGCTCGCTCCATGCCCCCGCCTCCGCCCGCGCCGTCACAGCCTGCGTTTCAGATCGAGTTTGGAGCCGCCGTGGTGGGCCTGGTGGCGCTGGCCGGGTTCTTCGTCTCGTCGGCCGCGGGCTTCGACCCCGGTCGCATCGGGCTCAAGCCCGTGCCGGTGCTGGCGCTGGCCCTCCTCGCGTCGGTGCGCTGCACGGTCATCTCGCGGGCGTTCGTGGTGGGTCTGCTCTTCGACGCGGTCGGCGACGTGCTCTTGGAGCTCGCCAACCCGGCGTTGTTCATCCCCGGAATCCTCGCCTTCCTCCTGGGCCACATCGCCTTCGTGGTGGCGTTCTTCAAGGAGCGCTCGGCGCCGGCCCTGTTGCGCGCGGTGCCGTTCGTGCTGTTCGGCGTGCTGGTGCTGGCGATTGCGCTTCCGGGAGCCGGCGGTCTGGCGATTCCGCTCGTCATCTACGGCCTGGCGGTGGTGGCGATGGCCTGGCGCGCCTCCGCTCGCCTGGAGCCCGCGAGCCCCGTGCGTCTGTGGTGGGGCCTGGTGGGCGCGGTCTTCTTCGCCTTCTCGGACTCGATCATCGCCGTCACCAAGTTCGTGCACCCGTTCGAGGACTCCGTGCCGATCGTGCTGGTGACGTACTGGCTCGCGCAGGTGCTGCTGACCTACTCGCTGCCGTCGCGCGTGGAGACCGGCGGTCAGAAGATGTGGAGCTTCGTGCCGTAGCCCGCCGAACCCCGCACGAACGAAGACGACCGATCACGGAGGTCCGTGATCGGTCGTGAGTGAGTGCTTCGAATCACATCGTCGGCAGCGGAGGAGGCGGCGGGTAGGCGATCGGCTGCGCCGCGGCTTGAGAGTAGCCGCTGGGCGGAGGATAGGCGGCCGGCTGCGGGTAGCCCTGCTGCGGGTACGCGGCCTGCGGGTACGCCTGCTGCGGGAAACCCTGCGGAGGAGAGCCGGGCTGCGGATAACCCGGCTGCTGGAAGGCCATCGCGGGGGAGAGATTCACTCGACAGCTCGTGTTCTCGAGCTCGTTCCAAGCGCCCATCGCATCGATGAAGGCGACGCAGCCAAGGCCAGGAAGAACGACGAGGCAGAGCGCGAGATCGGCGATGGCATAGCCGACGCCGATGCTGGTCTTGGGCTGGCACTTCTGCGAGCCGAAGCCGGGGATGCTCACCTCGACGTCCGCGGGCTTCGACTTGTCGAGCTGAATGGTGACCGGCGTGCGGCCCACGCTCTGGCCCGCGACGCGGACCTCGGCGCCGGGGGGAGACGAGTCGATCGAGTACGCGGCCGTCTTCGACGACATCAGGGTCGCGCAGCCGGTCGAGAACGTCGCGGTGAGAACGGCGAGAGAACAACGGAACAGGGTCTGGAGGGATGGGGTCATGGTGGCGGCGGCGTGTGCGACGGCCGCGCCAACCAGGCGCTCAGCAATTCCGCGACGTTGAGCAGGCATCCGTCTCTGGGTCCGGATGCGCGAGGTCCCCGACCGGGCAACGAACGCGTCGAGGCGTGGGGCGCGTCCCAGTCAGGGCCCGGAGGCCAGCGCGGGCGCCGGGAGCGAGAGCGCGCAGTACCCGCCCGACGCGTTCACCCAGTTCCGCTGAATGAGCCAGTCGCGCGCACCCAGGCGCATGTTCGCGAGCGAGCCATTGGCCGCGGCGTACGTCGTGCCGAAGGTCCAGGCGCACTTGTCGGCGTTCTCCGCGCCGCGGCGGTCGTACCAGGCGTTGAGATCGGGGTCGGTCGCGGCCTCCTCGAGCTCGTGCGCGATGATGTTGGCCATGCCGTCGGCAGAAGGGTCTGCGTTCGGGCTCGAGGCCCACTGCTGGGTACAGGCCGAGGGACAGCGCGCGGGATCTCCGACGAAGGAGTACTTCACGTCCAGGCCGGACAGCGTCGCGTGGGTGTGCCAGCCGCAGTAGGTGGTGCAGAAGCCGCTGGTCTCGGCGACGTCCGCCGAGGTGAGCACGAAGTAGACGGCGTTCGCGTCCGCCGGGAGCCGGCCGGTGGAGATGGCGTCGGCGACGATGCCCTGAATGTCCGCGTCGGCCAACGACGTGCCGCGCGACGAATCGGTGGTGGAGCCGCCGAAGGCCACGGCGTTCGCCACCGGCCCGACCGAGTCGAAGTAGGTCGTGTTGATGCCGTAGTACGGCGAGCCGCCGACGTTCGAGGCGAAGTCGGCGAGGATCGCGGGCGTCGTGCTGGTCGCCGGCCAGGTGCCGTACCAGATGAAGTAGACGCGCGTGGTCCCGTGGAGCACCGGACCCTGGTGGTAGAAGATGCCGTTCGAGCTGGGCTTGGTCCGCGCCGCCGCCGCGCCCGCGTGGTTGGCGAGCCCGCCGCCGCGACCATCTGGCTTCGCGTCTTGGGTGTCGAGCGCCGAGCTGCTCACGGCTGTTTCGTCTCGAGGTGTCTCCGACGGTACGCCGCACGACAGGACCGCCGCCGCGAACGCCAGCCACCATGCACGCATGTCGCCTCCGCTTCGTACCCTCCCGAGCCAGCGGGTTGCAGCCGTGGTGCCATGCGCCGGGGCGGTGTCGCGAAGCGCGAAGTTCTGGCAAGGAACGGACGATGGCACCGACGACCGCTGCGGCCTCGCCTCTCGACCCGCGCGTGGAAAGGCAGGTGGCGTCGCTCGCGCGCTGGCGGTGGGGCTTCCTCGCGCTGCTGGTGGTGGTGCCGGCGGGGTGTCACGAGCTCTTCGAGCGCCAGGCCTCGCGGCTCGACGCGCTCAGCGAGCATGGAGCGCGCACCTCGGGCACCATCGCGCGCATCGAGCGCCAGGGCGGCGCGGCGTACGCGACGTACGAGTACACCGCCGGTGGAGCGACGCACTCCTGGTCCGTCTCGCAGGCCGACGCGCCCGGCGCGGTGGGCTCCCGGCTGGAGGTGCTGGTGTTGCCGGAGGCTCCGTCCTTCAGCCGGCCGACGACCGCCCGGGTCCCGCCCGCCGAGGAGGCCGTGCGGGGTCGCTGCATCGCGCGCTGGTTCGAGGGGGGCGCCACCTACCTCTTCGCCGCCGGCTTCGTGCTCTGCGAGGCGAGCCTGCGCCGGCTCCTGCGGAGGCGGCGCTCGGAGCGCGACGATGCCGCCGACTATCGGCGAAGGCTCTGGCTCACCGCGGCGCTGTTCGCGCCGCTGCTGTTCGGCATCGGGGCGTGGCACTGGCAGGACGCCGCGGAGAAGGGCGAGTCGGTCTGGCCGGTGGCGCTTGGGCTGGCGCTGGGCGCGAGCACCATCCGCGGGACGTTGGCCTACGCCGCGAAGAACGGGCCGACCCAGGCAGCGACCCGCTCGGCGCGAGTCCTGCGGTGGGTCGCGCCGCTGGCGCTGGGCCTCGCGCTCGTCCGCGCGCTCGTGTCGTGGTTCGGCTGAGCGTCAAGGGCAGTGCGCCGCCGCGTACTGGGCGTACGGCGCGAGGATCTGATCTTGCCGCGTGGTGCTCGCGTAGCTGGGGTCGGAGCCGCCGAAGGCGGTGATGGCGTTGCGATCGGTGCGCAGGGTCGCGCACGAGGCCGCCAGCTCGTGGAAGGTGAGCCCCACGGAGACGCTGGCGGTGAAGAGCGGGAAGGAGCCCACGGCGCCGAGATCGTTGCCCGCCGTGTTCTTGGGGACGCCGAACACGTCGTGCGCGCCGAGGAGGTAGTAGTCGACCGCCGTCGGCGTGCTGCTCGGGCACACCTGGTGGAAGCGCGCGGCGAGCGCCGGCGTCACCAGGCTCGGCGAGGTCGGGAAGCCCGCGGCCCCGGCCTTGTCGAGGAAGAGCTGCCGCATGCCCTGGGTGTAGCTGCCTCCCTTGCAGGGGTGGAAGTTCGAGGTGTGAATGGCGCCGAGGCCGAACTGGTAGCTGTAGAGCGCCTCGGGGACGAGGTCGCAGTCGGCGGCGGTGCGGTTGTAGCTGTTCTCGCTGCAGCGGGTGTTGAAGGACGCCGCGCGCAAGCCGCCCTCCCAGTACAAGAGCGACATCATGCCGCCGAGCGTGACGCCGGCGCCGCAGGCGTGCAGCGCGTTCACCTCGTCCTTCACCGCTCGGAGCGCCGCCTCGCGCACCGCCACGAGGTCGACGGCGCCCAACGGGTCGGTGTTCTGCGCGTCGAACTTCGAGACGAAGAAGCGGTCCGCGCAGGAGTCGGGGCTGATGGTGAGGGTGAGCTGGGCGCGAGCCACCTCCACCTGGCCGCGGCGCCCGACCACGCTCACGGCGCGCGGCGTGCCGGTGCCGCTGAAGCGATAGAGGAGCTCGCCCTTGTCCTTCGGGTTCCAGGCCGCGCCGAGGGGATAGGTCTGGTCGGCGAACACCTGCACCTCGTCGACGCCTCCCGCCTCGACGACGAAGCGCACCGGGTTCGGCACCGTCGCGCCGTCGGCGGGGCTGACGAAGCGGACGAAAGGGCCGGAGCCGGCGTCAGGCGCCGTTCCCGCGTCGAGCGTCACCGGCAGGGTGGGGTCACACGCCCCGGCGCAACCGGGAGCGCCGTCCGCCGCCGAGGCGTGAGGGCCGGCGCAGGCCGCGAGAGCGAGCAACGGGACGACGAGACAGGCGGCGCGATGGGACACGAGCTCTCCTCGGGGCGCGACCCTAGCGGCGCGGAGGCTCGGCCGGCACCCGCCGCTCCGACACCGTCACCTCCAGGTTTCAGGGGTCGCGGCACGGGAGAGCCCGGACGCAACCGCTGGGGCGCAACGGTGGTGGCGGCGCCGCGCGGTGCTCGGCGACCTTCCCCCGCGGTGGCCGCGAGGCTGCCTGAGCCCCTCGAAGGGCCAAAAGGAGGCGCGACGCGAGCGAGAGGCGTCAGCGCTGTGGCGCCGTGGCGCGGAACTCCGTGTGGCAGCCCGTGCAGGCCTTCAGCGCGCGGCCCAGGGCCTCCGCGGTGGCCGGGACGTCGTTCTTCACGCTGGCCTCGACGAGCGCCTCGAGGTGCCCGTGGAAGGACTCGTCGAGCTCCTTGAAGCGCGCCAGGGCGCCGGGGCGATTGGGCAGCACGTAGGCGCCGCTCTCCAGGGCGTGCTCGGTGGCCTCCTTCGCCTGGTGGACGCGGTGGAGCGCGGGCGCCACCGGCCGCACGTCCATCGCGCCGATGCCGGTCACCGCGGTGATCACCGCCGTCTGCAAGAGGCGCATCTCGCTCTGCACGGCGTTGGGCGGCGGGCCCTGCGGGCTCGGCGCGGGAGGTGGGGGAGTCGCCTCCGGAGCGGGTGCTCCACGGCAGGCGGCGAACAGCGAGACGGCGGCGAGGACGAGGGCGAGGCGTCGCATGGGGGTCACCGCGGTCCCTCAGGCCGCGACGAAGCGGGGCCGCAGCACGTGGTTCTCGAGGTGGACGTGGGCGCGGATGTCCTGATCCATCGCCTCCAGCTCGCCGAAGAGCGCGCGGTAGCTGTTGCAGGCCCAGTCGGGCAGCGTGAACTTCTCGGTGGCCGCGTCGATGCGGTCCAAGAGCGACGCCACCGCGAGGTGCTCCACCAGCATGGCGTCGAGGAGGCGGCGGCCGTCGGCGTCGACGGTGGCCGCTTGGAGCCGAGGGAAGAGCTCGTGCTCTTCGTCGTCGAGGTGGCCGAGCAGGGTCTCGGCGAGCTCCACCACCGCGGCCTCCAGATCGACGAGGAGCGGGTTGTGCTCGCCGTGCACGCGGCTGACCTTCACCGCCAGGGTCCGCACGAAGGGCAGCGCGTCGCGGAGGTAGGCGTGGTGCTTGGCGACGATGTGCGCGATCAGGCGGTCGGTGGGGAGCCCGCGCGGGTCGGCCTCGGGCTTCTCGCCCCTCCGCTCGATGGCCGCGACGAGCTCCGTCACCAGGGCCTTGGCGTCGACGCCGCGCTCCTTGGAGGCCCTCTCGATGCTCAGCTCGCCCCGGCAGCAGAAGTCGATGCGGTGCCGCTGGAAGACGACCGCGCACTCCGGGTGATCGAGGACGACGGTGGCGACGGCTTGCTGGGGGTCGAGCACGGCGGGGCTCTCCACGACGGCGAGGTTGGTCCCCGCTCCCAGAGCACGGCCCGTGCCACGCCCGCCGGCGGCCCGTCCCCCCGGGGCGCCCGCCGCTCGGCGAGGCCCGGCCCTGGCGGGGCTGTCCCGCCTGTTCCAGAATGGAGCACATGGAACCCAAGCGCTGCGCCCCCACCTGCCGCGTCTGCGGGCTGGTGCCCCTGGCGCCGAAGCTCACCGGCGCCGCGCACGTGGTGGCGCACAGCCTCTCGATGCAGGCCCTGCTCAAGCGCGCGGCGCGCTTCGCCGGCTCGGGCGCGCCGGTCGTCATCCAGGGCGAGACGGGCACCGGCAAGGAGGTCGTGGCGCGGGTGCTCCACGCGAGCTCGAGCCGGGCGAAGGGGCCCTTCGTGGCGGTGAACGTGGCGGCGCTGCCGGCGGAGCTGCTCGAGTCGGAGCTGTTCGGCCACGGCAAGGGCGCGTTCACGGGCGCTTCGTCGGCCCGGCGGGGCCTCTTCGAGGCTGCGACCGGCGGCACGCTCTTCCTCGACGAGATCGGCGAGATGCCGCTGCCGCTGCAGGCCAAGCTGTTGCGCGTCTTGCAGGACGGCGAGGTGCGGCGGGTGGGTGAGAGCCGAGCCTTCGCGGTGGACGCGCGGATCTCCTGCGCCACGCACCGCGATCTCGCGGGCCGCGTCCGCGAGGGCTCCTTCCGCGAAGACCTCTACTACCGCCTCAAGGTGCTGACGCTCGAGGTGCCGCCCCTGCGCGAGCGCCGCGAGGACGTGCTGCCCCTGGCGGCGCACTTCTTGGCGCTGGAGCGCGCCGCCGCCACCGCCTTCTCCAAGGCGGCGCGAGCGCGGCTGCTCGCCTGGCCCTGGCCGGGCAACGTGCGCGAGCTGGAGAACGCGGTGAAGCACGGCGCGGCGCTGGCGGCCGGCGAGCAAGTCGAGGTGGCCGACCTCCCCGACGAGCTGGCCCGGGGCACGGCGCCGCCGCCGCGGGGCGAGCGGACGCAGGCCAAGCGAGAGGGCCCGGCGCCCCTCCGTTCGCTCGCCGAGGTGGAGCGGGAGCACCTGTTGGCGGTGCTCGACGCCTGCGGGGGCTCGCAGGCCGAGGCGGCGCGGGTGCTGGGCATCGGGCGCAACACCCTGTGGCGGAAGCTGCGCCAGGCGGCACGCGACGAAGACCGGCTCCGGTGACCGGCCGTCACGTCCTGGTTGTCGTGCCCCCCCGACCTCGTCTACGCAGGGAAGCGTGAGTCCCCGCCACGTTCTCCTCGACAGCCCGTCCCTCGGTCGCCGTGTTCACGTCTGGTGTTTCGGTGAGGTGGGCCGCCCCGTCGTCGTCTTCCCCTCCAACGCCGGGGTGGCGCACGAGTGGAAGGAGAGCGGCATGGTGGAGGCGCTGGGGCCGTGGCTCGCCGCGGGGCGCCTCAAGCTCTACTGCCCGGAGAGCAACATCTCGCAGACCTTCTCCGGAGAGGGGCCGCTGGGAGCGCGC
Organism: Archangiaceae bacterium; assembly: GCA_037443525.1. Lineage (GTDB taxonomy): Bacteria > Myxococcota > Myxococcia > Myxococcales > Myxococcaceae > JBBIOE01. Next base: position 17,772 of record JBBIOE010000056.1, on the reverse strand, counting down.
ATGCAGCGGCACGCGCTCTACGAGCGCTTCGTGGTGGAGACGCTCCTGCCCTTCGTGCGCGAAGACTGCCGGCGCCCCGAGGCCCGGGTGGTGGCCACGGGCTGCAGCATGGGCGCGCTGTACTCGGCGCTGTTCGCCTTGAAGTTCCCCGAGGTCTTCAAGGGCGCCCTGTGCCTGTCGGGGCGCTACCGCGGCTCGCGCATCGTGCCGGGCGACTACTCGGACGAGCTCTACTTCAACGACCCGCTGGCCTTCGTGCCCAACCTCGAGGGCGCGGCGTTGGAGCGCGTGCGCCGGCAGACGCACCTGACGCTGGTCGTCGGCCAGGGCCCCTTCGAGAACTCGTGCACCCCCGAGACGCTGGAGCTCGGCTCGTGGCTCGGCCGCAAGGGCGTGCCGTCCCACGTGGGCCTGTGGGGACGCGACAGCCGCCACGACTACAGCTGGTGGCGTCGCCAGGTGGCGCACTACCTGCCGCAGGTGGCCTGACCGTCGGGTTCGGCCGAGGCTCGGGCGAGCGCCCCTCGTTCGGCGGGGTTGTCGCTGCGCGGCCCGGCGGGCGATGGTGGGGGGCTTGCGGCTGGTTCACCTCAGCGACGTGCACGTGCAGCTCGACTGGCGCCACCGGAGCTTCGCCAGCACCGGCTGGCGTGGGGCGCTCGGGCGGGTGGAGCTCCACGGGCTCGGGCGGCTGGCGCGGTTCGCCCAGGCGAAGCAGCAGCTGGAGCGGCTGGCCGAGGAGCTGTCTCGCGAGTCGTGGGAGCACGCGGTGCTCACCGGCGACCTGAGCGCGATGGGCCACGAGGACGAGCTGGGCCTCGCCCGGGAAGTGCTGGAGCCCTGGCTCCGCGAGGGGCGGCTCACCGTGATTCCCGGGAACCACGATCGCTACACCGACGCGCCCGGCCGCCGGGTCTTCGAGCGCGTCTTCGCGCCCTACCTCGCCAGCGCCCTGCCCGAGCACGCCGACGCCCAGGGCTACCCCTTCGTGCGCCTGGTCGGCGAGGAGGCCGCCGTGGTGGGGCTCGACAGCACCCGCGTGGGCGCCCTCGGGCAGTACGTCGTCGGCCGGCTGGGCCGGGCGCAGCTTCTGGCGCTGGGCCGCGTGCTCGACGACCCGCGCCTCGCGGGCCGCACCGTGCACGTGCTCTCCCACCACGGCCCCTTCGGGCCGCGCGGCACCTTCGACTGGGCGCACTCCGGCCTCGTCGACTGGCGCCTCTTGCTCTCGACGCTCGCCGGCCGTCCCGTCGTCTTCCACCACGGCCACTCCCACCGGCCCGCCTGGCACCGGCGCACCGCGCACCGGCCGCACCTGGTCTGCGGCGGCAGCTCCACCCAGCCCGGGCGCGAGGGCTACTGGCTGGTCGAGGTCGACGGGGCGGATCGAGTCGAGGCCCACGCCAGGGGCCCCGGGCGCCCGTAGCCGCCGCCGTACGTCACGCGTTCCATGGCGGCCCGGGTCGACTACGGTGCGCGCATGCGGTGCCGCCTTCCGTCGTCGCTGCTCGCCCTGGCGACGCTGGCGTGGCTCCTCGCCTGCCACCACCACGCGCCGGCCTCCGACGTCGCGTCCGGCGCCGACGGCGGAGCGCCCGCGCACCCCGGCTGGGACGGGACACCGCACGGGCACTTCTTCGGCTTTGGCGCGTCGACGCCGCCTTTGGCCGCCGTGGCTTTGGCCGCCTCCGACGGCGGCGCCGCCTCGAGCGCGGACGCCGGCGTGGGGGTCGAGCCCCAAGCCCACCCGAGCCCGGTGGGGCCCTTCGCTGGCGACCCGCTCGCCCTTCCAGACGCCGGGGAGCACGTGCCGAACCCACCGACGGGGGTGAAGACCGAGGGCACGCGCATCACCGCCCAGCGGCTGTGGGCGGTGAGCCTGGAGGGGGTGGGCACCAGCTCGCCGCGCCTGGTGGACGTCACCGGCGACGGAGTCCTCGACGTGGTCACCGCCGCCGGCGTGCAGGCGAAGTCGGGCGTGGTCTACGCGCTCGACGGAAAGACCGGCGCGACGCTGTGGAAGGCCAAGGTGGGCGAGGAGATCTACGCGACGGTGGCGCTGGTCGACGGCGACGGCGACGGCGTGCCGGACGCGGCGGCCGGGGGGCGCGACTTCGACTTCGCGCTCTGGTCGGGCAAGGACGGGAAGCGCCTGTGGTCGCTGCGCGCCGCCAACCGAGGCGTGAAGATCACCGCGCGCGACTTCAACGGCGGCACGGTGATCCCCGATCAGGACGGCGACGGCGTGGCCGAGCTGCTCCTGTCGCAGGGCGGCTCCTACGACGACGGGCACCGGCTGCCGGGGCACTTCTTCGTGGTGTCGCCTTCGACGGGGAAGATCCTGGTGGACATTCCCGCGCCCGACGGCCGCGAGACGTACTCCATTCCGGCCTACGTCCCCGGCTCGAAGCCCCTCACCCTGGTGCTCGCGACGGGTGGAGAGTCGCTGCCCGGGCACGTGACGCTCTGGGACCTCGCGGCGGGGAAGGCGATCTGGTCCTACCCGAGCCTGAGCAGGGGCTTCATCGCCTCACCCATCGTCTGGCCGCAGGCGGACGGCGGCTTCGACGTGGTGGCGGTGGCCTTCGACGGTGAGCTGGCGCGGCTGGCCGGCGGCACCGGGCTCGCGAAGTGGACCGCGCGGCGGCCGGGCTTCCAGAGCACGCCGTCGCCGGGCTTCGGGCGCTTCGGCGGCTCGGGCAGCCTCGACGTGGTGTCGGGCTACTTCCAGGGCAGCTTCCCCGACTACCAATGGAAGTACGTGGTGGCGTGGGTGGACGGCGAGACGGGGGCGGTGCTCGACGAGCAGCGCCGCGGGGTCTACGGCTCGGCCTCGCTGGTGACGGCCGACGTCGACGGCGACGGCTTCGACGAGACCTTCGTGATGTCGATGAACTCCTTCACCGCCTGGAGCTCGGACGCGCTCTCCACCCTCACGGTCTTCGACGGCCGGCGCGGCAAGAGCCCAAGGCTCGAGCTCAAGTTCGCGGGCGCGGGCGCGGCGACGCCGACGGTCGGCGACCTCGAGGGCGACGGCGTGCTCGACCTGATCGTCTCCTACAGCGGGCACCTGGAGCGCTTCGCCCTTCAGGTGCCGGGCGCGCAGGCGGCGCGGGTGGGCTGGGGCGGCTTCCGCGGCTCGGCCTTCGACGGCGTGGTGCGCTCTTTCTAGCGGCGGCGTCTCCGAGGCGGCCGATCGGTCAGCGGTCCCTCAGTCCAACACCTGCGCGAGGCGGAGCAGCTGGGAGTCGAGCACCGCCCCCGCGGCCTTGGCGGCGCCGAGCCGCACCACGATCTTCGACTTGCCTTCTCTGGGGACGACGCCGACCGCGAAGAAGTCGCCGTAGCCCGGCCACCGGTACAGGGTGAGCGCCGACTGCTTCTGGGCGCTGGCCTGAACCTTGGCGCCGTCGCCGTCGAAGCCCTTGGCCACGTAGACCACCTGGGGATTCGCCTCGGAGAGCCTGGCGTCGACCTCGGAGGCCGAGCCGACCTCGAGGCGCACGAGCTTCACGTGGGCGTTCTGCACCGTGACGTCGCCCAGGGCCTTCACCGCCGCCTCGAAGGCCGCGCCGTCTCCACCGTCGGCCGAGGGCTTCACCACCACCGCGATGACGAGGGTGCCGTCGCGCGGGGCGAGCGACCGGTCGTAGGCGAGGGCGCGCAGGAGCGTCTTGGCGGCGACGTCGGGCGCGACCATGTCCTCGGCGTGCGCCCGGAGAGAGACGAGCGCGAGGAGGAGCCCAGCGAAGCTGGCGAGCGGGCGAAGCGGTGGCATGAGGTGCGCCGGGAAAAGACCGTCCTCTCCCGGCGCCCGTCAAGGCATTTGCGCACCGCCGTCAGTGCTGCAGGGGGGGCTGCGGCGGCTTGGGGTACTCGGTGGGGGCGACGTAGGTCCGCAGCGGCGGGGTGGCGGTCACCGCCTTCGCCTCGAAGTCCTGCCGCCGCGACACGCCGGCCATGCCGCCGAGCACCGCGCAGATGCCGCCGAGCAGAAGCGCGGCGAACACGCCCCAGAAGGCCTTGCCCGAAGCTTCGGCCGCCTTCAGGGCGCCGGTCTGCACCTTGGCCTTGGCGCCGTCCCACTGCGCCTGGATGCGGTTGGCGATGTCTTCGGAGTCCTGCCGCGAGAGGGCGGTGTCCCTGGCGATGGCGCTCACCAGGCTCTCCCGGCTCAGCGAGCCGGTGCGGACGGCGTCGCTGATGGCGTCTTTGGTCGCCCGGGTGAGCTGCTCGGAGGTGATGGCCGGCTTGCCCTCCGCCTGGAGGCGCTGGTTGATGGGCCCCAGAGCGTCGTTGGCGTCGAGGCCGAAGGTGGTGCCCGACCTCGAGGTCAGCTGGCCGAACAGGCCCGCGCCGCCCTTGGCCACGCTGGCGCCCAGGTTGACCGCGCCGCCGAGCAGCGAGCCGACCAGGCTCCCGATGAGGTACATGCCAGCCACGGTGGTCACTCCCCACATCACCAGGCCGTGAATGGCGCCGCCGCCTTTGCTGATGACGCCGGCGCCGCGCCCGGCCACCCAGCCGCCCACGAAGAGGCCGACCAGGGGCACGACGGCGCTCCAGATGGCGGCGAACAGGCCCGAGCTCCTCGCCGAGCTCGCGTCGCTGGGGTTGAGGCTGGTGAGCCCGAGCGCCAGCCCGAGCGAGTAGAGCAGCGCCGAGATGCCCAGCGCCGCGAACACGCCCCCGAAGATGGCGCCCCAGCGCATGTGCACCGGCGGCCCCGAGAGCACCGCCGTCCTGACCCGCCCCGAGCCCATCATTCGTGTGGTTGCCGTTGCCATGTCGTGCTCCCTGCGATGCCGCGTCGGCGGCGTGAAGCGTGCAATTCGAGGCGAGCATCGGGCGTGCCCTACGTGGGACTGAACGGCCGGGCGAGAGGGCCTTGGGGGCGCGCCCGCTGAGATTCGCGCGACCGCGCACGCCCTTCTCGGGGGTGCCCTCGGCGGCGGAGATTCTTCGCGGCGGCCGCGGGGCGCGCGCCGTTCGCTTCCCTTTTCGCGCCTTCGTGCTCTGCTCACCCGCCTCTCCGAAAGGTCCTTCATGCTCGCACTCTTCGTCGCCACCGCGCTGAGCGCCCAGGGCGTCGCCGATTCACCGTTCCGCCTTCGGCCGGAGACCAGCCGCGTCCGGCTGCTGGCGCAGAGCGAAAGCGGCGCGCTGACGCCCCCGCCCATGCCGGTGTCGCCGCAGGCGGAGCCCTGGCCGTCGTTCCCACCCCAACGGGTCTCCGCCCGGCTGGTCGACCCCGACGCCAACCGCCTCAACGCCAAGGAGGTGCTGGTCGGCATCGCCTCGGGCGTGGGCGTTCACCTGGTGGCCGGGGCCACGCTCGGCTTCGGGCTGCTCGTCGCGATTGGCGCCGCGCTGGGCGGCTCGGGAGCCGGCGGCCCGCTGGCTTTCGCCGCCTTGGGGGCCCTCCTGGCCGGCTTGGTGCTCGAGCTCTGCTCACCGCTCTTGATCGCGTACTTCGAGAGCCTCGCCGCCGACAAGAACCCCATGGCCGGCAGCTTCGGGAAGTCGGTCGGGCTCGCCTACGCGGCCTTCGGCGTGGCCACGGTGCTCTACTTCGTGCTCAACGCGATCGCCGTGTCGTCGGCGACGGCGAACATGGGGCTCGTCTTCATCGGCGGGCTGGCGAGCGCCGTCCTGTTCCTGGTGGGCGTGCCGATGGCCGCGAGCTTCGGGCGCCACTGGGGCCCGGCGACGCCGGAGGACCTCGAGCCGCCCGCCACCGAGCTGTTCCCGCGCACCGAGCCGCTCTTCGCCGCGCTGCCCAAGCCCCTGGGTGGCCTCGGCGTCTCGCTGCGCTTCTGACGGACGCGGCGGCGGCGGCGGCCGGACCCTGGTATGAGGAGCCCAGAGGTCCACCCGACGTGAGCACGCCGCCCGACTGCAAAGGCCTGACCCGAGTTCCCACCCTGGAAGCGCTGGTGGAGCGCGACAAGACGCACGACTGCGGCGGCTTCGGGGTGCACAAGGTCTGCGTGAAGGTGGACGCGGTGGCGCAGCTGCCCAGCCGCTTCGGCGACTTCCACATCGTCGCCTTCTCCAACAACCGCGACCAGAAGGAGCACCTCGCCATGGTGCACGGCGACGTGATGGGCCAGAAGGACGTGCCCACGCGGCTGCACTCCGAGTGCCTCACCGGCGACGTGATGGGCTCCTTGCGCTGCGACTGCCGTGATCAGCTCGAGGCGGCGCTCGAGGCGTTGGCGAAGATGCCCTGCGGCGTGCTGCTCTACCTGCGGCAGGAGGGCCGCGGCATCGGGCTGGTGAACAAGATTCGCGCCTACGCCCTCCAGGAGCAGGGGCTGGACACCGTCGACGCCAACCTGGCGCTCGGCTTCCGCGACGACGAGCGCGACTACTCGGTGGCCGCGCACATGCTCGCCAGTCTGAACATCGAGTCGGTGCTGCTGATGACGAACAACCCCAAGAAGATTCAGGGGCTCCAGCAGCACGGCATCGTCATCTCGGGGCGGGTGCCGCACGTGATGCCGGCCAACGAGCACAACCGGTTCTACCTGGAGACGAAGGCGGCGCGCTCGGGCCACCTCATCGACTTCGGCGAGGAGCCACGGCTGCCTGATCAGGACGAGCCGTTGGTGGTGAAGCCCTCGGCGCCCAGGCGCTGAAGCTCTAGAGCTGCTCTAGGGCCGACGAGGCCAATCGGAATTTCCTTCGCGAAACTCTGGCGCCGTCCCTTGGGCGGTGGGCCTTCGGAGCGCGGCCGTTAGCACCGTGGCATGAGGAAGCTCTCGGGGCAGGTGGTGGTGGTGACGGGCGCGTCGCAGGGCGTCGGCCGCGCGGTGGCGCGGGCGCTGGCGGTGAAGGGGGCGAAGGTCGGGCTCATCGCGCGAGGCATCGACGGGCTGGAGGGCGCGGCGCGGGAGGTCCGCGCGCTGGGGGGCGAGGCGCTGGTGCTCCCGCTCGACGTGTCCGACGCCGACGCGGTCTTCGCCGCCGCCGACCGGGTGGTCGCCCAGTGGGGCCGCATCGACGGGTGGATCAACGACGCCATGGTGTCGGTCTTCTCGCCGGTGAGCCAGATGCGGCCCGAGGAGTACCGGCGCGTCACCGAGGTCACCTACCTGGGCTCGGTGCACGGCACGCTGGCGGCGCTCAAGCACATGCAGCGGCAGAACGCCGGCACCATCGTGCAGGTGGGCAGCGCGGTCAGCTACCGCTCGATACCGCTGCAGAGCGCCTACTGCGCGGCCAAGGCCGCCACGCGAGGCTTCATCGACTCGCTGCGCTGCGAGCTGCTGCACGACCAGAGCCCCATTCGGCTGGCGATGGTGCACCTGCCCGCGGTGAACACGCCGCAGTTCGACGTGGCGCGGAGCCGGCTGCCTCGCCACCCGGCGCCGCTGGGGCCCATCTTCCAGCCGGAGGTGGCCGCCCAGGCCGTAATCCACGCGCTGCGCCACCCCTCCCGCGAGCTGTGGGTCGGGGCGCCCACCGTGCTGGCGATGCTCGGCCAGCGGCTCGCGCCCGGCCTGCTCGACCGCTCTCTGGCGCGGCGGGCGTGGGACGCGCAGCAGTCCTCCTCGCTGCCGGCGCCCCAGGGCGACAACCTCGACGCGCCGCTGCCGGGAAATCGGGGAGCCCACGGGCCCTTCGACGCCGGCGCCCGGCGGGGGAGCGTGGAGCTGTGGCTGCGCCGTCACCCGATCTCCGTCGCGCTGGGCGTGCTGGCGATGCTGGGAGCCCGGCGGGCCCTGCGCTGAGTCCTGCCGCCTCACCGGCGAGCGTCAACCGCGACGCTGCGCGGGCACACGTTCCCCCACACCGCGTCGGCGCCCCGAGGTGGGTGCCGCGGGACTCTCCGGCCAATCTCTCGACGATCCGTTCCCGTGCGTGGGAGACTCGAAGAGACGTCGCACCTCGGGCGGAGGCGACGAAGGAGCACGCCGTGGCGCTTCATTCGACCTCCAACGTTCTCGCTCGAGCGAGGCTCCTGATCGCGGTGGCGGTGCTCGGCCTCGGTGGAGCGGCCCAGGCCGTCCCCTTCGCCATCACCATCACCAACACCGGCACCAACACCGCCTACCCGTGGTCGACGGGGTTGCTCACGCTCTCGCCGGTGATCGCGCTCGGGCTCACCCCGCAGCCGGGCACGCCGGCCTACAACACCTACGTCTACGCCAACGCGCACTGCAACAAGCTGGACGCGTTCTGCTCGGGCACCTGCATCGACAACGGCCTGGCGACGGTGCTGGCGGCGCGGCTCGGGCTGACCTTGGGGCAGAACGCGTGGGTGGTGCCGGCGCTTTCGACGGGCGCCACCGCCACCGTCACCATCGACGCGCCGGCGGGCAGCCGCCTCTCGTACATCGCCTGGGTCAACAACACGTCCGTCTTCGACGACTTCGTCTCCATGCACCCGGCGAACGACGTCAACACGCTCTCGGTGCCGCTGTTCGACGCGGCGGGGAACCCGCTGGCCAGCGTGCCCTTCGCCATCGGCGGCTACGACGTCAACTCGGTGAGCGCCACCAACGGCGGCGGCGCCACCTGCGCCCAGGAGTGCCCCCCGCCGGCCAGCGCCTGCTACGTCGCGCCGGGGAACGCGTCAGTCACCAACTACCCGAACCAGCCCGCGGCCGGAGCCACCTTCACGGTCACCACCGCCGGGCCGGCGACCACCACCACCGCGCAGGTCACCTACACCCTCACCTACCGGAACACGACCACCGCGCAGGCGCGGAGCGCGACGCTCACCTACACCGCGCCCCTGGGGGTGACGATCACCTCGGCCCCCGGCGGCACCATCGCGGGCTCGAAGGTGACCTGGAGCCTGGGCAACCTGGCCGCGGGGAGCGCCGCCGCCAGCAAGACCGTCGTCGTGACGCTGAGCTTCGGCGGCACCACCTACCACTCGGCGAGCGTGGGCTACACGAACTCCGCCGGGAAGGCCGTCAACGTCACGTCGAACACCGTCGCCACCACGTTCTCCACCCCGGCCCTGGCCACCGACTGGATCTTCACCGACCCGGCCGGCCACGCCACCGACGGCCTGGCGGTGGCCGACTTCTCCGCCACCGCCGGGAGCGAGGTGCTGGTGGTGGCGCCCGCGCGCGGCCTCTCCGGCCCCGGGCGCACCTTCGTCTTGCGCAGCGACACCGGCCTGGAGGTCGGCCAGTTCAGCCCCGGCACCGGGCGCAACGCCATGGGCCTGCCGCTGGCGGAGGACCTGGTGGCCGGCGGCACGCTCGAGTACCTGTTCGGCGAGCCGTTGCCGGCGGCGTCGAACGGGGCGCTCTACGCCCGCCTGGGCGACACCACCGCGAAGTGGACCTCGGTGCCCTACGGCTACGCGGCCTACTGGAACATGGGCCCCTCGTCGGCCAACGCGGTGAGCGCGGTGGCGGGCAACGAGGTGCTGGAGGTCGACTGGGACGGCGACGTGAAGGTGCTGCGCGGCGACACCGGCGCGCCGCTCGGCTCGTACAACACCTGGACCGCGAGCGGCGACCACGCCTTCGGCCACGGGGCGCTGGCCGACGTCGACGGCGACGGCACGCTGGAGGCGGTGGTGGCGGGCTACGCCAAGGGCACCGTCACCGTGCTCAACGCCGAGGTGGGCCCGACGATGACGGTGCAGTGGACGAGCGCGGGGCTCCGCTCGCTCAGCGGGGACGCGCCCTACGGCTCGGGGCCGGCCATCGGCGACATCGACGGCGACGGCAAGCCGGAGATCGTGGTCGCCACCACCGGCACCACCGGCGACGTCTACGCCTTCGACCCCGCGATGCCCACCGGCTCGGCGTGCGAGCACCGCTTCCGCACGGGCGGCGGCACCACCTACAGCTCGCCGGTCATCGGCGACGTGGACGGCAGCGGCACGAAGTCCATCGTGGTGATGAGCTCGCGCACGGCGGTGCTGTCGGTGCTCAAGGCCGGCACCACGGGGTGCGCGGCGCCGGGCGGGACGGTGGTGTGGCAGCACACGCTCAAGGCGGGCGACTACTCCTCGTTCACCCCGCTGCTGTACGACGTCAACGGCGACGGGGTGCTCGACGTCATCGCCGCGTCGAACACCCACCTGGAGCTCATCGACGTGCGCGCCCGGACGGTGCTGGCCAGCTTCGACGACCCGACGGCGGCCTTCATGCCCTCGGGCGCGGTGGCCAACGCCGATCCCGCCAGCGCGGTGCGCGAGCTGTACGTCACCGGCTGGAAGAACTCGAAGGTGTACCGGCTGAGGTTGCCGCCGATGGCGATCTCCACCACCGACTGGCCGACCTTCATGGGCGGCAACGCGCGCACCGGCGCTCGCTAGCCCACCGCTCGACCCGACGACGTCCCGCGATGCGAATCGACGCTCGGCGTGCGCGCGCGCCCGGTGCGCTTGATGCCCGACAGGAATGGAACGACCTGCCACGCATCAAGTCGGCTTTGACCCAAATCAGCCCACTTCGGCCACAACGCATTGATTTTATTACTGGGTCAGATTGGACGCCTTCTCGATTTCTACTGGCACGGTTAAGACCTGTGACCTGTGAAGACAGAGCTGTCCCAGGCGTTCACGCAGGAAGCCGACGAGCTGTTCACGCTCCTCGAGACCGGCCTCGTGCGCATCGAGGGGCAGTCGAACGACCCCGAGGCGGTGCGCGGGCTGCTCTCCACGCTGCACAACTTCAAGGGCAACGCGTCGGTGCTGGGCTTCATCGCGCTGGAGTCTCTGGCGCACGCGCTGGAGGAGCTGCTCGTGCCTTTGCGCGGCGGCGGCGAGGCCAGCCCGAGCCTGGTGAGCCTGGCCCTCGAGGGCCTCGATGCGCTGCGGCGGCTGGTGCCGGCGGCGCTGGCGGGCGCGAACGCGCTCGGCCCTGACGATCAGCGCCTCCTGGAGCGGCTCACCCGCCGGGAGCTGGCGGCCACCGCGCGCCGCACCGGGGGCCTGCTCGAGTCGGAGGCGAACGCCGCGCCCTCCACGCTGCGCGTCTCGCTCGGCACCTTGGATCGCATGCTCACCCTGACCGGCGAGCTGTTGGTGGCGCGCGGGCGGCTGGGGGCGATGCTGGGCGACGGCGGCGAGCAGGCGCACGAGGCGGCCGAGGCCTTCGCCGACGCCGATCGCCTCTTCGCCGATCTCCACGACCTGGTGCTCCAGGCGCGGCTGGTCTCCATCGGGCCCCTGCTCCGGCGCTTCCTGCGCGGGGTGCGCGACACCGCGCTGTCGCTCGACAAGCGGGTCCGGCTCGAGCTGTTGGGCGCGGACACGGAGATCGACGCCGCGCTGGTGGAGCGCCTGAGCGCGCCGCTGGTGCACCTGCTGCGCAACGCCATCGACCACGGCATCGAGGCGCCCGAGGTGCGCGTCTCGAGGGGCAAGGACTCGTGCGGCACGGTGTGGCTGTCCGCCTCGCACCAGGGCGGGGCGGTGGTGCTGGAGGTGAAGGACGACGGCGCCGGGCTCTCCCGCGAGCGCATCGCCCGCCGCGCCGAGGAGCTGGGCCTGTCGAAGAGCGCGACGCGCCTGTCCGACGACGAGCTCTTCGACTTCGTCTTCCGGCCCGGCTTCTCCACCCGCACCGAGGTGAGCGCCGTCTCCGGCCGCGGCGTGGGCATGGACGTGGTGCGCCAGACGGTGGAGGCGATGCGCGGCACGGTGAAGCTCAGCTCCGTCGAGGGCCGGGGCACCACGGTGACGCTGCGGCTGCCTCTGACGGTGGCGATCATCGAGGGCTTCTCGGTGGGCGTCGATCGCCACACCTACGTCCTGCCGATGGACACCGTCATCGAGTGCCTCGAGCTCTCGGCCGCGCCGAGCGACGCCGAGCACGGCGTGCTCAACCTGCGCGGCGCGCCGGTGCCCTTCGTGCGCCTGCGCGAGGCGCTCGAGCTGGGCGGCGCGCCGCCCGAGCGCGAGAGCGTGGTGGTGGTGCGAAACGGCGAGCGGCGCGCCGGCCTGGTGGTCGACGCGCTCCACGGCCAGAGCCAGACGGTCGTCAAGCCGATGGGGAAGCTCTTGTCCCGCCTTCCGGGGGTGTCGGGCACGGCCATCGAGGGGGACGGGCGGGTGTCGCTCGTGCTCGACGTGCCGCACCTTTTGAACGCCGCCGTGCGCCGCGCGGCGGAGCTGGCCCACGCCGGCCGCTGAGGGAGGGACGCACGTGTCCACCGAAGGAACACCCGCCGCCGCCACGCAGTACCTCACCTTTCGCGTCGGCCAGCAGGAGTTCGGCTGCGGCCTGTTGCGCGTCAGGGAGATCCTGCAGGTGGGGCCGATCAGCCCGGTGCCCAGCACGCCGGCGTGCATTCGCGGGGTGATGAACGTGCGGGGCAGCGTGCTGCCGGTGGTCGACCTGTCGATCAAGCTCGGCCGCGGAGAGACCGCCTTCACCCGCTTCACCTGCGTGATGGTGCTGGAGCTGGAGATCGAGGGCGAGATGACGCCCATCGGCATCCTCGCGGACAAGGTCGACGAGGTGGTGGACCTGGGGCGGGGCGACGTGGAGATGCCGCCGCCCTTCGGCATGGGCGTGCGCATCGAGTACCTGGAGGGCCTGGGGAAGGTGGGGACGAGCTTCATTCCCCTGCTCGACATGGACCGGGTGCTGTCGTCGGCGGAGCTGCTGGCGGCCGCGTCGGCCGAGGCGCCGCCCCCTTCCCCCGAGGCCCCGAGCGCACCGGCCGGAGGAGAAGCGTGAACGCAGGGCTCTCCACCTGGTTCGAGCCGCCGGTGACGATGTCGCCGCGGGAGTTCGAGCGCCTGCGCGCCCTCATCGAGGAGCTGGCGGGCTTGAGGCTCGCCCAGGAGAAGCACTCCTTCCTCACCCACCGCCTCACCAAGCGCCTGCGCGCCACCGCGCTGCCCGGCTTCGGCGCCTACTACGAGCGCGTGCGCGCCGACCCCGAGGAGCGGCAGGCGATGCTGGAGGCGGTCACCACCGGGGAGACCCGCTTCTTCCGCGAGCCGATGCACTTCGAGCTGGTGGAGCAGGTGCTGGCGCAAAGGTGGCGGCGCGAGGCGGAGGCGGGGCGGCGGCCGCGCGCGGTGCGGGCCTTCAGCGCGGGCTGCTCCACCGGCGAGGAGCCGCACTCCCTGGCGATGACCCTGGTGGGCGCGCTGGGCGACGACTGGGACGTGCAGGTGCTGGCGACCGACCTGTCGCGCCGCTCGCTGAAGATCGCCGAGGACGGCATCTACGAGGTGGGCGCGGCGACGCAGATTCCCCCTCCCCTGCGCCGCTTCGTCTGGCGCGGCGTGGGCAGCCAGGTGGGGCGGTTGTGCGTGGTGCCGGAGCTCAAGGCGCGCCTGCGCTTCGCGCCGCTGAACCTGAACGACCCGGGCTACCCCTTCGTTGGGCCCTTCGACCTCGTCTTCTGCCGCAACGTGCTCATCTACTTCGAGGCCGAGGCGCGGCGGAGGGTGCTCGAGCGGCTGGCGCGGCTCTTGGCCCCCGGCGGGCACCTCTTCCTCGGGCACGCCGAGAGCCTGACCGGCCTCGAGCTCGGGCTGTCGCCGGTGAGGCCCACCGTCTACGCGCGGGAGGAGACGCGATGAGCGCTCCCCTCAAGGTGCTGGTGGTCGACGACTCGGCGGTGGTGCGCCAGGCGTTCGCCGAGCTGCTCACGGAGAAGGGCGGCATGGAGGTCTCGGTCGCGCCCGACGGGGTGGTGGCGATGAGCAAGCTCGAGCGCTTCGCCCCCGACGTGGTGGTGCTCGATCTCGATCTGCCGCGCATGGACGGCTTCGCCTTCCTGCGCTGGGTGATGGCGAACCACCGGACGCCGGTGGTGGTCTGCTCGAGCGCGTCGGCCAAGGGCACCGAGGTGGCGCTCCGCTCGCTCGAGGAGGGCGCGGTGGACGTGGTGGCGAAGCCGAGGCGGGCGCTGGAGACGGGCGCGCCGGAGCTCATCGAGGCCATCCGCGGGGCGGCGGGCGCGCACCCCCGCTCGCGCGGCGCCTCCTCCTGTGCGCCGGCGACGAGAGCGCCGTCGTCGCCCGGCCCGCGCCTGCTGGTGATGGGCGCCTCCACCGGCGGCACCGAGGCCCTGCGCGAGGTGCTGGCGCGGCTGCCCGAGACCTTCCCCGGGGTGGTGCTGGTGCAGCACCTGCCCAAGGCCTTCACCGGGCGCTTCGCCCAGCGGCTCGACGAGGCCTGCGCGCTCGAGGTGCGCGAGGCGAAGGACGGCGACGAGGTGCAGCCGGGGCTGGCGCTGGTGGCGCCGGGCGGCCAGCACGCGGTGGTGAAGAAGGACGGCGCGCGCCTGTGGGTCTCGCTCCACTCGGGGCCGCCCTTGAACAAGCACCGGCCCAGCGTCGACGCCCTCTTCGTCTCGGCGGCCGAGGCGGCCGGCGAGCGGACGATGGGGGTGCTGCTCACCGGCATGGGCGCCGACGGAGCCGAGGGGCTGCTCGCGCTCAGGCGCGCCGGGGCCTTCACCGTCGCGCAGGACGAGGCGAGCTGCGTCGTCTTCGGAATGCCCAGGGAAGCCATTCATCGGGGGGCCGCGGCCTGCGTGCTGCCGCTGGAGCACATCGGGGCCGCGCTGATCGAGAGAGTCGCATCACCCCCGCCGAACGCCGGAAGGTCCCCATGAGTCCCACCCCCAAGATCCTGGTCGTCGACGACATGTTCACCATTCGAGTCTTCTTGAGAGGGCTCTTGCGCCCCTTCGGGTGGACGCTGATCGAGGCGAGCGACGCCCGGCAGGCGCTGGCGCTGTGCAAGAAGGAGCTGCCCAACGCGATCATCTCCGACGTGCGCATGCCGGGCATGACGGGCATCGAGCTCGTCGGCGCGCTCAAGGCCGATCCGCTCACGGCGGGCATCCCCGTCATCCTCCTCACCAGCGAGAAGGACGCCGAGACGCGCGAGAAGGGGCTCGCCGCCGGCGCCGCCGCCTACCTGAAGAAGCCCATCGACGCCGAGGTGCTGGAGAAGACGATCTCCCAGCTCCTCGCGTCCTCGAACACGAAGGAGATCCGTTCATGAAGCTCGACATCGGCAGGCGCCTCTTCATCGGCTCGGGCGTGTTGTTGCTCATCACGCTCGGCATGGGCCTCTTGCAGTGGTCCACGCTCACCGAGCTGTCGGCGCAGTTCGACGCGCTCTACGCCAACAACCTGCAGGCGGCGACCTACCTCGCCGACTCGGAGCGGGCGATGTGGGAGCTGCGCTTCGGGCTGCCCAACTACTACACCGGCGAAGTCGACGGCCGGGCGCTGATTCGCGCCGACTCGGAGAAGTGGGTCGCGCAGGTGCAGAACAACCTCAAGTCCTACTCGGCCCTGCCCTTGTCGGGCGAGGAGAAGGACCTGCTCGCCGACCTGAGCTCCTCGCTGCCGCTCTACCTGCAGGCCCGGCCGCGCTTCTTCGATCTGGTCGACCAGGGCAAGACCGACGAGGCCAAGACCTTTCGCGCCACCCAGACCAACCCGCACGCGGCGCGCACGGTGCAGGCGCTGAGCAAGCTGATTCAGGTGCAGCGGCGCTCGGGCGAGGCGAAGCAGCTGGCCTTCACCACCCAGGCGACCGGCGCCCGGCGGACGCTGGTGATGCTGCTGGTGCTGGCGATGGTGCTGGGTGGAGTCTTCGCCACCGTGGTGGGCCGCGGCATCACCGTGCCCCTGGAGAAGCTGGTGCGCTTGGCCGAGCGCATCGCCGCCGGGCGCCTCGACGATCAGGTCGAGGTCAGCTCCGAAGACGAGATCGGCCGCCTGCAGCGGGCGCTCAAGGACATGACCGAGCGGCTCGCGCGCACCATTCGCGAGGTGAACAACGGCGCCCAGGCGCTGACCATCGCGGCGAGCCAGCTCAGCTCCACCGCCCAGTCGCTCTCGCACGGCACCACCGAGCAGGCGACCTCGGTCGAGGAGACCAGCGCCGGCCTGGAGGAGATGAGCGCCACCATCACCCAGAACGCCGACCACAGCCGCGAGATGGAGCGGGTGGTGAACCAGGCCGCCGTCGACGCGACGGAGAGCGGCAAGTCGGTCAGCCAGACGGTCACGGCGATGCGCACCATCACCAAGAAGATCTCGGTGATCGAGGACATCGCCTACCAGACGAACCTGTTGGCGCTGAACGCAGCCATCGAGGCGGCGCGGGCGGGCGACGCGGGGCGCGGCTTCGCGGTGGTGGCGACCGAGGTGCGCAAGCTGGCGGCGCGCAGCCAGAACGCGGCGGGAGAGATCATGGACGTGGCGGCCTCGAGCCTCGAGGTGGCCGACCACTCGGGGAAGCTGCTCACCGCGCTGGTGCCGAGCATCCACAAGACGGCCGAGCTGGGGAAGGAGGTGGCGGCCGCGTGCACCGAGCAGGCGACGGGCGTCACGCAGATCTCCAAGGCGATGCAGCAGGTCGATCAGATCACCCAGCGGAACTCGGCCGCCGCCGAGGAGCTGGCCTCCACCGCCGAGGAGCTCTCGCGCGGCGCCGCGGCGCTGAACTCGACGCTCGACTTCTTCCGTCACGCCGAGCGGGGCCCGCAGGCGCCGCCGCCGCCCGCGTCACCGCTGTCGCCCCTGCCCCCCAAGCCTGTGGCCAGCGCGCCGGCGGCCGTGTCGACCGCCGAGTTCCGGCCGTTCTGAGCGCGGCGAGCTGACGCACCGCTCCTTGCAGGGAGCGGCGTGGCGGCGGCGGTCCGCGCAGGCCGGTGGCGGCGGGCGCACCGGCTTCGTGGAGGCAGCCCGTTCGCCGTGTCGCGGTGGCCGCCGTACGAGGGGTTGGCCGCGCTGGCAGAGGAAATGCTCCGACTGCGGGCAGGACCCCGAGTCGAGGGCATGCCATGCGACACCTCACGCAGACGCTGACGTTGGCCGCGCTGTTGGCAGCGTGGCCTGGTTTCGCCCAGACCGCCTCGGACCGGCCCACCAAGGGCTCCGCCGAGCACTCGGCCGACACCTCGAAGCCCGGAGACGAGGGCGTCGCTCCGGTGGCGGTGACTCAGGGCGACAACAAGGCCGACGTGACGCTCACCATGAGCATCCGCAAGGCCATCGAGGACGACAAGCGGCTCTCCTTCCACGCGAAGAACGTGAAGGTCTTCACCACCAACGGCCAGGTGACGTTGAGGGGCCGGGTGATCGCCAATCAGGAGCGCACCATCATTCGCGAGCACGCGACCGCCGCGGCCGGAGAGAACCACGTGATCGACGAGCTCGAGGTGCGCGGGAGCCCGTCGGCCACCAACTGAGCCCAGAGGCCCGCCGCACGGCAAGGAACGGCACCATGACCACGAGCGCGATCTTCGGACTCGTCGACTCGCCCGCGCAGGCCGAGCGCGTGGTGGAGGAGCTCGCCCTCGTGGGCATCGACCCCCAGGACGTCTCGGTGCTCTTCCACGACCGGGCCCAGACGCGCGACTTCGCGCGCGACCAGCACACCGCGGTGCCCGAGCGCGCGAGCGCCGGGGCCGGGGCCGGCGCCATCGGCATCGTGGGCGGGACGATCGGCCTTCTGGCGGGCATCGTGTCGATCGCCATCCCCGGGCTGGGGGCCCTGGTGGCCGTCGGCCCGGTGCTCGGCGCGCTCGCCGGCGCGGCGGTGGGCGCGGCAGTGGGAGCGAGCCTGAGCAGCGTGGCCGGCGCGCTGGTCAACCTGGGCGTCCCCGTGCGCGAGGCGAAGCACTACGCGGGCCAGGTCAAGAGCGGCAGCGTCCTGGTCTCGGTGGAGGCCGAGGGCGGCGCGCGGGCCGCCCAGGTGGAGGCGCTCCTCTTGGCCAACGAGGCGGAGAGCGTCAGCCGGTCGGCCGAGATCAGCGCGCTCACGCCCCGCGCCGCCGCGGCGCGCCCGGCGGCCGGCGCGGAGG
>JBBIOE010000055.1:0-35909 GCA_037443525.1 Archangiaceae bacterium | reverse complement strand
AGATCTACGAGACGAAGAAGAAGTACCCGCGGAACGCGGTGATCGTCTCGTTGATGGTGGAGACGCGGGAGGAGTGGAAGGACATCATCAAGCGCTCCTGCGACGCGGGGGCGGACGGGCTCGAGCTGAACTTCGGGTGTCCGCACGGCATGTGCGAGCGCGGCATGGGGAGCGCGGTCGGGCAGGAGCCGAAGGTCAACCAGGAGATCACGAGCTGGGCGGTGGAGTACTCGAAGGTGCCGGTGCTGGTGAAGCTCACCCCCAACGTCTCGGACATCCTGCCGCACGGCTTGGCAGCGCAGCGGGGTGGAGCGCACGGCGTGTCGCTCATCAACACCATCAAGTCGATCATCGGGCTGGACGTGGAGAACTTCCGGCTCGATCCGCACGTGGGCGGGCATGGCTCAAATGGTGGGTACTGCGGAGCGGCGGTGAAGCCGATCGCGTTGCACATGTGCGCGCGGCTGGCGCGGGACCCGGGGTTCAAGCTGCCGATCTCGGGGATTGGAGGGGTGACGAACTGGAAGGACGCGGTGGAGTTCATGCTCCTCGGGTCGTCGAGCGTGCAGGTCTGCACCGAGGTGATGCTGCGCGGGTACCGGATCGTGGAGGACATGATCGAGGGGCTCGAGAGCTGGATGAAGCGGCACAACTACGAGCGGGTGGATCAGTTCGTGGGCAAGGTGGTACCGACGTTCACGGACTGGGGCCAGCTCGACCTGAACTACGAGACGGTGGCGAAGATCGACGCGGCGAAGTGCATCGGGTGCCAGCTCTGCCAGGTGGCGTGCATGGATGGCGCGCACCAGTGCATCAGCCAGTCGAAGGACGCCTCTGTCCGTGTCCCGGTGATCGACGAGACTGAGTGCGTGGGGTGCAACCTGTGCAAGATCGTCTGCCCGGTGCCGGACTGCATCAGCATGGTGCAGGTGAACAACGGCTTCGCGCCGGCGACGTGGAACCAGCACGTGAACGAAGGCAAGGCGCTGCGCCCGAAGAAGGGCTCGCACTGACCCGGTCACCCTGAGCGGAGTCGAAGGGTAGGCAAATGGGAGGACTGAATTCGGGTCCCCCGGTCACCCTGAGCCCGTCGAAGGGTGCCGACCACCGCGAACTGAATTGCAGCAAGTGGGCGGACTGAACACCGACCCACCGTTCACCCTGAGCCCGTCGAAGGGTGCCGAACACCGAAGACTGACTGCCGAACCTGCGAAGAACCGAGAGGGGAACACGAACATGAGCAAGACCGTCCGCTGTGGCCTCATCCAGATGAGCAACCCGCTCAACGACGAATCCAAGCCGGTCGCCGAAATCCAGAAGGCGATGCTGGAGAAGCACCTCCCGATGATCGAGGACGCCGCGAAGAAGGGGGTCCAGATCCTCTGCCTGCAGGAGATCTTCAACGGCCCGTACTTCTGCCCTTCCCAGGATGCGCGTTGGTACGACGCCGCCGAGCCCATCCCCGGCCCCACCACCGACCTCTTCCAGAAGCTGGCGAAGAAGCACGAGATGGTGATGGTGGTGCCGCTGTACGAGAAGGAGATGCGGGGGGTCTTCTACAACTCGGCGGCGGTGATCGACGCGGACGGGACCTACCTGGGCAAGTACCGGAAGCAGCACATCCCGCAGACGGGAGGCTTCTGGGAGAAGTACTTCTTCAAGCCGGGAAACGGGGGCTACCCGGTGTTCAACACGCGCTACGCGAAGGTGGGCGTGTACATCTGCTACGACCGGCACTTCCCGGAGGGCGCGCGCTGCCTGGGCCTGAACGGCGCGGAGATCGTGTTCAACCCGAGCGCGACGACGGTAGGCCAGTCGCAGAACCTGTGGAAGCTCGAGCAGCCGGCGCACGCGGTGGCGAACGGGTACTTCGTCGGAGCGAGCAACCGCATCGGCACCGAACCGCCGTGGAACATCGGCCGGTTCTACGGGACGAGTTACTTCGTGAACCCGCGCGGGGAGATCATGGTGACGGGGAGCGAGGACAAGGACGAGCTCGTGATCGCGGATCTGGATCTGTCACTCATCGACCAGGTGCGGTCGAAGTGGCAGTTCTACCGGGACCGCCGGCCAGAAGCGTACGCGGAGATCACGAAGCTCTAACTCCGCCTGACCCGAGTTGCAGTCGGGTTTTGCCTGGGTCGAGTCGCCGAATCAGGCACTTGGATCTGAGTTGGCCTCGCGTCGAATGGTTCCACGGTGGCGCGCATTGCCTCCTGTTCCCTAGCGAATCGAACGTTGTATTCGCCAACGCGTGCTGGTCGCTTGCCAGTTTCCAGCGCCTAGCTCAGCAGCGATATTCCGAACAATCAAAGGAAACCCCGAGGCAAGCAGCACTGGGAATTCGTCGGCCGCTCGTCTTGACAGATCAATACCGCCCCAGAACTGGACTTCGTACGAGTCCTTGTGATCGTGTGCCTTCTTCCACTCGTTCTCGGAGAAGTAGAACACTGGTTCTGTTTCTCGAGATCCCTTGACCTCGATGCGTCGAATTGGGTGCGACGCCCGATCCTCAACGTCCCATCCAAATTCACTCGACTCCTGCGCGACCCACACAACGCTTGGCGCCCTGCCCTGTTCCTGGGCAATTAGCTTCTCGTGTTGGACAGTGTACATCTCGGCACGATTCCCGATCTCCTGCCTTTCGACCACCCAAGCAGGCGCCACGGGGACCGGAGGCAAGAGCGCCCAAACCGTGTCCAACTCCCGAATGACGGGCTTGGGGATAACCACGACCGGAAACACCTGAATTTCCCACCACGACAGAAGCCCAATCAACTGCGGTGCGCAGGCGCGCGCAATCCTGTGCTCGCAGGTGAACGAGCCATCTCGTCCCACGGCCCCAGCCTCAATGACTCGCCTCGCCTGGTCATGCATGAGGCCCGCGCGAATGATTGAATAGCCCAATGCAGTGCGGTCTTGCTGCCGAAGACTCCGAACTACTCGGTCTCCATCCCGCGTCCTACAAAGAACGCCGCTCAGCTCAGAGACAAGACCACAGAACCTAAGAAGGTCAATCAACAGAGGGACGTCGGCACGTTCACCCCCAACGACAGACCACACATTGACAACAACATCCTCTAGGGGAGCCCCCATCTGCGACGATGGAACCTCCCTCAACACACCACACAGACGCTCGAGACGAACCGCAGTGAGCCACGCTGACGCCCTATGCGGTCCCATTAACCACCTTCGCCCAGCAGAAACCGCAAGAGCGACTCCAGATCTCGACGTTCGCCTTCGGCGCCCTCCAATGGGTCCTCGGATGAACCAAGCGGGACGACCTCCGCGCCCTGGAGCAACTGAAGCATCGCGCCCTCCTTCTGCAGCAGAGACGCGTCTACAAGTTGATCAATAGTCGAGCGCCCACCAACAGTTGCATTCAGAACATGGACCTCCACTTCGGCATCAGGTGGAAGTCCGAGCCTATGAATTCGATCGATCGACTGCAGGAATAGCGCGCAGTCATAGGTCCTATCAAGATACACAGCAACTCGACACGCCCGGTGAAGAGAAATGGACTCAGAGCAGGACGCCGGGTTTGCAACCAAGACAGCCGCGCCGCCATGATCGAGAAAGCTCTCAATCACACGCTCACGAGTCTCGGGCTCCTCCTCGCCCTCGGCGTGATTACTATCAGATTCCATTCCTGCCGCAACGCGCCCATCCACCTGGAAGCAGGCAATCCCGAGCGCACGGACAGCTTGAGAAAACTGATCGAGATTCGCAATGAAGTTACTCCAACAAACCACCTTTCTTCCCGCAATGGCGAACTCACGAAGCAACTTAAGCGCAAACGCGGTCTTTGCAGGTGTCTCGAGGGCCCTGTATGCAGCCAAACGCTCCATCAACGAGGCGTTTCCAACCTCCATTGAGGGCAACCGATAGTAGGAGTCCCCTCGATTGAGAACATCGGGATTTGCCGCAGCTTGGAGGAGCCGGATTGGCCGAGCGCGCTTCAATAACTCGATCTTGTCGGTCCATGCCTCCGCATTCTGGATCTGTTTTCTAAAGTAGCCTTCGATCAACTCGTAAATCTCGGCCTGCGTACCAACAAGAGGAACGTCATGACGGACAATCGAGTACGGTTTGAGGCCCAGCGCCTGCTTCGGCGTCCTAGTCATGAACGGCCGCAGATCACGCATTAGTCCAGAAAACTCCCGATCGACCCTAAGAGCAAAATCCTCACGTGGTCCGGTGAGTTCGCCCTCCGGCCAAAGAATACTGAACTGAGAGTACAGATCCTTTCCACTCTGCGGCATCGGTGTTCCGGACAAGATCATCCGAACACGCGCCTCCTTTGCAATTTCAATCAGAGCAGGCGCCCACACCCCCCCTTTGAAACGCTTAGCGCGATGCGACTCATCCACCACCATCATGACCCTATACGTCCTGCACAGCTCAATCAACGCGACCTTATCAGCCGCAGCTGTCGCGTAACTCACTAGTACAACTTGAGTCCCACGGATTTGACTATACAGGCGTCTGCGATTCGCCGAAGAACCACGAACGCGCAGCGTACGAAGCCGATCCGGTAGAACGGCCATCACTTCATGCTCCCACGGCGCAAAACAAGACAGAGGCCCAACCACAAGCACCAAGTCAATCGTCTTGGCGTCTAAATGCGCAGCGGCAACGGCGATGGTAGTTGCAGTCTTCCCGGCGCCCGGCACCGAAAAATTGGCCGCAGATCCGGCAGTCAACGCATGAAGAGCACCCTGTTGCTGATGAGGTCGCAACTTCCGTTCTCCTCGCCAGCCTTGAGACGCCATCGCTCTCTCCAGCTTGGCGAGACTGATCGTCGATTCACCACCAAAGAACGCCTCGGCAGCCTCTCGGGTGCGCTGGAAACTCCTCTTGCGCTCCAGGGCCCTCTGCACTGCGGCATCGGCGATTCGTTCGCGCGAGACCTGCCATCCCTTGCGCTCAAGAAACGTATTGATGCGGACAACAAGCTTCTCCATCGACTGGCGGCGGCGCGGACAACGCCAGCAATTCTCATTGCACGTCGCCCCAAGAGACCCGAGGAAGAATAGTCGAGCGGCTCGGTCACTAGTAATCTCAGATCCGCGGACTATTACCTCGTCCCCGTCGATCTCCAGAGCTACAGAGTTGTCCATTGCCTATTTCCGCTTCTTCGACGCTAGAAGCGGCTTCGCCGTCTCGGACCAGGCGATTACCCTGGTCAGCGACGCAGCCAATTCACCCTCTTCATCGTTTTGCAGTGCGGCTATCAATTTGGCAGGGCTGAGAACCTCAAGCCGATCGAGTGCCTGAGCGAGGATTGATTCGACTGATCGCTGTGATGCCATGAAGCCGTCAATGGCGTTCGAGATCTTCACGCCCACCTTCTCGGCGGGATAGTTTGGCACTACTGGGCCCGGAACGTCTTCAACCTCGTCATCTCCCTCATCAGGGGGCTTCGTGATGGTCTTTGGCTCCGCGAGCCGAGTCCCTCCGACAGCGCTTTCCCACTCCTTCTCGTCCTTCAACACCGATTCAAGGAGGCGATCGAACCGCGGCCTGTCCTCTACGAATATTCTCCTGAATGCTCGGATGTCTTCATGCTTGTTTCCAGCACGAATCGCGGCAAATGCGAGTTGCAGCATGTCGGGCGCTTCGTCTGGGTAGTCAGTTTCCATCTGCAGCATGACCTTCCCAATATCGCGAAACCGCTCAACCTGTCGAAGCAAGTCTTGGTACGCGCCTGGCCTTCCTGCGTCTTCGAGGAAGGCGTCCATGTACCTTATCGCTCGTAGTTGAATTCCGGCATACTGCTTGTTTCCCTTTGCAACATGTTGCAATTGACCTGCAACGTCCTCAATCGAGACCGGGTCGTTCCAGTCAATTCGCCGCGCCTCCGCAGCCGCCTTGAGCGTCAACAGGAGATTGATGTCGGTGTAGCGAACCTTCAGGTTCTCCGTAAGTTGTTCACGTTGCTCCATTTCAAAGAGGTCTCGCTCACCGACATCATCAGGATGCAGGATGATTGCGTTTACGAACTCCCGCCCCTGCGGACCCTTCTGACTTCGAAGCCGCAGGATCATTGCCAGCCGGCGATTGCCGTTTCGAACTGAACCATCCGGCCGAACCCAGAAGGCAGACTCCTGGCTTCTCGCCTCCCAGTCGGCGCGCAATGCTTCTGTATCGCGGGTCTCTTTGCCTTTGACAGTCCCGCCATCAACCTCATGGCCGGTATCAAGAAGAATCGACACAACTGCCAAGACGTCATCCGGAATATTCTCAGGATCCAGCGGACGCCCCAATTTCAGTTCGATCAACTTCCTTTCAGCCTGGAATCGATGATTGTCGATATAGAGCATCAGGGCTTCGACCGGGACCCGATACACTTCGAAATTGCGCCACTTGTCCTGACACCAAAGTCGCTCAACCTGTTCAGTCTTCTGGCGTCGCTCCGATATCAACTTCGTCCGCTCAGTGGCGTTCATGTTCTTCCCCGGCAGAACCACGTACAATTACTCGCCAACACAACCGAACAACCCTTTGAATGCATCCAAGGCCGTCCTGATGGCAAGGATGTCAGTCGGCCCAAGCCGCAATGGACTCAGTTGCTTGCGCCATCGGGCAAGGGATGGCGCGCGCCCAAGACTACACACGTTTCCCGGTCTGCAGACGATGACGAGATCCCACTCGCAGGCACCATTCGCACCGTGATGACCCATGTGAGGGTCGGCCAGTACGGGCCAAAGGGCCGTGATTCGATGATCCGATCCCTTGATGGCATCAGCGACCGCGCGCCATGCGTCTGACGAAGTAGAATGGAATGTGAATGCGAATGGCGCCCCCGGTCGAAGCTTCCCTCGAAGGGCGACCAGTGCCGCAGCGAATGACGTAGAGAACGAACCAACTGGATCCAATGAAGAAGGAAGAAGTGGAGCCCCGCCAATCTCAGCCAACTCCAGCCACGCCCGATAGAACTCGGAAAGCTCGCTGTATGAAATATAGTCGAAATAGGGTGGATCGAAGAACGAAAAGTCGAACTGCCCACCCGTGGGATACGGAGTGAGCGCCGACAAGCATAGAATATCAACGTTTGGTGATCCGACAAACGCGAAGTCACGTTGTTTCCGCCGCCGTGCCGTTGGGTCCCAAACAGTTCTACGAACGAGCCTGCGGTTTTCCGAAACCCGTTCACGGAGCAGCTTCAGAAGCGTGCCTCGGCCTGCGGAAGGATGCAGTGGATTCAACTCGACAGACAAGGCAGGAAGCGAGTAACTCCGGATGCTGAAGAGTGCTGACAGCCTGCCATAATCCGCAGCATATCCGCACAATCTATTGTTAAACGCCAACGCATGTGACGTCGCTAGCTTAAGGGCCTCTTTGACTCTCGGTGTAGCGTCGGTGTCTTCAATCCACTTGAATGCAATGCCAAACGTCGCAAGTTGACGGGCATGAAAGAGGTCGACGGGCCTTTCAGCTCCGTAGCTAATCGGACGCGAATCTCGGCGAGGCGACGTGAACTTGCAATCCGGAATCAGCATCCGGCTTGCGTTCAAGGTCACGAAGGTCTCCGACTCACGTACGCGTTCTCGGTCTGAGTCGTTCGGAGCCCGGATGCGTCGACGATACTCTGGGTGCGTTTCCTCCACCGCCAGCAACCTAGTTTGCGCCTTGATCGTCTTCAGCTCAGTATGGTCTGACGCTCTGCTGCAATTTGGGCATCGAAATTTCAGATCGGAGAACGTAGACTCATCAACTCGACGAGGGCCGCAACATTCGAATTTCTTCGCGTTCTTGGTTCGCAGATGGTGAATTTTGAAACACTCCGGACAGAACACAGTCTGAGCGGAATCGCGTACAACTGCGCCAATCTTCTTGGCGTCACGAGCGATCAGTAGATTCCGGTAGAGTGGCGTGCGGGTCTCGCATCCTGGGCACTCAACGACGCTGATCCAGAACCAGTGGAGGGGAGTCCACCCGTCGGGCTTTCCGGAATAGAGGTGGCCGACCTCGGCAAGGACATGATCGGCGAGCTGCTTGCCGAATGTCCCAACTTCATCCGAATCGGCCGAATTAAGTTCGTGCCTCGCGATTAGGCAGGCGAGCGGGTCGACATCAGTGCCACTCGCTAGCGCGCTGAGTCTTGATGCCTCGACAACTGTGCTGCCACCGCCAAGGAACGGGTCGTGGATTCGCGTGCCTCGGAGCGCATCCGAACCATCCGCAAATTTGCTCCAGAATCGGCCAAGCGTCGTGGGAGTCTCAAACGCGGCGAGGAGGACACCGCGAACCAAAGCCGGCGGCCGACGTGCCCACCACCGATGGATGCCATAACTAGGGTCGCGATAGCGTCGATCTGCCTCATTAAGAAGTGAGATTTCCCGGAAGGGGAAGGCCCATTCGAGTAGCGTCGGCTCCACCGCCGCTCTTGGTTCCTCGACAACCCCGACGCATGGTTGTCCATCGGCTAAGGGGGAGGCTGTGGTCCAGAAGTTCATGCAGTTGAGCCAACTTGTTCCGGCTTCCGCCCTAGACTTCTGGCAGGGTAGCAGGCAGGAGCAGGACTCCGAAACCAGATTCGGCGCCGAATCGGCTCTGCGGAGCTGCGGTTCCCCAGCTTCCTTCAGGTCCCTCGAATAAGCCCATCGACATTCTTGGAGTTCGAGGCGCCAACGAGCGGCTGCTCAGCAAGTACGATTGGCCTGCACTCACGTTCGAGCATGATCTTCGGTCGAACGATCCCTTGTGTGGAGGGCCACTCGGTAGACATACGCAAGTTCAGCGGTGCCATGGCTGGGCGCCGGCCCTTGCACGCGCACCCCCGCAGCGCTACGCCCCTCCCCCTCACCTTCCCAGGAGCCCCTCATGTCCATCGTCATCAAAGGCGGCACCGTCGTCACCGCTGAGTCCCAATTCCGAGCCGACGTGCGCGTCGACGGCGAGACCATCACCGCCGTCGGCCCCTCCGTCGATGCGTCGGGTGCTCGAGTCATCGACGCAGGCGGGGCCTACGTCCTCCCCGGCGGCATCGACCCGCACACCCACATGAACCTCCCCTTCATGGGAGCCACCACCTCGGAGGACTTCTTCACCGGCACCTCCGCCGCGGCCGCGGGCGGCACCACCTGCATCATCGACTTCGCCATCCCCGACCCCAAGCAGCGCCTCATGGACGCCTACAAGCAGTGGCGCCAGTGGGCCGAGATCGCCGCCGCCGACTACTCCTTCCACGTCGCCGTCACCTGGTGGGACCAGTCCGTCCACGACGACATGGGCACCCTCTGCAAGGAGCACGGCGTCAACAGCTTCAAGCACTTCATGGCCTACAAGGGCTCCATGATGGCCGACGACGAGATCCTCGTGAACTCGTTCACCCGCGCCAAGGAGCTCGGCGCGATCTGCACCGTCCACGCCGAGAACGGCGAGCTCGTCGTGCAGCTCGGCAAGGCCCTCGTCGCCCAGGGCATCACTGGCCCCGAAGGCCACCCCCTCTCCCGCCCGCCCGCCGTCGAGGGCGAGGCCGCCAACCGCGCCCTCCAGATCGCCAACGTCCTCGGCGCCCCCCTCTACGTCGTCCACAACTCCTGCTCCGACGCCGTCGACGCCATCGCCCGCGCCCGCGCCAACGGCATGCGCGCCTTCGGCGAGGTCCTCGCCCAGCACCTCGTCATCGACGACTCCGTCTACCGCGACAGCGACTGGAACAAGGCCGCTCACTACGTCATGAGCCCGCCCTTCCGCGCCAAGGAGCACCAGGCCGCCCTCTGGAAGGGCCTCCAGGCCGGCCTCCTCCAGACCACCGCCACCGACCACTGCGCCTTCTGCACCTCCCAGAAGCAGGCCGGCCTCGAGGACTTCCGCAAGATCCCCAACGGCACCGGCGGCGTCGAAGACCGCATGAGCGTCCTGTGGCACCACGGCGTCCGCTCCGGGAAGCTCACCCCCAGCGAGTTCGTCGCCGCCACCTCCACCAACGCCGCCCGCATCTTCAACCTCTACGGCAAGAAGGGCGTCGTGGCCCCCGGCGCTGACGCCGACCTCGTCGTCTGGGACCCCTCAAAGACTCGCACCATCTCCGTCAAGACCAACCACTCCCACCCCAAGATGGACTTCAACATCTTCGAGGGCATGCAGGTCACCGGGAACGCCGCCGTCACCCTCTCCCGCGGCAAGGTCCTCTGGGAGAACGGCAAGCTCTCCGTCGAGAAGGGCTGGGGGAAGTACGTCAACCGCCCCTGCTACCCGAGCTACTTCGACGCCCAGGCGAAGAAGAACGAGGCGGCCAAGCCCATGAAGGTCGAGCGGGCGAAGCCGGCGATCGCGAAGTAGGCACGGCGCCGCGGGCAGCTTCGGGGGACGCGTACGAAGCAGTCGCCCTGTACGGCCGCGCAGAACGTAACTACCCATAAACAGATTGCTTTGCTTAAATTCACAAATTTGCGGACGTTCGCAAACTTCGCTATTCAAGCAAGGCGATGGGTCGAGATCGATCGTTTGAGGTCCTCGCAAGAGCCCGCGCCCCCGAGCTCCTCGAGCACCTCCTCGGGTCGGCGCTGCGAGAGGTTCGCGCTCCTCAAGGGGTGCCCCCCACCGGCGTCGATCAGTCGCTCGAGCTCGAGGGGCGCCGCTTTCTCATCGAGTACAAGGCCGGCCGGTTGCTCGGACCGCGCCTCCTCGACGCCTGGGAGCGCGTGCGCCGGCATTCCAGCGGGACCGACGTCCCCCTGCTCTTCGTGCCCTCCCTGACCGGTCCGGCCCTCGCGCTCTGCCGCGAGCACGGCATCAACTGGCTCGATGCCTCGGGCAACGCCAGCGTTCACGCTCCCGGGCTCCACCTCGTCGTCTCCGGCCGTACCAATCAGCTGCCACGCCGGGGCCGGCCCGCCTCCGTCTTCGAGCGTCGAAGCTCGCGACTCGCCCGAACCCTGCTCCTCGAGCTGGGTCGCGACTGGTCCGTTCGCGAGAGCGCCACGGCCAGCGGACTCGATGAAGGCCACGTCAGCCGAATCGTGAAGCGCCTCACCGGCGATGGCCTCGTCGTCCGCGAGGGCCGGCGCTTCCACGTGGCCTCTCCAGAGGCACTGCTCGACGCCTGGCGGGACGGATCCGACTTCACGAAGCATCGCGCCCTCCATGGGCACGTCGCGGCGCGTTCCGGCGAAGAGCTCCTTCGAGCGCTCTCCGAGCGTCTCGACGAGGTCGGCATCGCCCACGCGGCGACCGGGCTCGGCGCGGCCTGGCTCTACGATCACTTCGCGATGTTTCGCCTCGCGACCGTCTACCTTCGAACCTGGCCCACCGACGCGCAGCTCGAACGGCTTCACTATCGAGACGCCCCGGCGGGCCCCAACGTGTGGCTCGTGCTCCCCACGGACGACGGGGTCTTCGATGGGCAGCGCGTGGTCGAGGGTGTCCCGTGCGTTCATCCTGCGCAGGTGTACGTCGATCTCAAGGCCCACCCGGAGAGAGCGAAGGAAGCCGCCGAGCACCTGAAGAGTCAGACCCTCCTGGTACACGACGAGAATGGGGGTCCGTAAACCACCGACCGCGGCCTTCTACTCGCCGGTCGACCTCGAGCGCGTTCGGAGCGCCTGCCTCACGCTCGCCACGTACCTCGGGAGCTTCATCGACGACCTGGTCGTGGTCGGCGGGCTGGCGCCTTCGCTGCTCATCGAGGCCGAGCGGGCCCGCGAGCCGCACGCCGGAACGCAGGATCTCGACCTCGGGATGAGCCTCGCGATTCTCGAGGAGCACCGGTACGTCGCCCTCATCCATCATCTGAGAAGCGCGAACTTCGAGCCCGACGTCACACAGGCTGGCATGCGCGCCAACCATCGGTGGCGACATCGCGAGGAGGACGTCACGGTCGACTTCCTCATCCCGTCCAACGCTGCCGCCGACGCGAAAGTGCGGATCATCGCCGAGGATCTCTCGGCTGTTGTCGCCTCGGCGCTCCCCTTGGCGTTCCGCGATCGACGGAAGATCCAGCTCACGGGGAAGACCTTGCGGGGCGAAATGGCCACCCGCCGCCTGTGGGTGTGCGGCCCGGGCGCGTTCATCGTGCTCAAGGCCCTCGCGTTTCGCGGGCGCGGCGAGAACAAAGACGCCTATGACCTGCTCTACGTGCTCGAGAACTTCGGTGCGGCGTACGTCGTCGAAGTGGCCGACGCCCTCCGGCCGCTGCTCGACGACCCTGCGACACGGGAGGCGCTCGCCGTCCTGCGCGCGGACTTCACCCACCCGAGCCACACCGGCCCAATCCGTGCCGCCGAATTCCTGAGTCGCTCGGGCGTGGGCAGGTTCCTCGAGGATCGCGTTGGAGCAGTGCTGGAGCTCCTTCGTCTCCTCGATACGTGAGGGCTCGTCGTCAGCGCTTCTGCCCCGGCACCCAGCCGGGC
The DNA here is from genome assembly GCA_037443525.1 of Archangiaceae bacterium. Taxonomy (GTDB): domain Bacteria; phylum Myxococcota; class Myxococcia; order Myxococcales; family Myxococcaceae; genus JBBIOE01. The sequence goes on along the minus strand of JBBIOE010000055.1, from coordinate 23,550 downwards.
ACCGAAGCCGCCTGCTTCACCCAGCTCGCCAGCTGCGCCTCGTCGAACGCGTCCCCCTCGCGGAGGTCGAAGTAGCGGTTCCCGGGAACCTTGCTCGCGCCCGGCGGAGGCGGCCGCAGCCTCGTGCCCTTGAAGAACGCCAGGCGGACGAACTTCGTGAACACGTGCACGCTCAGGAAGAACCCCTGCCCTTCCAGGCCGTAGAGCGGCGAGTTCCACTTCACCGCCTTGCGCACGTTCGACACGGTTCTCTCGATCAGCGCGTCGACGCGCTCTCCGACCGCGCGCTTCCAGCCCGGCATCGCCGCAAGGTACGCCCGCACCGGCGCGTCGCCGTCGGCCTTCGCGATCTGCGGGTTGCCGCCGCCCAGGAGCACCACCTTCCTCGGCGCCGCCTTCCGTGTGCGCAGCGCGCTCTTGCCCTTCGATCGTTCGCGTTTCATCGACGCGGCATCCTAGGAGATCGAAACCAGGGCCGCCTCGACGAGCTCAGCGCGAACGGTGGGCCGGCCATTTTAACCATCAGTCGAAATTCGCCGCGGCGATCTTCACCTAGGGTCGAAAATCGCCGTAGTCTCCCGGCAGGCATGGCACCCAAACCGCGCTACCTCGAGCCCCAGGTCCGCAGGGATCTCGCTCGCAAGATGGTCTTCGTCGGCGGCCCCCGGCAGGTCGGGAAGACCACCCTGGCCCGCCGCCTCCTCGGGAAGCAGCCCGGCTACCTCAACTGGGACGTCGCCGCCCACCGCGAGGCGATCCTCCAGAACGAGCTGCCGCCCTCCGCCCTGTGGGTCTTCGACGAGCTCCACAAGTACCGGCGCTGGCGAAACTGGCTCAAGGGCGTCTTCGATGGCCGCCCGGAGGGCCAGCAAATCCTCGTCACCGGCAGCGCCCGCCTCGACCTCTACCGCCGCGGCGGTGATTCCCTCCAGGGGCGCTACCACTACCTGCGCCTCTTCCCCCTCTCCGCGGCGGAGCTGAAACTCGAGCGCCCGCCCGACCTGCAGGAGCTCCTGCGCCTGGGCGGCTTCCCCGAGCCCTACTTCGGCAGAGGTGAGGTCGAGGCCCGACGCTGGTCCCGCGAGTACCGTACCCGCCTCGTCCGCGAAGACGTCGCCACCCTGGAGTCGGTTCAGGACCTCGACGCCCTGGAGCACCTCATGCTCCGCCTCCCCGACCTCGTCGGCAGCCCGCTCTCCATCAACGCGCTCCGCGAAGATCTGCAGGTCAGCCACAAGGCCGTCACGTCCTGGGTTCAGGTGCTCGAGCGCCTCTACGCCGTCTTCCGGCTGCCTCCGTTCGGCCCGCCTCGCGTCCGCGCCGTGAAGAAGGAACAGAAGCACTACCACTTCGACTGGACGCTCGTCCGAGAGGACGGACCTCGGTTCGAGAACCTGGTCGCGCTCCACCTGTTCAAGTGGTGCTGCTGGCTCCAGGACAGCGAGGGTCGAGACGTCGAGCTGCGGTTCTTCCGCGACCAGGACGGCCGCGAGGTCGACTTCGTCGTGGTCGAAGACCGCGCTCCCACACTCTTCGTGGAGTGCAAGTGGAGCGACGACGCGGTCAGCCCGGCGCTCAGGTTGATGAAGTCGCGCTTCCCGAAGGCCGACGCGTGGCAGGTGTCGGCGGTCGGCACCAAGGACTACCTGGGCGAGTCCGGAGTCCGCGTCGCACCGGCGCTCCGGCTCCTCGAGACGCTCGTATGAGCGGCAGGTCGGCACGCTTCGACGAGCTCAGCGTGAACGGGGCTGGCCTTCGACTTCGCTCAGGGTGAACGGCGGGCCGGCCCGCCCCCTTGCGCCTTTCCGCCCTCAGCGGTACTCCCGGGCACCCTCACCGCTGCTCCGGAGACCGAATGCTCCCCAAGTTCGCCGCCCGCTCCTACGACTTCACCGAGTACGTCACCGCCAAGAACTACATCGGCGGTGAGTTCTGCGACCCCTTGAAGTCCGGCGAGTCGCTGCCCGTGCACAACTCCCGCTACGGCAAGGTCATCGGCCAGGTGAAGCTCGGTGGCGCCGCCGACGTCGACGCCGCCGTCGCCGCCGCCCAGAAGAACCTCCCCGAGTGGAGCGCCAAGCCCATCCGCGAGCGCAGCCAGGTCCTCTACAAGGCCCGCCAGCTCATGCTCGACAACCTCGAGGAGCTCTCCTGGCTGGTCAGCCACGAGAACGGCAAGACCTACGCCGAGGGCAAGGCCGAGGTCGAGAAGGCCATCGAGTGCATGGAGTACGGCTGCTCCCTCGCCAACCTCGCCGCGCCCCAGAAGCTCGAGGTCTCCAAGGGCGTGTGGTGCGAGACCGTCTACGAGCCCCTCGGCATCGTCGCCGGCGTCACCCCCTTCAACTTCCCCCTCATGGTGCCCTGCTGGATGATTCCCCAGTCCCTCGCCGGCGGGAACGCGTTCATCCTGAAGCCCAGCGAGCGCGTGCCGATGTCCACCCAGCGCCTCGCCGACATCCTCGACCAGGCCGGGCTGCCCAAGGGCATCTTCAGCATCGTCCAGGGCACCCGCGAGGTCGTCGAGGCCCTCTGCGATCACCCGCGCATCAAGGCCTTCGGCTTCGTCGGCTCGACCAAGGTCGCCAAGATGGTCTACGGCCGCGCGGCCACGGCCGGCAAGCGCGCCCTCTGCCTCGGCGGCGCCAAGAACCACCTGGTCCTCGTCCCCGACGCCAACCTCGAGATGACCACCGAGAACGTCGTCGCCAGCTTCACCGGCGGCACCGGCCAGCGCTGCATGGCCGCCTCGGTGCTCGTCGCCGTCGGCGACTGCCAGAAGTACATCGACAGCATCAAGGCCCGCGCCGAGAAGATGGTCACCGGCACCGACATGGGCCCCGTCATCACCGAGGCCTCGATGAAGCGCATCAAGGGCTACATCGACGACGCCGAGAAGCGCGGCGCCAAGATCATCCTCGACGGCCGCAAGGCGGAGCCGGTCAAGGGCGGCTACTGGGTCGGCCCGACGATTCTCGACAACGTCACCCCCGACATGCCCGCCGGCTGCGAGGAGATCTTCGGGCCCGTGCTGTCGATCATCCACGTCCCCAACGTCGACAAGGCCATCGAGCTCGAGAACTCGAACCCCTACGGCAACGCCGCCTGCATCTACACCGAGAGCGGCGACATCGCCCAGCGCGTGATGGATCGCGCCGAGGCCGGCATGTGCGGCGTCAACGTCGGCGTCCCCGTGCCCAGAGAGCCGTTCGGCTTCGGCGGCTGGAATGACTCGGCGTTCGGCGCCGGCAACATGACGGGCTGGGACGGCTACCGCTTCTGGACGCGGCAGCGAAAGATCACCAGCAAGTGGCAGCAGCCCAAGAACCGCGACTGGATGAGCTGAGAAAGGAAAGACCGCACCATGATGAGCTCCGAAGAGATCGTCGCGCTGTCCAAGGCGCACAGCCTGTTCTCCTGGTCGGCCACCGGCAAGGTGGACCCGATCGCCATCGCCTCCGCCAAGGGCAGCTACATCTTCACGCCCGAGGGGAAGAAGATCCTCGACTTCAACTCGCAGCTGATGAGCGTGAACATCGGCCACGGCCACCCGCACGTCATCGAGGCGATCAAGAAGCAGGCGGACCAGGTCACCTTCGTCTACCCGGGCATGACCACCGAGGTGCGCGCGAAGCTGTCGAAGAAGCTCGCCCAGATGGTGCCGGGCGACCTCAACACCTTCTTCTACGCCCTGGGTGGTGCCGAGGCGAACGAGAACGCCATCAAGGCCGCGCGCTTCTACACCGGCCGCAACAAGATCCTCGTCCGCTACCGCGCCTACCACGGCGCCACCAACGGAGCGATCAGCCTCACCGGCGACCCACGCCGCTGGCCCACCGAGCCCGGCATGCCCGGCGTCGTGCGCGTGATGGACCCGCGCCCCTACGACTACTCCTTCGGCGCCACCGACGAGGAGATCACCGCCAACAACCTCCGCTACCTCGAGGAGGTCATCCAGTACGAAGGCCCCGACAAGATCGCCGCGATGTTCATCGAGACGGTCACCGGCACCAACGGCATCCTCGCGCCGCCCAAGGGCTACCTGCAGGGCTTGAAGGCCCTCTTGTCCAAGTACGGCATCCTGCTGGTGTGCGACGAGGTGATGTGCGGCTGGGGTCGCACCGGCAAGCTCTTCGCCTTCGAGCACGGCGGCATCGTCCCCGACATCGTCACCATGGCGAAGGGCCTCACCAGCTCGTACCTGCCCCTCGGCGTGATGGGCGTGAACGACAAGATCGCCAACTACTTCCGCGAGAACGTGTTCTTCGGCGGCCTGACCTACAACGCCCACCCGATGTGCCTCGCCGCGGCCCTCGCCGTCACCGAGGTCTTCGAGAACGAGAAGCTGGTCGAGAACGCCGCTCGCATGGGCGAGGTGATGAAGGGCCACCTGGAGCGGCTGTCGAAGAAGCACCGCTCCGTGCGCGAGGTGCGCAACATCGGCCTGTTCGGCCTCCTCGAGCTGCGCAAGAACAGCAAGAACGAGCGCCTCGTGCCCTACAACGGCTCGCACCCGGTGATGGCCAAGGTCGGCAAGTTCTTCCGCGACAGCGGCCTGTTCACCCACATTCAGTGGAGCACGGTGATGACCAACCCGCCGCTCACCATCACCGAGGCGGAGATGGCCGAGGGCTTCGACATCATCGACCGCGGGCTCTCCCTCGTGGACGAGGTGTTCGAAGGCTGAGGCGTCGGGTGCGGCGAGGGCTCAAGCTTCTCTTCCTCGCCGCGATCGCCGGAGGCTGCCGGACCGCGACGCCTCCGCCTGACGCCGGAGCTCCCGCGGCCGGCGCGCCGGGCCTCCGCGTCGTCCCCAAGCTCGTCGAGCCGCCCGCCATCGAAGCCGCGGTGGCGCTGCGGCGCACCGAGCCCCACCGCGAGATCGAACGGCTCGAGGCCCTCCGCGCCGAGGCCGTGGACGCCGGAGCCGCCCGCACCGCCGCGCTCGCGCTCGATCACCTCGGCGACGTGTGGATGGACCTCCAGCCCCGATGGGAGTCGCTCCCTTTCGAGGAACGGTTCGGCGCGCGCGAAGGCGCGGACGGCGGCTTCACGGTTCCCGACGAGAGCCCCTGCGAGCAGGCCGAGCGCGCCTACCAGCGGGCGCTCACCCTCGCCCAGCTCCTCGACGAGCCACGCCTGACGGGACGCATCGCGCACGATCTCGGCTGGTGCGCGGAGAAGTGCGCCGGCGGCACGCGCGACGCCATCGTGGCCTACGAGGTCGCCCTCGCCGCCCGACGCCGCGATCTCGACGCCAAAGGCGTTCGCATGTCGGCCAACAACCTGGGGCGCCTGCTCCTGGACGAGGATCCGAGGCGGGCCCACGCGCTCCTCCTCGAGGCGCTCGCCGCCGCGGGCGTCGCGCACGACCTCGAGGGCCAGCGGAAGATCAACTCCAACCTCGCCCGGGAGTGGTGGTTCGATCGCGATCCCCAGCTCCTCGAGCCCGACGGAGGCACCGGCGCCGGCCGACCCGAGCGCGTGAAGCTCCCCTTCGACGGCGTGGCCCGCGTGAAGGCCCTCGCGCACGCCTCGGCCGCGCTGGAGGCCGCCCTCGCGCTCGGCCTCCCGCCCAGCTCCGTCTGCGAGGCCATCTCCCTCGTCGACTGCGACTCAGTGGACGGCGGCGTCGAGGCGTTCTTTCCAGAGCGCGACGAGGAGTGAGCGCTCCTCGAAGGAGTCGGCCGAGCTCGGCCCGGCCATGCCGTGCAGCGCTCGCAGCGTCTCCAGCGCGACGTGGAACTCCATGCGGGCCCCGTGCTCCAGCGCGCCGAGCAGCGCCGCGATCGCGCGCGGACCGTGCTCGCCGTGGCGCACCAGCCCCTCCGCCACGGCCTCGAGCTTTGCGTCGTGGGTCTTCTCCAGCGCCGCGAGGAGCCAGGGTACGGCCAGGTCCCTCGGCAGCGCGGCGACGCGAGCGATCACCGTGACGTCGGCGTCCTCGTCGGGTGGCGTCTTCACGACCGCGGCGTCGACGGCCGGTCCCTCGTGGGTCTCGAGCGCCCGCCAGGCCGCGGCGCGGAGCGCTTCGTCCGCCCCCTGCGCGATCGCCACCAACGCCGAGGTCGCCTCGGCGACCGGGTGCGCGGCGTACGACACCCGGCTCGGCCGCCCGCCGAAGGTGAGGAAGAAGTCGCTCGCCGGCCTGGCGCCGAAGAAGCGCAGGCCCTCCAGCGCCAGGTGGCGTTCTCGCGCGTCGCCGGAGGTGGCGAGCGCGATCAGCTTGGGCACCACGGTCGGATCCTGCAGCCGCGGCAGCACGAAGAGCGCCTTCGCGCGCACCAGCGGCGTGGCCTTGGGCTTCTCGAGCTCCTGGAGCAGCGCCTGGGCGACGGCGTGCGTCTTCTCCGCGCCGACCTGGCCCTCGAGCGCCTGCGCCCGGGCGGCGAATTCATAGCGCTCCGAGTCCGCCGCGTGCGGCGAGCACGGGAAGTCCTTGCGGAACGAGGGGAAGAAGGTGGGCGCGGCGCTGGAGCGCACCCACGCCAGGAGGAACGCGTCGGGCACGGGCGTCGCCGCCGATGCGACGGAGACCGCGAGCACCGCGACTCCCGTCATCACCAAGGCGCGCATGAGCCGAGCCTAGCGCGAACGCAGAGCCCGCTCAGCGCGAGCGGGAGGTCCGCCGGCTTCTCAGTGCTTGCCGTGCCCGTGGCCCTTGCCTTCGCGGCGCTCCTCGCGGTCCTCGCGACGGTCCTCACGACGCTCGTGGCGCTCCTCGCGGCGCTCCAGCTTCTCCTCGTGCTTCCACCGGCTGTACTGCCCCGCGGGAATCACCGCGATCGTCCGCGGCACGTACCGCGTCTCCACCACTTCCCAGCGGCCGTCGTGCGTGCGCGTGCGGAACCAGCGCGTGTCGCGACGGCTCCAGTAGTAGCCATCGGTGAAGAAGACCTCCTCGTCGCTGTTCTCCACCACCTGCACCCCGGGCTGAATCACCACCAACGGCGGCGGCGCCTGGAAGGTGATGGTCGGCAGCGGAATCTGAATCTGCACGTTCACCTGCGCCTGGGCGGCGGAGGCGGCAAGGAGACCGGCGAGCACGAGTCGTTTGGACATGGCGGCCAGGATACCGGAATCCGGCTGCCCTCCCGGCCTTCCGCGAGCGCTTACCCGTTCGGCTACCGCCCGCTGCCCCTCCTGCTTTACAGCCAGGGCACACTCTCTCGAGCCCCGTAAGCATCGCCTCGAACGAATCGACTGCGCCGCCCCGTGCGGTAGCATGCCCCGGCGATGGCCAATGAACCGCCCATGCTGGACCCCGGCACCGTCATCGCGGGCAAGTACCGCGTCGACGGCATGCTGGGCAAAGGCGGCATGGGCGCCGTCTTCATCGCCACCAACACCGCCATCGGCCGCAAGGTCGCGATCAAGCTGCTCTTCGCCGCCATCTCCGATCGCGAAGACGTGAAGCGCCGCTTCGAGCTCGAGGCGCAGGCCGCCGCGATGATCTCCCACCCCGGCATCGTCGACGTCCTCGACATGGGCGAGACCGACGAGGGCGAGCCCTTCATCGTCATGGAGTACCTCGAGGGCGCCACCTTGAAGGGCGTCTTCAAGCGCCTGGGCGCCTTCTCGCCTCAGCAGACGGCCACCGTCATCGCGCCGCTCCTCGACGCGCTCGCCGCCGCGCACCGGGCCAGCATCGTTCACCGAGACATCAAGCCCGCGAACGTCTTCGTCACCACCAAGCCGACGCGCTCCATCAAGCTGCTCGACTTCGGCGTCTCGCGCTTCGGGAAGAGCACCGGCCTCACCCTGACCGGCACCGCCGTCGGCACTCCCAAGTACATGGCTCCGGAGCAGGTGCTCGGCGAGAAGGAGCTCGGGCCCGAGGCCGACCTCTACTCCGTCGGCGCGGTGATGTACCACCTGCTCGGCGGCAAGCCGCCCCACGACGCCGACAGCGACATGGCGACGCTGGCGCGCATCCTCACCGACGTGCACCAGCCGCTCCACCACATGCGGCCGGAGATCGATCCCAAGCTCTGCGCGCTGGTCGACTCGCTGCTCTCCAAGGACAGGACCAAGCGTCCCAACGACGCCGCCACGGTGCGCGAGCAGCTCCTGGCGCTGGTGCCGGAGCAGGACGCGGAGCCGCTCTTCGATGCCGCCACCCGCGCGCAGCTCGCCCAGGACGCCAAGGTCGCCAGCGCCGGCACGCCGTCGCCCGGCCCCTCCAGCCCCTCCGGCTCGCGCTCCAAGCCCCGCGCCTCCGCCCCCGGCTCCAGGCGGGGCTCGAAGTCCGGCACGCCGCCGCCCGCGAAGCCCCCCTACGCCGTCATCGGCCTGGTGGTGGCCGCGCTGGTGCTCGGCGGCGGTGGCGCCTTCCTCGCCCTCGGCCCCAAGCCGCCCCCGCCCGCTCCGGAGGTCGCCGTCACCCCGCCGGTGCGCGCGGTGCCCGCGGCGGTCGACGTGACGCTCTCCGCCGATCCCGCCGAGGCCCGCTTCACCGTCGACGGGGAGGCGATGAGCTGCAACCCCTGCACCTTCTCGCGCTCGCCCGGCGCCAGGCTGCACGTGAAGATCGCCGCTGCCAACTTCGCCTCCAGCGAGCTCGAGGTGCTCTTCGACAGGAGCCGCGATCAGCACGTGAGCCTCGCGCCGGTGCCGGTGCAGGCCCCCGTCGCCGCGCCGCCCGTCGAGGCCGCGAAGCCTCCGCCAGCCAGGAAGAAGCACGTCACCGGCCCATTGAGCGTCGACGAGAAGAACCCGTACCAGTGAGCAACGGGGCCACAGCGCGTGGCCTCGTCGTGCTGATCGCCCTGTCGGCCGCCGCCGGCGCAAACGTGGACGCGGCCCCCCGCGCGCCGGCGGACGCCACGGCGAAGAAGGTCGCTGGCGAGCACTACCGCAAGGGCGTCGCGTTCTACAAAGAGGAGAACTACGCCGCCGCGCTCGCGGAGTTCACCGCCGCCTACGACGCGCACCGAAGCTTCGAGGTGCTCTTCAACGTCGGGCTCTGCGAGCGGCGGCTGTTCCGGTACGGCCGCGCCATCGCCACGTTGAACCGCTACCTCGAGGAGGGCGGCAAGAAGGTGCCCCGCGAGCGCAGGGCCAGCGTGGCCCTCGAGCTGGAGCAGATTCGAAGCCTGGTCGCGCCCATCACCGTGACGACCGAGCCCGAGGCCGCCGCGCTCAGCGTCGACGGAGAGCGCGCCGGGGTGACGCCGCTGAAGGAGCCGCTGGTGCTCGGGCCGGGCAAGCACGTCTTGCGCGCCACGCGGGACGGCTCTCTGCCGGCGGAGCGGGCCATCGACGTCGTCTCCGGCGCCGCGCAGGCGGTGACGCTCACCCTCGCGCCGGAGGTCGACACGCGGCCGGCGATCATCACCATCGAGACGCTGCCGCCGGGCGCAACGCTCACCGTCGATGGCGCTCCGGCGGGGACGGGCCCCGCGCGGGTCTCGCTCCCGCCCGGGAGCCACGAGGTGTTCGCCCGCGCCCCGGGGCACCTGCCCACCCGCACCGAGGTGGTGGTCGCGCCCGCGCAGCCGCGCACCGTGCAGGTGCTGCTCGCCACCGCTGCGCCCCCGCCGCCTCCGCCCCAGAAGCTGCCGGTGCTCGGCCTGTCGCTCTCGGGCATCGGGGTGGTGGCCGTCGGCGCTGGCATCGCGTTCGCCTTCGTCACCGCGGGCATCGCCGACGAGGTGAGCGCCTTCTCCAAGGGCGGCGGCACCTGGGACAGCTCGTGGGCGGCCAAGGACGCCAACGGCAAGAGCTACGGGCTGCTCGGCGGCGGGCTGCTCGGCGTCGGCGGCGCGCTGCTCGTCGCGGGCCTCTTCGTGAGCGCGTGGACCCTGTACTTCGGAGAGACGCCGGCGGCGACGGTGGTGATCGCGCCCGCGCTCGGGGAAGGAGGCTCGGTCTCGTGCGCCGTGCGCTTCTGAGGGCTGTCGTCGCTCGCTTTGGAGAAGGGTGCCGGCGACGCTTCGCGCTCCCGCTCCTCGCCGCCCTGGCGCTCCTGGCCGGCTGCTCACTCTACGCGCCCAGCATCACCGACTGCTCGCTGCGCTGCGACGACTCCGGCGGCTGCCCCACCGGCTCGGCGTGCTCCAAGGGCTTCTGCCGGCCGCCCGGCGCGACCGGCGCCTGCGAGTGCCACCCGGGCGACGCCCGCGCCTGCGGAGGCGACGCCGGCCTCTGCCTGCCCGGCGTGCAGCAGTGCGGCACCGACGGCACCTGGTCCTCCACCTGCCTCGGCGAGGGCAGGCCCTCCGAGGAGATCTGCGACGGCCAGGACAACGACTGCAACGGCCGGGTCGACGACGCGGTGAAGGACGCGAAGCCGTGTCCCCTGGCGCTGGGCGTGTGCGCGGGGCACGGGCAGGGCTGCGACGCCGGCGTGCGGGTGGCCTGCGACGACTCGAGCTACGGGCCCACCTTCGAGCGGCTGGAGACGGCCTGCGACGGCCTCGACAACGACTGCGACGGCGAGCTCGATTCGTCGCGCGCGGCGGTGCTCGCCACGGACGCGGTCGGGCCGTGGAGCTGGCTCGGCTCCGACGCCGGCTTCGCGCTGATCTACGGGCGGCCGGCCGTCGACGGAGGGCTGGAGCTCGCGGTGCGCCGCTTCGACGGCCGGTTCGCGCCGCGCGGCGCCGACGCGGTGGTGGACGTGGGGCCGGCGATCGATTCGTGGGCCAGCGCGCTGGGCGACGACGTCTACGTGGCCTGGCAGACCGGCGGCGCCCTCTTCGCGGCGAGGGTCGCGGGCTCGGGCGCGGTGACGCGCTTCGCCGACGCTGGCGTGGCGATCGGCCCGGGCCCGGTGCGCTCCGGCGTGGGGGAGCGCTTCTTCGCGGCGGGGTACTCGGCGTCGTTCATGGGGCTCGAGGCGGTGCAGTGGGAGCTGGACGGTGGCGTGGCGCAGCGCTTCTCCGTCGATCCCCTCGACGCGGGCCTGAGCACCCAGGGCATCTTGGGCTTCGCGGTGAGCGATCGCGGCCACTCCTTCGTCTACACCTACCTCGCGCTCGACGGCGGCGTGGGCGTGCGACCGTTGGTGCGGACGGACGACGGCGGCGTGGTCACGCTGATCGACTACTACGGCGGCACCAGCGCGTACCTCGTCGAGACGAGCACGGCGCTGACGGCGACCTACGCCTACTCGGCTCCGTCGGGCCTGAGCGGCTGCTACTTCCTCCCCGACGTGGTGAACCACGTCCCCGAGCTGACGGTGAAGGAGACCACCACCAGCGCCACGGCCTACGGCGCGTGCACGGCGGCCGCCGACGCCACCGGAAAGCCCATGCTGGCGGTGGAGGACGCGGTGCGCAGCGCCACGGTGCTCGAGCGCGCGGCGGGCGGCGCGACGGCCTTCCAGGAGCGGGTGCTGCCGCCCGGGAGCGGCACCGGCGAGCCCCACCTCGCGGCGATCGAGGCGGGCGCGACGGTCGGGCTGGCGTGGCGGACGGGGACGACGATCTCCGCGCGGCGCGTGTGCTGGTAGCCCTGACAAGACCTTTCAGCTTTGCTAACTAGCAACGTTGCTAATTCTCAACCCCGCAACCTCGCAGCCCCGCAAGGCGCCATGTTCTCCAGCAGCATCCCCGTGACCGCCGACGGCTTCTTCGACCGGGCCCGCGAGCGCGCGGTCCTCCGGCAGGCGGCGCAGCGCCTCGCCGCCGGCGCGCCGGGCTGGCTGTGCCTGGTGGGCCCCCGCAAGGTCGGCAAGAGCTCGCTCCTGCTCGAGGTGGCTCGCGCGCTGCGGAACGAGGCCAAGGCGCAGGTGCACGCGCTGGTCCTCGACGTGCAGGACACCGCGCCCCTCTCGCTCGAGGTGTTCCGCGACCTGGCGCTGCGGGCGGCCGACGCGGTGCTCTCGCCGCAGGCCGGGGTCTCGCTCGCCCAGCTCGCCCGCGACCCGCGCGAGTGGCGCAAGGGCCTTCTGGCCACGAAGGCGTTCGACGCCCTCCCCCCGGGCTCCAGGAGCTTCCTGCTCGAGCTGCCCGAGCTCGAGCTCACGCAGCGGGACTTCGTGAAGAGCTGCCTCGAGGTGCCCGAGGCGCTCGCCCACGCCACCAAGGGCTGGCTGGTGGTGGCGATCGACGAGTTCCAGGAGCTCGCCGCGCTCTCGGGGCCCCCGGAGAAGGACGGCCTGTTCGCGGTGATGCGCGCCACCTGGCAGCGGCACACCCGCACCGGCTACGTGATCTCGGGCTCGGCGCGGCAGATGCTCACCGAGCTGGTGACGTCGAAGGCCTCGCCCTTCTTCCAGCACTTCACGGTGGTGGAGATCGGCCCCTTCACCGAGCGCGACGCCGTCGAGCTGCTCGTCGGCTTGGGGAAGGACGTGGGCGGCATCGGCAGGAGCCTCGCCCAGGCCGCGTACCGGGCCGTGGGCGGAAGCCCGTTCTACCTGCAGGTGCTGGGCGAAGCGCTGGCGTCGCTCGCCGGCGAGCCCGACGAGGCGACGCGGCTCAAGCTCGGCCTCCAGCAGGTGCTCTTCCACCGCACCGGGCGGCTCGCCCTCTACTTCGAGCGCGAGTGGCTCAGGCTGGTGGGCCGGGCGACGACGCTCGCGGCCACGCTCGACGCCCTGGCCGACGGCCCCGCGCGGCTGACCGACGTGGCGGCGCGCATCAAGGCGCCCTCCGGCGCGACCCTGGGCTACCTCGAGCGACTGGGCGAAGCCGTGCAGCGCACGTCCGACGGGCGCCATGAGCTCTCCGACGCGACCTTCGGGCTGTGGCTGAAGTGGCGGCGGCCGGGCGGCAGCGTGGTGCCGATGCGGCTGTGGGGCGACGAGGGCGAGAAGGCCTGCGCCGAGCACTTCGCCGGCCTGGGGTTCGATCTCGTCTACCAGTCGCGCGGCTCGAGAGGGGCGTTCGACCTCCTGGCGCTGCGCGGGCCGGTGCAGCTCGCGGTGCAGGTGAAGCGCAAGGCCATGCCGCTGCGCTTCTCCGCGCGCGAGTGGCACCGCATGGAGGCCGAGGCGCTGCGCTATGGGTGGCGGTGGGTGGTGGCGGCGGTCGACGAGGCCGGCGGGACGAAGGTGCTCGACCCCAGGAAGGCGCGGAAGGCCAAGGGCGCGGTGCTCGGCGACGCGTCGATCATCGAGAACCTGCTCGCCTGGGCCGATCGGCCGCCGAGGTAGCCAGCCAGACTCTCCGCGAAGGCGAGCCCAGCCGCCCTGTCAGCCTTCCGGCGCGCGTGACACACTCGGGGGTCATGGCCGAGCTCCCCGACCGATATCGGCAGCAGCTCGAGGGCGAACCCGAGCCGTCGCCGATGTGGGCGTGGCTGCCGGCCGAGCATGATGCGCCCACGGCCACCGAGGTGATCGAAGCGCTCAAGCACCGCTTCGGCGAGGGCCTGCGCTGCGAGATGACGCCGCCCTCCGCTCCGCCCAACGCCGCCTGGCAGCTCGACGCGACGCTCGGTGAGCGGCGCTTCTCCGTCTGGGCGGCGCCGAGCGTGAAGGCGGACACGTTTCACATCGGCTCGCCCCTCGCCGAAAGGGAGCGCGCCGAGCTCGATCGCAGCAGGTGGTCCCTGGGGGTGACGGTCACCTTCGGCGAGGCGCCGCTCGACGACTACCACCTCCAGCTGCGCGCGCTCGCGGCCATCGCCCCCTCGGCGGTGGCCGCCTTCGACCTCTCCGCCTTCCGGGTGCACCACTTCGAGTGGGTGAAGGACTCCGCCGCTTCGGCCGCGCCGCCGTCGTCGAGCTCGCTCTTCGTCATTCACTACGTCTCGCAGGGGGAGGACCCGGGGTGGATGCACACCCACGGCCTCGCTCGCTGCGGCGCGCTGGAACTCGAGGTCTTCGACGTGCCCCGCGCGGCGAGCGAGAACGTGAGCGAGCTGGTCAAGGTCGTCGCCTCGCTGTTCCTCGATCACGGCCTCTGCCCGCCCGAGGAGCCGGTGGAGGTCGGCCAGGGCATCGAGCTGGCCTGGCTGCCGTGGGCTCACGCCCTCTCCACCGCGGCGCCGCGCTTCGGAGGAGGCCGGGACGATCGCGACTCCATCCACGGCGTCCCCAGCGCGGTGCTCTTCGCCCCGAAGAAGAAGTGGCTCGGCCTGTTCGGCTCAGGGCTCCAGTCGCTGGCGGCCCACGCGAAGGCGATGCGCGGCGACACCGTGCTCTACATCTCCGACTCGCAGACCCGCCGCGCCGAGATCCTCTCGCGGGAGCGCGTCCCCATGCTGGTGGCGCTCTTCAAGCGGCTCGGCGCCAACGCGAGCTTCAAGTTCTACGTGAAGCTCGGCTACGCCACCGACGGCGGCGAGTCCGGCGGCAAGGAGCACCTCTGGTTCGAGATCCACGGCTTCGAGGGGCACGAGCACGTCGAGGCCACCTGCCTGAACGTCCCCAACGCGGTCGCGGCGCTGAAGGAGGGCCTGCGCGGCCGGCACTCGCTCGGGCTGCTCAGCGACTGGAAGATCGACTCGGCGATCGGCGAGTTCGACGCCGAGCACGTGGGCCTCTTGGTGCACCGCCTGGAGACGATGCCCGACGAGGAAGCCAAGGCGCTCGGAATCTAGGCTCGGGCCTGCGTCGACGCCCCGGACTGCGCGGGAGCGGCTGACGTCGCGCCCTCCGCCGCAAGCAGCCGCTCCGCCGCCGCGAAGCCCGACACCAGCGCGTCCTTCATCGCCGCGCCGCCGAAGTAGCTGCCCGCGAGCGCGACCGGCACGCCCTTCATCGCCTCCTCCAGCTTCGCGAGCTGCTTCTTGTGCCCGACCGGCGGCTGGAACACGCCCTTCGCCCAGCGCTGCACGTGCACCAATTCGCCCACCGTGCCGCCGGTGAGCCGCAGGAGGTCCTCCGAGAGGCCCTTCTGCATCGCCAGGTCGTCCAGCGCCGCCCGCTCGGGGAAGACCGCGCCGCCCACGAAGGTCGCGAAGCGCCGCGCCTTCTCCGCCAAGAGGTCGCCCACGAAGAGGGTCCCCAGCGCGAAGCAGTTCTCGATCGGCGCCGAGAGGTAGCCGAAGCCATTCGGCAGCTTCGAGTCGCCCGGCGTCTTCTCCACCCAGTGCACCAGGGACACCGGCGCGTACTCGAAGCCGCGCAACACCGCCGCCGCCTGGGGCGCCAGAGCCTCGAGGAGCGGCGCCGCGAAGTGCGCCTCCGCCGCCAGCACCACCTTGCCCGCCGAGAGCGTCCGCGCCTCGCCGCTCGACTCGTACCGGACCTCCACGCCGCCCGCGCCGGCCTTGAGCCCCGTCACCTTGGCGCCGCAGGTGGCGTCGAGCACCTCCTGCGCCCGCTCGGCCATGCGCCCCATGCCCGCTTCGAAGGTGTAGAGCCCGGGCCGCGAGCCGTCCTCGGCCTTGCCCAGGCCCTTGAGGAGCCCGCGCACCACCGAGCCGTACTCTCGCTCCGCCGTCACCAAGGCCGGCATGCACGACTCCGCCGAGAGCTTCTTCAGGTCGCCGGCGAAGATCCCCGTCATCACCGCGGCGAGGAAGTGGTCCACCGTCGAGCGCCCGAAGCGCCTCGCCAGGAAGGCATCGAGCGACTCGTCCTCTCCCGTGGGCGCGTGCTTGCGCCCGAGCAAGTCGCGCGCGAACGATACTTTGTCCCCCAACGAGAGCGCCGAGGTGGTCAGCACCTTGAGGGGGTTCGGCTCGATGCCCGCGAGCTTCCCGTCGCGCACGATGAAGCGGGCGCCCGAGCGCGGGTCGAGCCGCCTGGCCTCTGTCTCGATGCCCAGCAATCGGAGCAGCCGCCAGAACGCGGGGTGCCGGCCGTTGAAGCTGGTGGGACCGCCCGGAAATCTCCCGTGCGGAGTCACCACGTTGATGGCCTTGCCGCCCAGCGAGGGGCCCGCCTCCAGCACCCGCACCGACCGTCCGGCCTGCTTCAGCTCGAGGGCCGCGGCCAGGCCTGCCAGCCCGCCTCCCACAACCGCCACGTCGACGCGATTCGTGCTCACGGCCCAAGCATCTCCACGCGAAGGCCCCCGGTGTCACAGCTCGGTCATTCGGGCGCGCGCATCGAAAGCTTCTCGGTGCTTTCAGCCGAGTTCACACCCACAGCGCGTTCGGCCGAGCTTCAGCGTTGACGATGCACAACCCCGCGACCATAAGTCTTCCGCATGGTTCACGATCTGGTGTTCGGAATGGCAGGGTCGGGCGGCGACGGCGTGGTGAGCGCGGGCGAGTCATTGCTCGGCGCTGCGGCGGCCGAGGGGTACCACGCCCTCATGACGAAGAGCTTCGGCTCACAGATTCGCGGCGGCGAATCGTCGTGCCGGGTGCGCCTGGCCATCGAGCCGGTGCTCAACCCGGGCGGCGTGCTCGACGTGGCGGTCGCGCTCAACTGGGAAGACTTCTTCCGCTTCGGCGCCGAGCTGCCGCTGGGCCCCAACACCGTCCTCATCTACGAGGAGAAGGCCGGCGCCCCGCCCGAGACCCTCGCCAAGATGGGCGCCGTCCCCACCGAGATCATCGCCGTGCCGGTCACGGAGATGGCGAAGAAGGCGGCGGGCACCGACAAGGCGAAGACCAGCATCATCCTCGGCGTCCTCTCGGGCTGGTTCGCCATTCCCCTCGACTCCATCGTCAAGGGGCTGAAGAAGAAGTTCGGCGAGAAGGCCCCCGAGATCTTCGCCGCCAACGAGCGCGCGCTGGCCTCGGGCGTCGAGTTCGCCAAGACGCACCCGCTCAAGAACCCGCGCACGCTCGCCAAGGTCGAGGGCAAGAAGACCCAGAAGCTCTTGTGCGACGGCAACGACATGTGCGCCGCCGGGGCCCTCTTCGCCGGCGTGGAGTTCTTCTCCGGCTACCCCATCACCCCGTCCACCGAGGTGATGCAGATCCTGTCGAGGGAGCTGTGGAAGTACGGCGGCGCGGTGCTGCAGTGCGAGGACGAGATCGCCGGCATCGGCGCGGCGCTCGGCGCCAGCTTCGCGGGCAGGAAGTCGATGACCGCCTCCTCGGGCCCGGGCATCTCGCTCAAGTCCGAGATCATGGGCCTCGCCACCATCGCCGAGCTGCCGCTGGTGATCCTCAACGTGCAGCGCGGTGGGCCGTCGACCGGCCTGCCCACCAAGCCCGAGCAGGGTGACCTCTTCCAGGCCGCGTTCTCGGCGCACGGCGACGTGCTGCGCCCCATCCTCGCGCCGACCACCGTCGCCGACACCTTCAAGGTCACCATCGACGCCTTCAACATCGCCGAGGAGTACCAGACCCCGGTGATCATCTTGAGCGATCAGGAGATCGCCCAGCGCAAGGAGGCCGTCGACCCCATCGACACCTCGCGCTTCGAGCTGAAGAAGCGGCTGGTGCCCACCGGCGCCGACCTCGACAACTACAACCGCTTCAAGCTCACCGAGTCGGGCGTCAGCCCCATCAGCCACCCGGGCCTGGAGAAGGGCAACTACCTGGGCGCGGGCATCGAGCACAACGAGCACGGCGATCCGACCGTGAGCGGCACGATGCACGCCAAGATGAACGACAAGCGCTTCAAGAAGCTCGATCCGCTTCGCAAGCGCAAGGACCTCTTCGAGGTCGTCGGCAACCCCAAGGCCACCACCGCGCTGGTGAGCTGGGGCGGCTCGGCCGGGGTCTGCCGCGAGGCCGTCGCCCTCGCCAAGGCGCAGGGCCTCGACGTGAAGCTGCTCATTCCCACCCTGGTGTACCCGGTGGCCGAGCAGGTCTACCTGGAGTTCTTCCAGGGGGTGCAGACCGGCCTCGTGGTCGAGCTGTCGCACCAGGGGCAGCTCTACCGAATCGTGCGCATGTTCGTCGACGTGCCGAAGGGCGTCGTGCCCTTCTGCCGCTCCGGCGCCAACCCGTTCCAGCCAGCGGAGATCGTCTCCCGCCTGCGCGAGCTTCGTTGAGGAAGTGACATGGAAGCCAAGGACTACAAGAGCTCTCTCAAGCCCATCTGGTGCCCCGGGTGCGGCGACTTCGGCGTGGTGCAGGGCATCTACCGGGCGCTCGCCGCCATCGGCCGGCCTCCGCACGAGATCGCCTTCATCTCCGGCATCGGGTGCAGCAGCCGCATCCCCGGCTACACCACCGCCTACGGCTTCAACTCGGTGCACGGGCGCAGCTTGCCCATCGCGCAGGGCGTGAAGCTGTCGAACCCCGAGCTGCTGGTGTTGTGCGCGGGCGGCGACGGCGACGGCTTCTCCATCGGCGGCGGGCACGTGCCCCACGCGGTGCGCCGCAACATGGACCTCACGTACATCGTGATGGACAACCAGGTGTACGGCCTCACCAAGGGGCAGCTCTCTCCCACCTCGCCCAGGGGCCTGAAGACCATCACCTCGCCCTACGGCTCGCTGGAAGACCCCATCAACCCGCTGCTCTACGTGCTCGCCTACGGCTGCGGCTTCGTCGCCCAGGCCACCCCGGCGGACATGCCCGGCATGGCGGCGGTGATCGAGGAGGCCATTCGCTACCCGGGCTTCTCCTTCGTGAACATCCAGTCGCCCTGCGTGACCTACGGCGAGGACGAGCAGCAGCTCACCGAGCACAAGAAGATGATGAAGCCGCTCAAGTCGCTCGGGCACGATCAGACCGATCAGCTCCGCGCGATGGATCTGGCCCGCGCCTACGGCAAGGAGCTCTACACCGGGGTCTTCTACAAGAACCCCAACCCGCCCCCGACCTACGAGGCGATGGTGAAGCTGCGCCAGGCCGAGCAGGCCAAGGGCGCCCGCCCCCGCGAGCGCGTCCTCGACATGTACCTGCAGAAGTGAGGATCACCGCCGTGGGCACCACCCCGCTCGACATCTCGAAGCTCACGCTCGTCCAGGCCCTCGATCTCGCCGTGCTGATCGAAGAAGAAGCGCGCGATCGCTACGAGGAGCTCGCCGATCAGCTCTCGCTGCACCACACCCCCGAGGCCGCCGCCTTCTTCAAGAAGATGGTGGGCATCGAGGAGAAGCACCGCCAGGCCCTCGCCGATCGGCGGAAGAAGGCCTTCGGCGACCAGAAGCGCACCGTTACCCGCGACCTGCTCTTCGACGTCGAGGCGCCCGACTACGACGAGGCCCGCGTCTTCATGAGCGTGCACGAGGCGCTGCGCGCGAGCCTGCGCAGCGAGGAGAAGGCCCACGCCTTCTTCGCCGACGCCCTCGGCCACGTGAAGGACCCCGAGGTCCGCCACCTGTTCGAGGAGCTGAAGGCCGAGGAAGCCCAGCACCAGACGCTGGTGAAGGCCGAGCTCGCCAAACTGCCCGCCGAGTCGAAGGTGAATCCGCTGGACTACTCCGACGACCCGGTGGGTGAGGACTAGGCACCTCACGGAAATCTTGGCCCCCTTTTGCCGGCGGCCGAGTAGACGTGCGGTGCCGGTTTCGTCCCCCAAGGTGACACATGGAACAAGGCTACGCATTGGCCGCCTTCTTCATCATCGCGGCCGCCATCGGCTCCGCGATGCTGATCGGCGCGAAGATCCTCGGCGTTCGCTCCAAGCGCCCCAAGGGCCTCAAGGAGAGCACCTACGAGTGCGGTGAGGCGCCGTCGGGCATGGCCTGGGTGCGCTTCCACGCGCGCTACTACGTCGTGGCGCTCTTCTTCGTGCTCTTCGACATCGAGGCCGCGTTCTTGATGCCCTGGGGCCTCATCGTGCGCGAGGCGGGCACCACCGGCCTGTTCGTCATCTTCAGCTTCGTCGGCGTCCTGATGCTCGGCTGGGGCTGGGCGCTGCGGAAGGGAGCCCTCGAATGGCAGTGAGCGACTACCCGAAGACGCTCGATGACGGCTCGATGTTCGAGCACCCGCTCTACCAGGTGCTCCACCACACCCCGGGCCTGTCGATCGCGACCGCCAAGCTCGACGAGCTGCTCACCTGGGGGGTCAGCCACGCCTTGTGGATGTTCCCCATGGCGACCAGCTGCTGCGGCATCGAGTTCATGGCCGCCGCCGGCGCCCGCGTGGACGTCGATCGCATGGGCACCATCGTCCGCGCCAGCCCCCGCCACGCCGACGTGATGGTCGTGGCCGGCACCATCACCGTGAAGATGGCGCCCCGCGTGCGGAAGCTGTGGGACCAGATGCCCGAGCCCAAGTGGTGCATCGCCATGGGCTCCTGCGCGATCTCCGGCGACTTCTACCGGAACCTCTACTCGGTGGTGCCGGGCATCGACACCTTCCTCCCCGTCGACGTCTACGTCCCCGGCTGCCCGCCCAACCCCGAGAGCCTGATGCACGGGCTGATGCGGCTGCAGGAGAAGGTGAAGGCCACCCGCGAGGGCAAGACCGTCACCCGCGAGCAGAACCCCGGGCTCCTGCAGGCCACCAACCCGTCGATTCCCCGCCTCGACGACAAGGGCCGGAACCCCGCGCTGAGCGCGCAGCAGGAGTCCTCGGCCGCCGACGTGACGATGCAGGATCAGAGCGAGCCCTTGGTGATCGAGCCGGCCGCGCCGACTCAGGCCGCCGCCTCGAGCGCCGCGGCGAGCGACTTCGAGACCCTGCTCAAGACCGAGTTCGGCGTGACCGAGCTTCCGAAGAACGGGCCGCCGCTCGTCCCCGCGGCGCGGCACCTGGAGCTGGCCACCCGGCTCAAGGCCATGGGCTACACGATCTACGGCGCGGTGGTCGCGAGCCACTGGCTCTCGGGCGTCTCGCGCACCGGGAAGACCCCGGGCGAGCCCGAGCACTACGAGGTCGCCACCGTCCTGCGGAGCGTGGGCAAGGGCTCCAAGACCGTGACCTGGGCGGTGAAGCTCGGCGTGGGAGAGCCGCTGCAGAGCCTCGCCGGTCTCTTCGCCGGCGCCGACTGGCAGGAGCGCGAGCAGTACGACCTGGTCGGCGTGCGCTTCGCCGGCCACCCCGACCTGCGGCGGCTGATGATGCCCGAGAACTACACCGTTCACCCCCTGCGCCGCGACCTGCCGGCCGACCTGCCGTACGCCCCCTGGAGGTGACATGCAGACCACCCCCGTGACCGTCTCGCGCCGCGTCGATCCCCACCTCAAGGTCGATCAGTACGACCCCGAAGGCGAGCTGATGCTCCTGCACTTCGGGCCGCAGCACCCGTCCACGCACGGCGTCTTCCGCATGGACCTGTACCTCGACGGCGAGATCATCGTGAAGGCCGTGCCGCACGTCGGCTACCTCCACCGCGCCGTGGAGAAGCTCTGCGAGAAGCTGACCTACGTGCAGTCGACGCCCATCGTCGACAAGAACGACTACGTCGCGCCGATGACGAACGAGCAGGCGCTGGTGATGTCGTTCGAGAAGCTCCTGAACCTCGAGGTGCCCCGGCGCGCGCGCTACCTGCGCACCATCTACGCCGAGCTGCAGCGCATCGCCTCGCACCTGGTGTGGCTCGGCACCTTCTCCGCGGACCTGGGCGGCACGCTCGGCGGCGGCGCGTCGGTGCTCTTGTGGTGCCTTCGTGAGCGCGAGCTGATCCTCGATCTCTTCGAGGACGTGACCGGCGCCCGCTTCCACTACAACACCCACACCATCGGCGGCCTGCGGCACGACATCACCCCCGGCTGGGTGGACCGCGTGAAGCAGGCGATGGACAAGATCGAGCCGCGCCTCGACGAGTACAACGAGCTCTCCTTCCACAACCGCATCTTCCAGGAGCGCACCCGGGGCGTCGGCACGCTGGCGGCCGACCTCGCGCTCGACCTCGGCATCACCGGGCCCATCCTGCGCGCGTGTGGCGTCGACCACGACCTGCGCCGCGACGCGCCCTTCCACGCCTACGACGAGGTGAAGGTGAACGTCATCACCGCGAAGGGCGGCGACTGCCTCGCCCGCTCGCAGGTGCGCGTGGCCGAGATGAGGGAGTCGGTGCGGCTGGTGCGCCAGCTCATCGACGCCGTCCCCGAGGGCGGCATCAACGCCGGCAAGCCGGTGAAGCTGCCGATTCAGTACAAGATCCCCGCGAACCAGGCCTACGTCGGCATCGAGACCCCGCGCGGAGAGCTGGGGACCTACGTCATCGCCGCCGGCGAGGCGAGCCCGTACCGGCTGAAGATCCGCTCGCCCAGCCTGCACGCGCTCTCGGCGATTCCGTACATCCTGCCCGGCGAGACCGTGTCCGACGCGGTCGCGATCCTGGGCTCGCTCGACCCCATCATGGGCGAGGTGGACCGATGACCCCCCTGCTCCACTCGGTGCTCATCGGCTTCCTGCTGGTGAACGTGTTCCTCGTCACCGCGGCGGCCGGCCTGTGGTTCGAGCGCAAGTGGGCCGCGCGCATGCAGTCCCGCGTGGGCCCGAACATGGTCGGCTACGCGGGCGTGCTCCAGCCGGTCGCCGACGTGGTGAAGCTGCTGCAGAAGGAAGACATCCTCCCCGAGAACGCCGACTGGTGGCTGTTCCAGATCGCGCCGCCCCTGGCGGTGTTCTGCTCGCTGGGCGGCCTCGCGGTGCTGCCCATCACCCCGACCGAGGTCTCGGTCGGGCTGGACGTGGGCGTGCTGTACCTGCTCGCCATCGGCGCGGTGACGGTGCTCTCGGTCTTCGCGGGCGGCTGGGCCACCAACAACAAGTTCGCGCTGCTGGGCGGCATGCGCGCGGTGGCGCAGTCGGTGTCCTACGAGGTGCCGATGGTGCTCACCGCCATGGTGCCGGTGGTCATCGCGGGCTCGATGAACGTCTCCAAGATCGTGGAGTGGCAGGTCTCGCACCACTGGCTGGTGGGGCTCTCGCCGATGACCGTGCTGGGCTTGCCGGCCTTCGTGATCTTCATGATGGCGTCGCTCGCCGAGGCGAACCGCATACCCTTCGACATCCCCGAGGCGGAGAGCGAGCTCGTCGGCGGCATCACCACCGAGTACACGGGCATGAAGTTCGCGCTCTTCTACGTGGCCGAGTACGTCCACACGCTGGTGTCCTCGGCGGTGGCCGCGTCGCTCTTCCTCGGCGGCTGGGACGGCCCCGGCGCCCCGGGCTTCCACTGGTTCTTCGGCAAGACGCTCTTCCTCTTCGGCTTCATCTACACGGCGCGGTGGACGTGGCTGCGATTCCGGTCCGATCAGCTGATGCGCCTGTGCTGGACCTGGCTCGTGCCCACCTCGCTCGTGCTGCTCGCGGCGACGGCGGTCTGGGTCGTCAAGGTGGGGTGAGGCGATGAACAACTACTTCGTCGACAGCGTGAAGGCCCTCGTCGTCTCGGTGAAGAACGCCTTCCGGCCGAACGTCACCCAGCAGTTCCCCGCCGTCATCCGCCCGCGCAAGGAGCGCTACCGCGCGTCCTTCGCCCTCGTCCACGACGAGGAGGGCGACGAGGCCTGCATCGGGTGCCTGCAGTGCGAGCGCATCTGCCCCTCGCAGGTCATCTCCATCAAGCCCGCCGGCAAGCGCGAGTCGAAGGTCACCGGCAAGAAGCGCGGCTACGCCGACGACTTCACGCTCGATCTCAACGCCTGCATCTACTGCGAGCTCTGCGTGCAGGTGTGCCCCACCGACGCCATCGTGATGACGCGCCAGCCCGAGGTGCCCACCTTCTCGCGCGAGGACCTCGTGCTGACGATGGCGAAGCTCTACGCCAACGAGAAGGACAAGCCGCTCTCGTGGGGCAACGCCTCGAAGCTGAACGAGATGCAGGCGATTCCCAAGCCGCCCGCGCCGGCCCCCGCCGCCGCGGCCCCCGCGCCTGCGCCTGCCGCCGCGGCTCCC